>JBGSJT010000102.1:0-9294 GCA_041741715.1 Pirellulaceae bacterium | reverse complement strand
GTTGGGCGATCGGTTGCAACTTGCAACAAAGGCTGCATTTGACGTTGGAGCCAAACGCGTTGTTGTGATTGGTACCGATTGTCCTAGCCTAACGTCAAATGATTTGAAATCTGCTTTCGAACAACTCGAAAGTTACGACGTTGTCATCGGGCCGGCACACGATGGAGGCTACTACTTGATTAGCCTCAAAGCTGACCAAGCGTCTCTATTTGCCGAGATCGACTGGAGCACAGCGAAGGTCTTGGAGCAAACCCTGCACAAAACTCTTGCGTTGAACTTACGCGTCCATCAATTACGGAATCTACCGGACGTCGATTATCCAGAAGACTTGTTGCCGCTACGGCGAGGCGCGGAGTGTCATCTGCTGCCGTTCCAGACTGAACCAGGAAAGCTTTCCGTCATCATTCCAGCGATCAACGAAGAAATGAATCTGCAGGCAACTCTCGACTCCGTTGGCAAGCCTCGCGATAATTTGGAAGTGATCGTCGTCGACGCGGGAAGCTCCGACCATACAGTCGAGATTGCCCAGCGACATGGCTGCAAAGTCTTTGTTGGTAATCCGGGGCGTGCAAATCAGATGAACGCTGGTGCGGCCATTGCCACGGGCGAGCACCTACTGTTTCTCCATGCTGACACGCGACTACCTGCCGACTACCGACTAGAGGTCGAGCGTGTTCTCGCAACGCCCGTCGCCTGTGGAGCATTCCCATTGGAAATCGATGCCCCAGGAATTGCGTTGAGAATGATCGAAAGGGGCGTCGCATTCCGTTCACGGCTACTGCAGATGCCTTACGGGGATCAAGCTTTGTTCTTTCGATCCGCCGACTTCTATGCACAGAACGGATTCAAGCAGATATCAATCATGGAAGACTACGAGCTGGTCGCCAGAATGCGCAAGAGCGGCAGCATTGGCCTAGCGAGCAAGCCCGTTAAAACATCTGCTCGTCGATGGATCAAGCGAGGCATTCTAAGAACGACGATCATCAATCAGATGTGCGTGATCGCGTATCGCTTCGGCTTCTCTGACCAGACGATCGCAAGGCTGTATCGCGGAGAGCCCCAAAAGCAAAAATAAGCGTCACCATTTCTGCATTGATAACCATTTCAAAATTGCGTTAGCAGCAACCTCAGAAGTGTCTTCGAGCATGATGTCGTGCCCCGCTTGAGGAACTGTGACGATAGTTCCATTTGTCAATCTCTGCAGTTGAACGCCAACTGAAGAATTCACAGTTGGATCCTCACTGCCAAGAACAATCAAGGTTGGCAACGCCCGGCCTGAACTCTCAAATTTCAGCTTCATGACATCGCGAAAAAGCTGAGCTGGTTCGTGCTGTCTGTGGATTCGCTGATGTGCAGACGCCTTAGCCTGGTTTGATGTGTACTTCGAGAAGAAATAGCGGTCAGTAAATCGAGTGTCGTGATATAGACTCGCCGCGTTGCCGGTCAGCAAAAATCGAGTCGAATTGATCGGATGCTCTGCAACGAGTCGCAGTTGCTTGTTGCGTACGGCAGCAGGCAACGGCGTCGAAATCAACACGTTTCCCATCACATCTTTTCGCTCGGATAGCGATAACGCCAGCAGTCCTCCAAGAGAATGGCCGATAAGCACCTTCCCCCCCTCGATTTCGTCCAATGTATCCGCGACATCGGCAAGGTATTCTTTGTAGCCCACTTGGCTGTTCGGCTTGACACGTGGCTCAGTTTTGTGGCCACGAAGGTCAACTAAGGAACACGGATAGCCGCGATGAAGAAACGAATTCTTGAATTCGTCGAAAGCCCATGAGTCATGATAAACACCATGAATGAATACGAGATTTGGTAGGCTTTCATCGCCGGTAAATCTAGAGTGTTGGCGAGGACTAATTTGCTCCATCGTTGCACACCCCGATGCCAAAAGAGTAAGCGCAACGAACAGAAGAAGAGCCGAAATCTCTCGCATTGGTTATTCCTTTAAACACTTGATCAACTCCTTGTAGCTTTCCTTCCAGTCTCGCTGGAACGCCTTCGAACTCGGTTTGAGGCCCGTCAAAAGCTCTGTGATTTGCGGCAGCAGAAATGGAAAAGCCAAGATCGCGGACAGCATCAAAAATAGATGCGAGGCTTCTATTTCCCCAGGCAACTCGCCATCTTCCTGAAGTGCTTCAATCTGTTTGACTTGCTGTTTGTAATACTGAGCCCGAATCTCCTTATGCACGGGCTCGCTCTCCCCGTGTTCAAGTGCCTCGCGCATCAGCATTCGCAAGAATGTCGTATCGCTGGCGAACCTCTTCGTCCAAAGATCAAATAGCTTGGAAATATCCATCGGGAGGCGATCTAGCAGTGAAAAACGGTCTTCAAATACTGCCTCCAACGCCTTCTTAAACAGACCGTCCCGGTCACCAAAGTGACGGTAAACCAATGTCTTGTTGACACCCGCGCGTTCGGCGACCGCTTCCATACGAACACCCGCGCGGCCATTCAAAACATATTCCTCGATTGCGGCCTTGAGGATCGCATCATACGACGGAGGATGGTTTGTCGGATTCTCAGACTCGGCAGCCATTAGCAACCTCGCATCGCGAATACAGTCTTTCTTCTAGTCGCGACCGCTACGGGGTGCGGGCCAATCGCCGACTCCATGTTTGTGACAACGCCACGAATCTGTGACCTCAATCCAACTTCTAAGAGTGGTAGCAGGATCGCAGCCGCCCAATCCTTACTAAGTGAAAAACCCCACCAAACTCGAACTGTTGCGCGGTTCGCCTCGTTACCATCGAGAACCCGCCAACCGCCAGACATGGACCTTACAGGAAAGGGGAAGTCTGGCGCACCTGCGTCAAATCGAACGAGGAGTTGTTTTTGCGACTCATCAACTTGAATCAGTTCAGTCCAACGTTGGTTCTTGATGTTGGTGCATGTCCTTGCCACGCACTGTTCGTCAGGCAGGACTGTGACGTCTGAAGAAACGAGGGAGCGTGCAAATCGATGAATGCTCCCTACATCACGTATGGCTTCCCAAATTGCATCCTCGGAGACTGAGACGGGAATTGCAAAGCAGATCTGATACTTTTCAGCCGTGCCGCTTGTTCCACTGAGAAAGCGTTGGCGAATACCGACTAGTTGCAACACAGCGAACAGGAATACGATGATTGCGACGAGGGACGCTATTGCCCATCCAGTGATTGAGAAGACGCTTGGTGCGACCACAAAAAGGACAGAGGTTCCCATCGTCCAAGCAAGATCACCGAACGTCGCAATGAGCGATAGGACCGTCAACATCCCACCACGAGCAAGAACCAATAAATACACGCTGTAGACGATCAGACCAAGGCCCACGATCGTCAGCAGGAAAGTACTCTCAAGGCCGATGAGTGAGCCAATCGCATCCGGGAATGCGGCCATTGCCAAGCCAGTCGTCGATGAAAATAAAGCGTTGGCTCCCAAGGCGGACCGCAAAAGGCAATCATTGTTCATTTGTGAAACCTCCATCAACTACCTCGCTAGCTTAAACCGGTGACGCAAGTAACTGTAACGGTACCGTTACAGCGAGCGAAAGTCAAGATGCGAGCTGTTGAGTTATCCAGGCGGTCACCTGAACGGCCGTAGGAACATGCCCAAGACCGCTCTCCAAGACAGTTCCGAAGCATCTTCCGAAAGCCCCAATTCAAGTTGGCTCGGCTCAGTCCGCAATCGGAACGAGCCGAACAACCTGTCCCAGACCGAAAGCACGCTTCCGTAGTTGGAGTTGGTTTCTTCCCGCAACATTGAATGGTGCACCCAATGCATCCAGGGCGTGACAAAGACTGCTCGAAGAGCGCCGTCGGCGGAGCGAGCGATTCGCAGATTGCAATGATGAAACAGCACCAGTCCAATCACGAATTGAATCCACGCCGGCCATATTCTGGGTAAATGATGAAGCAGGCCAATCGAATTCTCGCGCGACCATTCGGTAGCGAGCAGGATCGCGGCTCCGAACAGAACACTTCCCACGATCCCGTTAACGACTCCAAGTGCAACATTAGCTGCACCATGACTCAGCCTCCGGCGTCGAGCTACAAACACGGCGCAATCGATTCGCCCGCCCATAGGGCGGCCAACAAGAGCACTACAATCGCGTTCTTTGTTGGTACCGCCCATGATCAGTCTTGACCGTCTATTTCGATTTCATCCATGCCGCATTAGCAGACAAAAACACTTCGCTCCGTCGACCTCAACTTCGCATTCTACTCTGACAAAGTAGGTTTCGGGCCGGGTGCATGACGAACTAACGCGTTGGTTTTAGCTCCCGTTGCAAAAACGACCGAATCAGCCCCGCGATCTCGTCGCCGTTGGACTCCAGAGCAAAATGCCCTGCGTCGAGAAGATGGAAGTCGACTCGCTTGATGTCGCGACGATAGGGTTCGGCACCGGCAGCTGGGAAGATTTGGTCGTTCTTACCCCAGACGATCAGCATGGGCGGCTGGTGCTTGCGGAAGTACTCCTGCCACTTTGGATACAGCGGAGGATTGCTTCCGTAACTCAGGAACAAATCGAGTTGAATCTCCTTGTTCCCTTCACGATCCAACAAGAACTGATCGTGAGCCGGGCCGTCTGGACTGATGCGTTCCACCTCGGGCACGCCATGAGTGTATTGCCACTTGGTTGCGTCGTAAGTGAGTAGCCCCTTCAATGCCTCTCTTTTGGCTGAATCGTTCGGGTTCTTCCAGTAGTCCTTGATCGACTTCCAGAAGTCGTTGTCCAAGCCTTCGTCGTAGGCATTGCCGTTCTGCACGATAAAACCACGAACTTTCTCCGGATGCGCTGTTGCCACTCGAAAGCCAACGGGTGCACCATAATCCTGCACGTAAAGCACATACGACTGGACTTTGAGCTGTTCCAATAAGTGATCGACAACAGTGGCAAGACGATCGAACGTGTACTCAAAGTCCGACCGATTCGGCATCGAGCTCTGTCCGAAGCCGGGATAGTCTGGCGCAATCACATGGTATTGGTCCGCCAGCTTAGGAATCAAGTTGCGAAACATCTGCGAACTGGTTGGAAATCCATGTAGCAGCACAATCGTCGGAGCGTTCTTGGGTCCCGCTTCGCGATAGAAGATGTCGAGTCCATCGACCTTCACTGTTTTGTGGTGCACGACATTCGTTCGACTTGCCTTCGCCGGCGTTGGAGACTGCGCGAAAGCGGAAGTTGTGAGAAGCGAAGTGCTCAAAAAGCCCAATGCGACGATCAGGGCAATCGTTTTTTTGTGGTAGCGAATCATATTCTTTTTCCAGTCATAATTGCTGTTTATTGAGATCAGGATTTAGTTGATTGGTGTGTCTTCGATCGTTCGAAGGTCGAACGACGAACTACTCGACGCCGCCGAGACCAGTATGGGAACCCGGTCGATCGCCTGGTGCGAACCACAAGAAGCGGCGTTGTTGAAATTGGATGGGCACATCATTGATGCTGGCTTCTCGCCTGCGCATCAGCCCTTGCTCGTCGAACTCCCACAGTTCATTGCCGTAGCTTCGGAACCAATGAGAGCTGACATCATGCCATTCGTATTGAAACCGCACTGCGATGCGGTTACCGCTAAAGGTCCACATTTCCTTGACCAATCGATAGTCAAGTTCTTTTTCCCACTTCGCAGTCAAGAATCGAACGATCTCGCCTCGCCCTTGGATGAATTGATCTCGGTTGCGCCAGAGCGAATCTTCGCTGTACGCTAAGGAAACTCGCAACGGGTCGCGACTGTTCCAGGCGTTCTCAGCAGCGCGAACCTTGACAATGGCCTTGGCGTGATCAAAGGGCGGACAAACGTTGGATGTTGAATTCATGACTACCTCGAAAGTGAGTTTTGAATGTGTGACCGCTTGAATGGCTACACCCGGACTACTTGCGGGATGAGCAGCAAGCTTCGCCCACGTTGCAGGCTTCAGCCTCAAGGCTGAGCGGAGCTGCCTTCGGAAAGTCGATCTCAGGATCGGCGACGTGATTGAAGTAGTTCGTGAAGATGTTGAGCGCGACCGTCGCCACGATCTCCGCGATGGTGGCATCGTTGAGCCCAGCGGTTCGCGCTTCTTCCAACTCACGGTCGGATACCCGGCCTCGGTTGTCGACCAGAAGCCCGGCCAGCCTAAGCACTGCGTCCGTCCTGGAGTCGATGGCCTTGCCATGTCGACCATCAAGAATCTGCTCCTCGGTCAGACCGACCATCTTGCCGACGGTGGTGTGAGCAGCGAGGCAGTAGTCGCAACTGTTGCGTTGGGCGACGGTAAGTGCGATCTGCTCGCGAACCTTCGCCGACAACGTCCCCTTGGCCAGCGCACCACTAAGTCCCAGATAGCCTTCGAGCACTGCCGGAGCGTTTGCCATTGTGCGAGCGATGTTGGGAACCATCCCAAGTTTTGCGTTGACGGCATCGAGCAGCTCTTTGGCTTTACCAGTTGCCTTGTCTGGGGCGATTGCTTGGATTCGTGTCATGATTTGCTTCCCTATAAGAGATTGTCTTTGCGTCAGTAAGTCTGACGCATCCGCACTGTCTTTAATCATTTCGCGTGCCACACACTCCAAATTGCCTTAAGTGCATGCCTATTATGCACTTACGAATTCCAAGCCTTCCCTTGCGCCGCAGCGACATTTCGTTGCGGAACGAAAATTCGTTGTATCAACAGCGAAAAGTCGCTACGATGCTTCAATGCAAACCACCGCAGACAATTCGAAAGTCGAGGGCCTGCTTCGAGATCCGAAGGCTTTGCTCCTTGAGCTCGCCGGTCATCATCTTTTGACCGAACTGCTACCGCTCGCTGTCAGTCGGTTGGCCGCAAATCCAAATGTTGCCTTGGCTAGAATCTGGTTGAAGCTGCCGACGCCGCCCGAGGATTGTGCGAGATGCAGATTTGCGCCTGAATGTCCCGACCGAGAACAATGTCTTCATCTGGTTGCCAGCAGCGGCGCTTCGATCCACGAGGGCAATACGAACTGGTCGCGACTCGACGGGGACTTCAGACGCTTCCCGATGGGAGTGCGAAAGGTTGGTCGCATTGCCACGACAGGGCAATCGCTGGAGGTCGCCGATGTGAGTGCTGATCATTCCTGGGCGGCAGACCCGATATGGATCAAAGACGAGCAGATCCAATCGTTCGCGGGCCATCCACTGGTTCACCGCGGTGAAGTGTTAGGAGTACTAGCACTTTTCGCACGTGTTAAGCCAGGCAACACGTGCTTCGAATGGTTCCGCATGATCGCTGACCATTTGGCTGCCGCCATCGCCAGCGCCAGGATGGTCGACGAGATCGCCGCTCTTAAGAGTCGCCTCGAAGTCGAAAATGAGTACTTGCGAGAGGAGGTCAACGTCAACTCGGCGTTCGGTGATCTGATTGGGGCGAGCCCAGCCATCAACCTCATCACTCGCCAGATCGAATTGGTTGCCAATACGGACAGCACCGTATTGATTCTTGGCGAGAGCGGCACAGGCAAGGAAGTCGTGGCCAGAGAGATCCATCGCTGCAGTCGCCGAGCCAGCCGTCCGCTGATCAAAGTCAACTGCGCGGCGATCCCTCGTGAACTCTACGAGAGCGAGTTCTTCGGCCACAGCAAAGGCTCTTTCACCGGAGCGTTACGCGATCGGATCGGCCGATTCGAATTGGCGGATGGCGGCACCTTGTTTCTCGATGAGATTGGCGAGATACCCCTCGACATGCAGGCCAAGCTGTTGCGAGTGATTCAAGAAGGCGAGTTGGAACGCATTGGTGAGGAACGCACCCGCAGAGTGAACGTTCGCATCATCGCCGCCACCAATCGCGACCTGCGTACCGAAGCCGAAGCCGGTCGATTCCGCCAAGACCTCTACTATCGCCTGAGTGTCTTTCCCCTTGAGTTGCCGCCGCTCCGTAAGCGGCTCGAGGACGTCCCTTTGTTGGCAGAGCATTTCCTGGTGCGATTTGCCCGCCAGCTAGGACAATCGCGATTCAAGTTGACGATGGCCAACATCCAAGACCTACAACGATACTCGTGGCCCGGCAACGTTCGCGAGTTGCAGCACGTCCTCGAACGCGCCTGCATTGTGTCCGAACGAGGTCGACTCAAGTTCGATCATCTCCGCGAGGCCTTGCTGGCACCGTCAATCGTGAACGCACCACAGGCTGAAGAGCGAATCCTAACCGTCGCCGAACTCCGCGCGCTTGAAGTTCACAACATCCAAGCCGCCCTCAAACGCACCAACGGCAAGATCTACGGCGACGACGGAGCCGCTGTACTCCTAGGCATGAAACCGACAACGCTCGTCTCGCGGATAAAATCGCTGGCTATAAAGCTTTCACATCCAGTGGAAAAAAACTGAGCTGGGCGGCAAGGAGCGAATAGGAAGCGCGTGAGACCTTCGAGATCTGACTACTTGCAAGTGATTGAAACCGACGCTGATAGGCAGTTATTGCCGTGCGGATTTTTCTCGAAAAAGTGGGGACAAACTGGGAACAAGATTGGCAATTCAGGCCCCATGTCGGTACAACGTAAATGAACGGTTGTCATTTCATAAGTTACTTTCCAGGAAGAAGTTGCAACGCAAAATCAGTCCAAGCACAACACAACCCAAAAGCGGAATTCGTAGCTTCAGGTCCTAGTGGGAGTAATCCCGTGGAGGTTCAAGTCCTCTCATCCGTACCTTTTTTCTATTGGGCGTTTTTATTGGGTTTCCTGAATTCGCTGTCCCCAAAGTCCTAGTGGGTGGGGACAAACTGGGGACATCGTTGGCTTTGCATTGGTCTTGCGTCGCTGGCTTCTTCCGATTTCAAAAGCGAGAATCGGACCCATGGCCAGTATCGAACAACGCGGTAAGTCCTTCCGCATCATTTTTCGTTTTGAGGGTCAGCGGTACACCCGCTCCCTAGTCACCCGCTCTGAAAAAGTGGCCCTTGGCGCGTTGCATCGCCTCGAGGACAACCTGCGGAGAGTCGAGTTGGGGACGCTCACCATCCCCCCGGACGTTGATGCGGCCGATTTTCTGCTCTCTGATGGCACACAGACGGGCGTTGAAAAACCGGCTCCCACACGCTCGCCAATCCGCACTCTGGGGAAGCTCTGCGAATCCTATTTGGCGTCCATGCCCGACGGTGGCCGATGTAGCGCCGCAAATGGAACAGTTATGGCGTCGCTTCATACTGAACCCATTCAATATTCTTCGGGTAATTGTCCGCTTCCAAACGGGTCGAATGCAACAGTTGGACTTTCCAGCGGTTGTCCTCTCTGACCATCACTGCACTTTCGAGCCAAACTACAGTCCGCAGTCCGCTCTCACCACGAATCTCAGCCTTGTTCCAGTAGCTCACCCAGGCC
>JBGSJT010000101.1:0-5843 GCA_041741715.1 Pirellulaceae bacterium | reverse complement strand
CGTCGATTTAGGTCGAGCCCTATACGGGGGATCTGACACTCCCGGAAGTTTAATGAATTACAGTGGATTAACTGTGTCCCCACAGTCTCAGACAACTTCATAGGTTTGAATCGTTAATATTCTGCGCGGCTCCCTAGACTTAACTTCATCTATGCAACTGACTCTATCGCGATTGGCAATTTCAACGGCGTTGATCACTGTTTGCCTTTGGTCGCGATCGTGGCCTAGTGATCCGCCCTCAGTTCCGGCTACTCACGGAGTTCAGATTTCAACGCAGAGCGCCACCCCGTCGGTTGTAACGGCAACGGCTGAGACTCCTCAGCAGGAGCCCGCAGCGCTATTTGAGCGTCGCTCGATACTACGACCGATTGATTTTCCGCGTTTGACGGATTCGCAGCTTGCCAGCTCGATCGATTCTAAATTGTCTCCCGTAGCGGGCACTCGAGGTACACGGCGGGGTGGAGTGGCGAGATTATTGATCGTCTTCAGCATGCTGTTTTTTTGGTTGCGGGTCCTGCTACTTTGCAATCGCATGGATCGAGAGCAATCTTCCAAAAAATGGCATTTGGGTCTGTTCAGCATTGGCGTGGTGGGGATTTTCCTGGCCCTTCTGGTTCCCGCGTACGTGCCCATTATTGGCATCTTACTCGTGACCAACCTACTCCCGTTTGGAATCTACAAGCGCATCAGAAACCTCTCGCCGGACGCTAATCCCAAACTACGATGGCGGGAGCTTCTGGTGCTTCCCGTCGACAATGAATGGCACGATACATCGATAAAGTTCGAACCACTATTCGTGGGACAAACGACGGCTTCCCAAGTCAAAATCATTGAAAAAGCGACCTCCGCTCCCAACATTCTGTGGGAAGATACCGGTGCAGTGCAAAGGTCTCGCGGTTATGAATTGGCTCGTTCGCTGATCAGACATGCTGTGGAAAGCTACGCCACGGACTTGCATGTCAGCACCAAAAACAGCCACGTGGTTGTACAGGAGCGGATCGATGGATCGATTCGTTCTGTCGCGGATCTTCCCATGGAACTGGGGAAGTCAGTGATTAACGTTTTCAAAGTGATGAGCGATTTAAATATTGCGAATCGTCGTAAATCTCAAGACGGAAGTTTCAGTGTCGATGTCAACGATCGCAGGCTCAGCTTTCGTGTCTGCGCGCAGGGGACGGAAGGGGGAGAGAAACTGAGTATCCGCATTCTCGACCCCGCCACAACTTTTGCGAACTTCTCATCACTCGGAATGCCTGTCACCATCCAGGAACGTTTCAAGGCCGATATCGATCGGAAACATGGATTGGTGCTGGTGGTAGGTGCGACCGGAGCTGGCAAATCCACCACGGCCTGCGCTGGCCTGCGGACGATTGATACAAGCGAAAAAAGCATCGTTACCATTGAGGATCCCATCGAGTACAGAATCGCCGAGGTGGACCAGATTGAAGTGAATTCTCGCGCGAATCAGACTTTCGAAGCTGCGCTCCGCACGGTACTTCGCTTGGATGCTGACATAATCTTTATCGGTGAAATTCGCGACGAAGAGTCGGCTAGAGTAGCCTGTCGAGCATCCATGACGGGCCAGCTTGTGCTGGCCACCTTACACGCCAATAGCGCCGTTGCTGGCGCCCTTCGGATGGGAGAGTTGGGGGTTGATCTCCAAAATGTAGCTGGTTCGCTTCGCTCGGTGCTGTCACAGACACTGGTGCGGACGCTCTGTACGGAGTGTCGCGTCCCTTATCGGCTCGACTCGCGCATGCTGCAAGAGCTGGAGGCAAGAGGGCTCCACAGGCTTGATTGTGAGTTGTATCGCTGTCCGGTCGGTGGCGAACCCGTCTGCTCTAACTGCAACGGTCGCGGGTTTTTCCGCAGAACGGGTGTTTTTGAGTATCTGACGATAACACCTGCCATACGAGAGCTGATGCAAGAACACCCACGGGCATCAGCCGTTTTGTCCCTCGCGCGTGAAAACGGCATGCTGACACTGGTCGACGAAGGTCTGCGTCTGGTGCGCGAAGGGAAGGTAGCGTTGGAAGAATTTAACCGGGTTTTTGATTTCTAATGAACGCCTTAAACTATTCCCTAGATGTGGTCTTCCTGGTCATCGCCATCGCGACGACACGGCTGGTAGCGGGCCGCATGATGATCGAGTCCGGATTGCTGTTCCTCGCAATACTATTGTCGAGCCTTGTTTCCATGTCGTTGTTCGAACCGGTTGGCGAATTCTGCCTGGACTACATGTTTTCCAAGACGGATATTGCAGTTAGTAGATACCTATGGTTTTTCTTCGCTTGGGCTATTTTTGTGTTCTGTTTAGGAGTGCTACTCCAGTGGTTCTTTTCCACCTTGGATCCCGTGCCGCAGTTCAGTAGTAAGATAGAGTCCGTTGGCCGTTGGGGATTTGGGGGCCTCGCTGGCTACACCCTAGCCGCCTTCCTGCTTACAACTGTGCATACCCTGCCCGGTCCACGCGATTTCTGGGGATTACTTGAGCAAGATGCTCGACTTCGCCCCGGCCCGATCATGTTTTTGGCACCCGACTATCACTACATTTGGCTAGCCGATTGCGTGCTCAGCGAGCGCGGATTTCTATCGGAAGCCCCGAATGTTGATGAACAAAAGTTAACAAACCAGAATTCCAAGGCAACGCTTGTCAGTAAGAGAATAGCCTGGTTTCCCATCCGCTATGCCAACTGGCGCGAAAATTTGGAAAGCTATGATGCCGATCTAGCAGGTGATTCTGAATCGGACGACGAATACCTGCTCGATTTCCCAACCACATCCGGTGCTCCCGAAAACGCCGATGCCAATCCGGATTTCGATCCAGAACCAGAGTGAAGCAGCGGGATTGCGTAGACATATCTCCTGTCGTCTCGCTGTACCCCCCAAACCGGAACAACGGAAACGCACCCTATTGGAGGGGTTCCGTGGCAGGTTTTGCTCCAGTGTACCTTTCTTCAACGGACGAGCTGATTCGCTGAGTTTAGTGGCTACAAGGCTGTTTAGGCGAGCGATAGTCTATCGTATGGCAATAGAAAAGTCCCAAAATCCGCAATCCTCGCCCTCTAAACCTATTGCAATCAAAGCAACAATCGCATACATTACAGTTCTGTAATGTCGATTTGTCGACACGTGTGCTTTTCTTGATTTAACAGGAGATCGTTTATGACCATCCCAAAGAGACAGGCTTTCACTTTAGTGGAGTTGCTTGTCGTAATTGCCATTATTGGAATTCTAGTCGGCTTGCTGCTCCCCGCAGTCCAGGCCGCTCGCGAGGCCGCCCGCCGAATGCAATGTCAAAACAATGTCAAGCAAATGGGGCTGGCCTTGCACAACTACGCCTCCACCTACAAAACGTTCCCTGCGCGGAAGGGGGGTACTGGGACGCCTGGCCCACAGCGGAACATGGGAAACGGCAATCGCTTGACTGCCTGGATCGGCTTGCTACCGTACTGTGAGCAGACCAACATGTACAACCAGATTCAAGCTGGTGACCCAAATGCCAATCCTGCTGTCGCTCCTGGGGGACCGGCTGCCTGGATCAACTGGATTGGCTGGCGGGCATCGCCACAGTATATGCGTTGCCCATCTGACCCAGGCCCACGTCCCGGTCAACGCGAGGTTAGTTACGGTTTGAGTGTGGGAGACTCCATCCACCGGGCCCGCGACGATAGGGACCAGATTCGCGGACTATTTGCTACTCGAGCCTACCGTTCATTCGGTAATATTGCGGATGGCACAAGTAACACAATAGCTATTGGCGAAATCCTCAATAGTCGTCCCTATGGCTTTAACGGAAGGAACGGTGCCACCACGGGGCCCGGGCAAGTTCGTTACAACCAAGCCTACGTTAAGAACATCTCTGGTCTGCGTGCTTCACCAGCGGTCTGTTTACAACAAGTGGATGGGCAGTACTTTAAGGCAGGCTTGACCTTCTACGGCCGGCGCGGCGGTGCCTGGACCGACGGTCAACCCTCCTACTCGGCCATTTCAACGGTAATTGCACCCAATGGTCCCGGTTGCGCCGAGGGCGGAAACTTCGGAGACCAGCAACACATCATGGTGCCACCCGCCAGCAATCATACCGGTGGCGTCAACGTGGTCATGGCTGATGGCTCTGTACATTTCTTGTCGAATAACATTGATACCGGTGATCTCACCGTCGGAGTCTCTGGCCGACTGCAAGGTCCCAGCCCATACGGTGTATTTGGAGCACTCGGTACCATAGCTTCTGGCGAGGTTGCCCAATTACCGAACTAGTTGTCTAAAGTGCCACGCCACATGCTGGTGAATTTCCCTTACACTGGCTTCCGAGCGTAATGTCGGAAGCCAGTTTTTTTGGCGTGTTGCATTTCAATCAACATGACATTTTACGAATAGCATGACACTATAGGAATAGCATGTATGAGTATGAATTATTTGAGATATGTCGCGGCCCTTACCTTCTGCCTGGCTATGACCTTGGGGTGCACGAAAGACCCAGATCACGCTCCCACGTTTGAAGTGACTGGAAAAGTAACTTACAACAATGCGCCGGTCGAAGGGGCAACGGTTGTCTTGGTAGCCCAATCCACTGGCGGCCGGGGAGCGGTCGGAAATACCGACGCGGAAGGTAACTTTAAGGTTGGTACCTTTGCAGAGGGTGATGGCGCCGTCGCTGGATCCTACAAGGTTAAGGTTTTCAAGTATGAAATGGTTGATGAGCCACCGAATGATGAAGATGAAATCATGTCCGAAAAAGAAGAGCAAGAGACATACACGGGAGCGGCGAACGTGAAAGATGCCCCGAATCTTTTGCCTCGTCGGTACGAAGATCCTTACAAGTCTGGCTTTTCGGTAGAAGTTGTTGACGCCCCAGTAACCCTAGACCTGGACCTACAATAAATTAGAGTTCTGCCGGGCAGTTGCTTAGTGAGCGATGACACGTGAGTCGAGGTATTTCTTTGGTGCATCGAGCGGTACGTGCGGTGCACGATAGGCGACGTATAGGAAAAATGGCTTGTCTTGGTAGCGCTCAATCACTGCTGCTGCGGCGCGGTACTGTAACCGTGTCGCGCAAGCACTTCACTCCGCGCCAGCGCGTCGACATGGGGCGTCCTGACATCATCAAAAACACCCTGACAGGACAGGTCAGCAGAGCCATGATCCTCGGTATAACACACGATGACACTAGGAAGTTCCGACGCGTTTGCCAGCGATGTCAACGATAGCAATATGCACAAACTGAAGAATTGAATCATGTTTGTCGCCGTTTCTGAGTATTTATGCGACCGACAGCACGGGCTGGAAGACTTACTACCCATACATTAATTACTATCTTTCTGCCGCACATCTTTTTGTCGGCCCGCATTGTTTCCGCGCGATTGGGAGCTAGGTTGAAGGTGAGACACCTTCCGTCTCGACTGACGGTGGTTTCCGACAAAAAGATGTGCGGCAAAAAGATGTAGCAGGAGTCGCGATCAATCTGACTCGCATCTACTACCAGAGCAATGCCCGCAGCACGAGTCTAAGCATTGTACAATACTTGATCGTGGACGCTTGCTCCCACTCTACACCGTTCGTTTAATAGCGTTTAGAGGACGAGGGACTCGCCGACAACACAGGCGTGTTCTTCATCGGCGACCACGGGCGCTGTCACATTCGTGGCAAACAGTTTTTGTAGGACGGTGGCATTCGCATTCCAATGATTATGCGTTGGCCTGGGAAAGTGGCGGCGGGGCAAGTCAGCTCGGATATGGTGATGTCGATTGACATCTGTGCCACCGTGCTCCAGGCCGCAGGGGTGACGCCTCCTGTACCGCTGCATGGTATGAGCCTGTTTGACCCTGCGTTGTCCCAAGGGG
>JBGSJT010000100.1:0-11294 GCA_041741715.1 Pirellulaceae bacterium | reverse complement strand
CCTGAGCCCATGGACTGGCGACAACTTGCACCCGCTCGCTCCGCAAAGCTTTGCCAATGCAGATCCGTATTGGAATCAGAAAGATGCACCTCAACGAGAACCATCTCACAATTTTTTCAAAGCCTCGATCTCTTCTTCATCAAATATTTCCTGAATGCGTTTATTCGTCAGATGGACTGATCCAGGCTCAATGGACGATACCGACTGTAGCTGAGCACTCTCGCGCGGACACCGTTCGACAGCCGAGTCCTGCACTCGCTAACGCATCCGCTCTTCCTCCCAGATCGCGTCTCCCGACTCACTCATGGTTTGGCGCGTAAGCTCAGAGCTTTTTCGTTCTTCGGCCGTCAGCTCCCGCTGAACTCGTTCGCTGGTTGGTCGTTTTTCCATCATCTCAAACAATCAAAACATGCGGCAAGGTATTCACGTAGTTGATATCATTCCTGTCACCACCAATCCCGTTCCGCGACGCCACGAGTCGCAATTCCAATCGCAGAAATCACCACTTCAGGCTTCGATGAAAACTACCGACGCTGTCGCTACCAACTCAAAGCGATGAACCAATTCTGCGGGAGTTGATGTTTCCCTGAAAAGGAAAATAACTTCCGAAAAATTCGCAAAAATCCCCAGGCCAGTGACCAAAGGTGTCACAGGAATGAGGTAATCTGCGTTCTCTGAGGACATCGACGAAACAATTGTGCAGGATGGGATGAACTGGAAATGGGCAGCAGCTTTCGAGAGTGGTTCAAGAAGCTAACGCAACATGATTCTCCGCGAGATTGGCAGGTTTCGTTGGCGAGCGAGGCTGTTGCGAGGTCGCGGTTGATTCGGATTTGGATGTCAGTCGCTTCATCCGCAGCGGTGAAGAACGAGATGTCTATGTCTGTTGGACCGATCTTGACTGGGAAGCCGAAAACGAAGGCGACAAGAATCCGCCTGCGACGGTGCAGCCGCTTCGCGATGGACTGTGTCCCGTGCCCGTGTATCGCGTCAAGAAATGGTTATTCGTTCGAGGCAAACTTAAAGACAAGTGCCGTGCGTGGGTGTGGAGCTACCTTGATTCAAAGTGGGTTCCGCTGACCGAAGACAAATGTTATCCGGGCCAAATTCTATTGGTCGATTCAACGTTTGGCGGCTACGACCCCACCCGAGGCTTCACTGGCGAGCAGCCTGCAAAGAAAGATCCACCGGTCGAAGTTGCCGATGGGATCGAGAATCGTGAGAACAGCGATCTATCGGACTACGGACAGAATCGTGATGATCGCAGCAAGCAAGGTCTTTGGAAAACGATCGCCACGCATGGGGTCGAAGTTGCTCAGTACGTTACGCAATTGAGCGAGTCACTCAAGCTCGATGATTCGTTGACGAAAGTGCTGCGACTGGCCGCCCTCTGGCATGACCTTGGAAAAGTGCATCCGGCGTTTCAATACAACATCGTACTCAGTACCAACGATCCGCCGCGATCCGATTTTGCCAAAGCACCGAACTGGGTTGCCTACCGTGCGAAAGAGTTTTCGTGCCCTGAACGCAATCGCGAATCTGACATCTCGTACGGCAAGCGGCGTGGGTTCCGCCACGAACTGGCATCGGTTTTGGCATTGTTCGAAGTCTTGGCACGTTTCAATCCGAAACACGACGCCTTGCTAGGGCCGTATCGGAAACTGGTCGAGAAAGGGGTTCTTCAATCGTCATACGACGAAACATTTCCGCTGGAAGAACAAACCTTTGGGGAACGTTTGAATCAATTGACGGCGGCTGAGTTCAACCTATTGGTCTATCTGGTTTGTTGTCATCACGGCAAGGTACGAGGGACGTGGCAGGCGACGCCTCAGGACCAGAAGTTTCCATATGAGAACAAGAAATTGGTTGGCCACGGACTGCCGCTTCGCGGGATTCGTGAAGGCGATCCGTTACCGGCAGTCGAATTGCCTTTGCCCGATGGTGAATTCGCGACGCTGCCTGAGTTGACGCTGCATCTTGATCTGGCGGCGGTTGGTTTGTCGTCCCGATACGGAGCCAGTTGGACAGACGACCCTTGATGGCACTGGATTGGAATGCCGTCGAGAAACAGCGAGAATCAGTTCGCAAGCGAATTGGAACGCCGACGCAGGTTCAAGATCGATGCAGTGCGGATGCGTTGGGTGTGTATGGGCTGTTTCGGCTTTGTCATCATTGGCAGGCTGTCGAGATTCCCATTGACGCGAGTCGTGATGATCCGGCTGAGTGGCCATCCGTCGAACATGCCGTGCGCCTGTCACCAGCGATCTTGACTCATCTGACGCGAGGCAACCTTGCCACGGCGGCGAAGTTGGCGAATCAACGACTGAAAATCTCGGGTTTGATGCCGCACGTCGGGCATGTCGTCGGCGATCTGCGGTTCGCCAGACGATTGGCAATGGCACTTGCATTTCCGATCAGTCCACAGAACGTCCGCAGTCTCGCCAAGCGGCTCGTCCGACCTGAGATTAAGAATGAACCCGAGTACAGCCAAGCTTAAAACCATTTAACCACTACCCTTTGGAGAAACTCATGCCATTTAACCTGTCCGCCTTGAAAAATGAAAAACGTGTACTCTTGACGGTGCCGCTGCGGCCCGTTCAAGGCAATCGTTTCCAGCCCACGGCCTTCCTGACCTCGGTGCCGCCACTTTTAATGCACCGATGCTCGAAGGCGACGCCCAAGCCTGCTTGTTGGTCGAAAGCCCGCAGAGTATGGCCAATCGCCTCGAACTAACTCTCTGGGATGCGGGCAAAAATGAACTCACGGAATTCGCCAAGGGTTTAAGCTACGTTCGCGTCGTCGATGGCAAAGGAAATCATTTGACGAGTTCCATCGAAGAAGCGCATCGTTTGAACAGTGTTTACATCGAGAATGGTAACGACAAGAAGTTCCACAAGTCGCTTGCCGAGGAAATGGAGTACAGCGAAAAGAACCCGATCAACCGCAAGAAGTTCATCGAGACTGTTTTCAAATACGACTTGAACAGCTTACTTCATGGAGTGTTCTTGGAGAGCATTGGCGGCAGATTACGAATCGCCCGTGCGATATCTTCGTTCATCGAAGCGGAGCAAGTCGAAGTTGTTGCATCGGGCGGTGTCAAAAACGACCATGTGCAACCGGGAATGGAAAAAGGCAGCGAACGAACTACTGCGGAAGGGTTCGGCAACGTGCCGTATCCCCGCGAAGAGTTCGCTGCCAAGGAGATCAAAGCATATTTCAGCCTCGATGTCTCACAGATTCGTGGATACGGTCTGGATGACGACTCCACCAACGTACTGATCATTCTAGGGCTATACAAAATCCGTGCCCTGCTGGATGACGACCTGCGGCTACGAACAGCATGCGATTTTGTCGTCGCGGCGAAATCAATCGTGGCCGAGCGTCCAAAATCATTCGCCCTGCCGGAGCTGGCGGACTTGCAGAATGAACTCAAATCGGCGATTACGAATTGCAAATCCAAGTTTGGTGGTGAAGGCGGAATCACCGAAGTCACATACAAGTTCAAATAGTGGGGAGCTTTCCATTGATTACAATTGCGATCCACTTCCCCGCTGGTCGGTATCACGCCACGCCTTGGGGAAGTCACGTGAATGAAGGATTGGTCGAATGGCCGCCAAATCCTTGGCGATTGATGCGAGCGCTAATTGCTGTCGGATTCGCGAAACTGCAGTGGGACGCGATTCCAGAAGATGCTCGATCACTGATTGAAAAACTCGCGTCGGCGTTGCCGCATTTTCATTTGCCGGTTGGTCAGTTGGCTCACACGCGACACTATATGCCCTCCGGCGGTTTTCACAACAAGCAAAAGAATCTGGAGATGACCGACAAGGTTCTTGATACGTTTGTCCGTTTACATCCAGATAAACCGCTGTTTGTTCGCTGGCCGGTTGAACTCACTGAAGCAGAGAACGATCAGCTTGAGTTGCTATTGAATAGCGTTTCATATCTCGGGCGAGCCGAAAGTTGGGTCGATATGGGTTTCGCAAACAATTCGGTTCCAAGTGATGGGTGGACGCAGCCCTCTTTGGGCGAACCTCCGACGCTGTGCGGTGATCAAGTCGTATTACTCGTCGCCAGCGAGCAAGCCGAGTACGCCGATTGGCGAGAGGAGTCCTTGCAACAATCAATAAAAATCGAACAACAACGTCGCGGCAAGGACCTCACCAAGACCCAGCGAGCCGCTGTTGAAGACAAGTTTCCGTCGGATCTGATCGGTTGCCTGACGATGGACACCAGCGTTCAGCAGAAACATGGTTGGAGTCAGCCGCCAGGTTCAACTCGCGTGCTTTACAATCGCGTCGATACACTGGCACCGCTTTCGCAAACTCGATCGCCGCGACGCTCATCGCGATCTGTCGAAGCGGCTTTGCTTTCGCTATCGTCCGACTCCGTTCGCGGCGATCGGCTTCCCCGCATGTCGCGAGCCGTTCGCCAAGGCGAGTTCATTCACCAAGCCTTGGTCAGCATCATCAACAAGCAAATGAACGTTCGTGATTGCTCGGTCCTCGTCGGTCGAACCGCGTCCGGTGCAAGACTTGCTGCGGTGCATACTCACGCTCATTATTTCCCTCTTGATTTGGATGACGACGAGCGCATCGACCATGTACTGATTTACGCTTCAGGCGGTCTGGATGAAACTGCCCGTCGCGCCATCACGCGCATCCGTAGAACGTGGACAAAAGGTGACGATACAACGATCTTCGTTACTTGTTCCGGATTTGCCAACCTTGACCTGTTCAGACAACAACTTCGCCACAACGATGGTCGCCCGGTAGCGATCATTCCAGCGATGCCGTCGACAGTTTGGACCAGCGCTACGCCCTACGTCCCCGCACGGCATTTGAAGCCTAAGAACGATCGATATACGTTGGCCGATGACATTCGTCGTGAACTAGACTGCCGCCACCTTCCAACGCCAATCAGCATCGAGCCGTTTACCAAAACTGAAGTGGTCAACAGTCGATTTTTTCAGTTTGCAAGAAAGCGAATGGAAGGCAAACCACAGCCGCCACAGCCTAACATCTACGGAGTTCGATTGCATTTCCCCGAACCGATCTTCGGCCCAATTGCAATCGGCTACGGTTCTCACTTTGGACTGGGGATGTTTGCAGCAGAGTCCGTCGATTGATTGCTTGAACAATTGAAGATGGAATTCCACCACGCCTAAATCAAAAACAACCGACGATCGGTGGGGCCTGCGAAGCGATGGGCGGGCAAGTTGAGGAATCGAGGGTGGCGGTTTTGCGGGCTACTGACAGGTGGCGACGACGATGCAGCGGCAAGACGGGCTTCGGGATCTTGTCTAGCTGGAAACCTGCTCCGTTAAGCTGACGCATTGCCGGTGGTGATCATGATGCGGAAGACGAATTCGATGGAGAATGCAAATGAACTTCGACTCGCTGTTTTCAGGACAAAATCGCCACACGCAGGCCCTGGTATTGCACGAATCCCTTGTCGAACGTCACCAATTCAAAATTGCCTGTCTTCGCGAACGCTGCCAAATACGCCTCGGTCCAAATGTTCGTCGAAAATGTGAGAAGTTGCATAAAGACTTTCAGCGTAGCCTCTATGTGATCGGGTTCGTCAGAGAAGGCAGTTGTCTTCTTCGTCCATCAGTTCACCAATCCGCTCGTTGGTTAGATGCACGCTGCCGGGAGAAGACGAACGGACCAATGGGAACTCGACTCGTTTCGGGTTCTCCGAAAAATGAATCCTCGGAGAAGTACGAACAAGAACCGTCACGACTGCCCCTTCAGGCAGCGACATCGACCCGTCGAGTACCACAACACCATTTTGAACTACACCTTGAATTTCCATGCGTCCATTATCGCCAACGAATCGCATCCAATCAAGTGGAATTCAGGCAACCAGAGGCCCACAAACGACCGATTGGTCTGTTCGAACGCCAGGACAAAACGACTAAATACTTTGCCGCTACACTTACTGGTCCCGCAAATTCTTGGAAAAATGCGTCATCACGGCGGTGGAGTTTTCAAACGTGTTAGTGTTCAGGATGCTCAGCATGGCAAAACCCAAACGTAAACTCACTGCTGCCCAGCGGCGGGCAAAGAAACAACGGAAACTGGACTACGAGATAATCTTCCTCAATGGCAAACAAGTTCGAGTGCGACGGCCACCGACGATCGAAGGGTTGCCCGTCGATGAGTTCATCGCGCGAAATGCTGATCCAATCTGGTTGCACCAAAACGGTATGTGGGAGTACATGGGGTATGAATCCGAGTGTGAGTATGGAGATACCGAAATCGAATGATGACGTTGGCAACAACAACTGTACTTTGACATTCGTGTAGTTGACGTGGCTCGCATCTGACGGTGTAACATCCTTCAGTAGACCTTGCCTCGGGCGGAGGAAGCAACTGGCAGCTACACCGAAGTCAAAACTTAGGAAAGCAGAAACCTGCAATTGTGAAATGCGAGTCCCAGATAATGCACAACGATCGTTTTACCGTCTCACTACCGGATTCGTTGCGAACTTTTCTGGACGGCGAGCGGGAGGAGAGAGGGCTGGAGTCGGTGGACGACTGCGTGGAGGTGCTCTTGCGGGAAGCATGGGCGAGGCGGCCAGCGAGGATGTATGTAGAGGTAGTAAAGGCGGGCGATGCGAACAATGCATGCGATGACGAAAACGAAGAAGGGAGTGTGAAGTGTACGCTAACTCGGCTGCGCGATGATGAGTTTCGAGAGCTGGCGCGGACGTGCATCGCTATCAACGATCTCCACGAAGTATCGCTGGCGATGATGAGCAGGGATCGCCCTTTGCTGGCTCAGACCTACGCGGTGTGCATGACATGTTTCGGCGAACGCGGAAGACTCTTCGATGATTGGAAGGGCGGTTTTTCGTTTCCGCTGAGCTTGACGATCGAAGGGGATGACCGAAAGCCTGCGTATTTGATCAACCTCTACAACTACCGAAGTGGCATTAGTTTTCAGATTCTCCAAAGCGTTGAACACGACGATCCGCGTCTGAAGGGACATTGCCTATATGAACACAACGATCCCAAGTTTCCGACAAAACGCCTTTCGTTTTTAATCTTCTACCTCATCGGCTTCATCCAAGGCTTCAGCGAAAGCTTCAGTTGGCACTCCCCGTACTTGCTACAAGTCCAATCGAACTTGATCCTTTACGGCTACTCGCCCAGCGAAGGGTTCTTCAATCGACAGTTCGAGGATCACCACGAATACGAGGCTGTACTCAAGACGCTTTCCGAAACACTACCAACACCCAAGTACTATTCGTCCGTTTAAACGCAATTCCGTTCAATCGATGAGGGAATCACCCGATGTCTGAGCCGAAGAAAAAAACACGAAACACCTCTGTCAAAAATAATGGGAACGATCAAGATAAAAAAGCGAATCAGATGAAAATGGTCAATATCACTTGGATGGATGCGCTCGACAACGCTGAGATTCAAGAGGCGATGGATGAAGCGTGTGTTGATGCGTATGACGAGCATGAGCAGTGCGACGGACTGACGACGATGGCGATGGAGGAGTTGGCGTTTCCTTTTCCGGCCAAAGTGCTCGGCGAGCCGGTCACGGTCGTGGATGCGGTAGCCGCACAAGACGATACGTTCGGATTGGACCTGGTCGTCGAATACGAAAAGAATCGATACGCCATCGCGGCCGGATCGGTCCAACTGCTCGAACCGCTACCTGACGGGCACTTGGTTCTGGCTGCGTATTTGTTGTGGCGGGGGAGTTTGTGAGGGGCTCGTTGCTCCGTGGTAGACGAAAAAGCAAGCTGACGAAAACTACTGTCGCATACGATCTGATTCTCATATAATGCTTGTGCCACAGTTCACCGAACACCAGAGATCTTTGTCCTATGCCATCGCCCTTTCCTGGAATGGACCCGTTTCTTGAGAACCAGGAATGGGAAGATTTTCACAGCCGGTTTAATACTGCCACGTCCGACATTTTGAGTTCGGCGATTCGGCCAGACTACTTTGTCCGCGTTGAACGTCGCATCTACCTAGAACATGTCGGCCCAGATCCACACACGTTTCGTCGATCCGATGTTGCGATTGTGGCTCGAGACGCGGGGCTGGCGACAGGTTTGCGGCAAGCCGTTTCGGAAATCGCCGCTCCGACTGTCTGCACTCTGCCAATGCCCGAAGAGCGACAGGAAACCTTTCTGGTGATTCGCCAGCGGAAAGACATGCAGGTCGTGACGGTGATCGAACTGTTGTCTCCCGCCAACAAGCGATCTGGTGGCGATGGGCGAATCGTATACCTGAAGAAACGCGACGAGGTGCTTTCCAGCCCATCGCACCTTGTTGAAATCGATTTGTTGCGCGGTGGCGAGCGACTGCCGGTGATCGAGTCGCTGCCAGATCATGATTACTGCTGTATTGTCAGTCGCTGGTATCAACGTCCTCAAGCCAGTCTGTACGCTTGGTCGGTACAGCAGACTCTGCCAACTATCGCTATCCCGCTAAAACGCGGCGACGATGACGCTTCGCTGCCTCTGCAAACCGTGCTCGACACGGTTTACGATCGTGCTGGCTACGACCTGTCCGTCGACTATGGCGCTGAACTTAAACCGACGGCCTCCGCTGAAACGACTGCGTGGATACAGAAGCGTGTCCGGGATGCAGCGAGTTGATTGGCGGAAATACAACCCATGGATCGACAGTTCCACAGTGAGTTCAGTAACCGATATTTTTCATATTCCTGGCACGCAGTTCGATCGTCGTTTGCTCTTTGAAAATCTGGTAGATCGCTTTATTCGTCGCCAAAGTGGGCCGGCGCTCCTAAGTTGTGAATTGATTGACTTGCCCCGGCGTTTTAGTGAGCGGCACGGCGCTAGCGGCCGGTTCTTCTGCGTTAGCACTCGATCAAAGGACCGGTGGCTAGCGCCAAAACCGCTCACATTAATAATTTCACAGCCTATCCGCGTCGGAAGAGTGATGCTCCCGTCGGCTGCGGCCTGCACCACCGGCCATGGAATTTAGCTTGCTCAAAATCAATTCTGCTTGAAGCTCTGGGGTGGGGCAACTAATGTGGATGGAGTCGCCAAAGCAAAGGCGCAAGCCGCTGCGGAGCGTCGGGCCACACTGACCCACATTGGGTATCCCGACGGGAGTCTGCTCAGCAAACTCAAGGGGGCTGCATGCGCCATTCTTATATTGTCACCTACGATATTTGTGACGATCGACGACTACGCAAAGTCTTTCAAACTATGCGTAATTGGGGCGATCATCTGCAGTACAGCGTGTTTGAATGCCAGTTGACTAGTTCCGATCTGCTGCTGCTCACCGAACAACTGCGGCAGATCATTCATCACGACCAAGATCAAGTACTGTTCGTCAACCTGGGACCCAGCGACGGTCGACTGCGAAGAGGGAATACTGTTCTTCTGGGAAACTCGCCAACGAGTGCGCATCGCCATTGATGATGCGCTCGTGACGATGACTCAGCAGGCCATCCAGGACGCGCGTCGACGATGGCCAAGCGACAGTTGCCACCGCCACTCGTCGACAGTCCCAAGTGTCCGCGTTGTTCGTTGGTCAGTATTTGCCTGCCGGACGAGACAACCTTTTGTGGTCGCACCGCAGCGGGTAGCAGTAGTCAACCTGTGCAATCTCTGTTGTTCGATATCGGCCTCCGTTTTGAGCGCAACACGGCATTGCGAGCCGCTCCGTCACGTGCCGTGCGACAATTGGTTACGGCGCGGGACGAACGGCGCCCACTCTATTTGAATACGCAGGGCTATTCGGTGGGTGTTAGCAGCGAAGTGCTGCAAGTCAAAGAGAAAGGAAAAGTCGTATAGAAGATCCGCTTGAACGATGTCTCGCATGTGAATCTGTTTGGGGCCGTGCAAGTTTCGACACAAGCCATTCAAGTGCTGTTACGGAAGGAGATTCCACTGATTTACTTTAGCTTCGGTGGCTGGTTCCATGGCATGACGCAGCCGGTGGGTCTGAAGAACATCATGTGGCGGCGCGAGCAGTTTCACATGGCCGACCGCCCCGACTTCTGCTTGCGTTTGCAAAGCAGTTGGTGGTGGGCAAAATTCGCAATCAACGCACCCTGCTCATGCGTAACCACGTCGAACCGCCACAGGAGGCCCTGCGGTTTCTCAAAGCCCTGGTGGGTGAAGCCGAGCGGGCCAAGAATCTGCTGGAGTTACTAGGCTACGAAGGGCTAGCGGCCCGCACATACTTCGAGAACTTCTCGGGGATGATTAAGATTCAAAAGTCCAGACTACCCGGTGGCCAGCTAGAACTGTTCGACGAGCCTCTGGCCGCCACGCCAGCCGCCGCCAGTGATACGATGGGCTTGAGTTTCGATTTTCAGCGTCGCAATCGCCGTTCACCGCGCGATCCCATCAATGCGTTGCTGTCGCTGGGGTACAGCCTACTCGCCAAAGACCTGACGGTAGCCGCCGCCTCGGTCGGTTTAGATGCCTATCTCGGCTTTTATCATCAACCGCGCTTTGGTCGCCCCTCGCTGGCCCTGGACTTGATGGAACCCTTTCGTCCGTTGATAGTCGATTCTGCCATATTAAGTGCGATCAACCAGCGAATGGTCACCGAGCAGCATTTTATTGCCGCCGGAGATTCCGTTGCCTTGACCCCTGAGGGGCGGAAAGGATTCTTTGGTGCCTACGAGCAGCGCATGGACCAACTGGTAACCCATCCACTGTTTGGTTATCGCGTGAGTTACCGACGAGTATTAGAAATTCAGACTCGCTTGTTAGCCCGAGTTCTCATGGGCGAGATTTTGGAGTATCCTGTTTTTGTGACGCGTTAGCGTGCGAGCAGCCAGGTGCTGACAAAAACCCGCTAGGTGCTCGCGAGCCTATGATTTGCTTGAGTTTTGGCAGACAGGAGGTTGTTTGGGAGTATTGCAAATGGTTTCCACACCGGTACACTGCGAGGGTACTCGCAAAGTGCTTCCCAACCCCTTCCCCTGCAACAACTTACAGCGGCGGACTTTCCGCGACGTAAAAATCGCGGCCTCATTGAAGCCGTGGGTCCGCAGACCACGCCCGACCATCTGGCAAAACTTTCCGCGACGTAAAAATCGCGGCCTCATTGAAGCGTTATCGAGCCGGGTGGCCGCAAGTCGCAATTCATCCTTTCCGCGACGTAAAAATCGCGGCCTCATTGAAGCGCGTCCAAGTACAAGTGATCGGCCCGTAGCGACGAGCTTTCCGCGACGTAAAAATCGCGGCCTCATTGAAGCCAGTTCGCTGGCGACGACATTTACGTCAACTTCACCCTTTCCGCGACGTAAAAATCGCGGCCTCATTGAAGCTTGATACACTA
>JBGSJT010000099.1:0-1872 GCA_041741715.1 Pirellulaceae bacterium | reverse complement strand
GGGCTACCACTGAAACGACAAACAACCAAGGAGATCGTGATGCAATTGCCAATTCGTTTGAAACGCATAGCCATAGCCTATTGAGGTTGTGGTGTAACGGCAGCACTGCGGACTTGTAATCCGCCAGATGAGGGTTCGACTCACTTGCCTTCCGCTTGTTCATGGCTCGATGGTGAAGCGGAAGTCATATCTGTCTTCTAAACAGATGACCCAGGTTCGATTCCTGGTCGGGCTTTTTACATCGGTTCGCTACAAAGAGGATGGCGCAGCGAGAGTCTGCTCTGATTAGGCGTGCAAGCCGCTAGCATGAAAAAAGATCGACTGCCGAGTTGGATTATAGCATTATCAGTCGGATGTCGTGGGTTCGAGTCCCACCTGCGCGACTTTGTTTTTAAACATTGCGCCGTAGCTCAGTGGTAGAGCGCCGTAAACCCTCTGACACACAACTTCGTCGATCAATTTACATACACTCACTCGACTGCCGGTTTGGAGTACATGGTTTAGCAGGTTCGAATCCCGCCCGGCCCGCTCGTAGTAGAAAGCTCGGGCCGGATCTCTGCCCACAACTTCGTCAAGTGTTTCGAAACACGCTCAACTGACGGCTCGGAGTACATGGAAGTCAATCGCAAGATTGAGCGGGTTCAAACCCCGCACCGTCCGCTTGCTCATTTCCGGACGGGCTAACCTCTGACCAATACTTCGTTGAGCGTTTTTTTATCGAATGCGTGAACAACCATTTACATACGCACGTCCCTTTTTACACAGCTTAAACCGCCCTTTGGACTTCATATCACATGGACTAATTGACGTGAACACTGCAACCCTGGATCGATCGACGAACTTCATGAGCTTGAGTCCGACGCTCCAGCGTCCGACGCTGGTACTAAACCGAAACTGGCAGCCGATCAACGTGGCCACGGTGGCTCGTGCCTTGATCTTGCTGTGGAACGATTCGGCTACACGCTCGAACCGAAGCAGGCGCTGGCCCAAGTTGCTGCAACGGGGACGTTTGCCGATGCCTACTACTCAACTGCCGGAACGCAGCTTGACGAAGTGCTGAAGTTGATCGATACCATCGACGATGACCGGTACCTTGCCAAGTTGGCTGTGTACGCGCCGCAGAAAGCGGCGATGAGGGACATGCCAGCCGCGTTGCTGGTCGCCCTGTCGGTCCGCAACAGCGAGCTGATGCATCGAGTGTTCGATCGCGTAGTCGACAACGGCCGCGTGCTGCGAACCGCCTTCCAGATGATTCGCTCTGGCCAGTTCAAGAGCGGAGCCGGAATTGCGCGAACGGGACTTTCTAGCTCCGTACAGCGTGCCTTCCAGCGATGGTTGAACGAGGCCTCAGTGGCGAAGCTGCTGTCGGCGTCTATCGGTAACGATCCGAGCCTACGCGATATCTTGCGTATGGCTCGTCCGACTCCGAGGGACGACGAACGCCGAGCGCTGTTCGGTTGGTTGACGGATAAGGCCATCGAAAAGTGGACTCCTGCCGGCGAGGCCAACTTGCCAACCGAGGTGCAAGCACTAGCAGCCTACCGCGCAGCCACAGACGAAGCGACTCAGTTGCTCGTTATGGGCGAACTGGCAGGTGTACGCTGGGACTTGCTCGCCGACGCTGCCAAGGGGCCAAGTGTATGGGCCGCGATCGCTCGCAAGATGGGACCGCAGGCATTGCGCATGAACTTGAACACCCTGGTACGTCACGATGTACTCGCAACGACCGAAATGGTCAACTATGTTGCCGACCGCATCGCCGACGCTGCTGAAGTGGCTCGTTCACGTCAGTTCCCATACCAGTACTTTGCTGCGTATGTGAACACCGACGACCAGGTGCCAGCTAAGATCAAGGCCGCTTTGCACAAGGCA
>JBGSJT010000098.1:0-32766 GCA_041741715.1 Pirellulaceae bacterium | reverse complement strand
GCCACCCCCGCTCCAGTCGACAATCAACTCTTCATTCGCGGCGAGAAGCATTTGTTCTGCATCGAAGAATAGTAACAACGATTGCTACGGTCGCGTAGCAACGACAGCGGCCAGCCATCACTACGAGATATAGAGCAAGATTGTAGACTCCCTGCGGTCTGGCGACCGCAGCTACGTTTAAGACGAACAAGTTAGTAGTTTTTGGTCGCTCGATGCCTAGAACCACTATCGCAGTCTAGCTGGCGTCGGAAACTCCAAGACGAACTTAGTGCCACGACCGACTTCGCTTTGTACGCTGATGCGACCGCCGTGGGCTTCGATGATTTTTCGAGCGGTGGGGAGGCCCAAACCTGACCCACCGTTCTTGGTTGAGTAAAAGGGTTCGAACATGTGCGTGGCCGTTGAGTCGTCCATGCCACAACCGGTGTCGATTAAATCGAGCGCTACGCCGCGCGGGGTTGAATAAGTGCGGACCACGAACTCACCACCACTCTCCATCGCTTCCAGAGCGTTCTTGACCAAGTTGATCAACGAAGCCTGTAGTGAATCACTGTGCAGCAACACGCTGGGTAGATCGGAGTCGAGATAGCGAATCACTTCTACCCCCTGTTTGTCCGCCTGAGGTTGGAAGAGTCGCAGGACCGTGTCGACTTGTTCGTTCAAACTCCCAGGAGTCATTTCCAGATCGCGAAGGCGCGCGAACTTCAAAAAGTCGCGCAGCAGATTTTCCATGCGCTGGCACTGCTGACGAATCATCTCAACTTTCGCTTCGGCGCGTCGCCTCCCTGGCCATTCGCTTTCGGTCAGCTCCTCGCTCAGCAAGTCCGCGTTCATGTGGATCACGGAAAGCGGGTTCTTAATTTCGTGCGCCAGTGAGCCCGCCAATTCGGCCAGTTCATGGTACTGTCGCAACAGTTCGCTCTCTTCGACCTCTTCCAACTCAAGCTCTCCCGCGTGTAGTACCGAATTTGCCTGCCAAGGGACGTTCATATTACCTAGTTGGATCTCGCCATCCGCGCGAAAATCATCAGGATTACCAGCTCGACGCGCCAGCGAGTGGGTCGCCTGATTGGCAAGTTGGCCGCGCGGGACTACAGGCAAAACCGGCGACCCACTCGCTGGTGCGTCGAGCTGATATTGTAACCGCCTTCTGATTTTCGGGCAGCGGAGACTGCCCTGGGGAGACCGCTGAGCATAGAATGTAGATTGGTTCTACTAATAACGCTGAAAACAAACCTTCGCTCCACGCCGGGAAAACACTAGGTGGCTCGCGCATCTGACCCATCCATCGAAGAGATTAGCCGCCAGTTGCTGGCAGGCGCGACCGGTCTAGCCAAACGTGCGCGGCGAGTGTTGCGATGGCAATGCGCACTATGGTGGCTGGCCGTCGTGGTCGCCACGCTCGGTCTGTTGATGGTCGGCGACATGCTCTTGCGTCGCGAAGAGCTCGGCTTGCGAATCCTATGCTGGTTGGCTTGGGTCGCGGTTGGGCTGTGGGGAGCCTGGCGTTGGTTGCGACCCGCCTGGAGCTTTTCACCAAAGCCCGTGGAAATTGCCACCTGGATCGAACGCGGTGAGCCCAAACTGGGCGGAGAACTTTCGACCGCAGTGGAACTGGCCTCGCTACCGATGGACGAAGCCCGCTATGGTAGCCTTGGCTTTCGCGAACTTGCCCTGCGCCAATGGTCCACCCACGGTCAGGGACCAGACTGGCAATCGCATCTTGAACTGAGTGGCTTGCGCCGCGCGGCAATTGTTTGCGCTTCGCTGTTACTTGCGTTGGGCCTTCTTTCGCTATTGTGGCCGGGCGAAACGCGCGTGGCCATGGCGCGATTAGTGATGCCGTGGAGCGTCAACCACTGGCCACAGCGCGATCAACTCGCATTCCGCAGTCTACCCACGGTCGTAGCTGTGGGGAACGAATTGCAACTGGAAATTATCGATAGCCGACCACCCTTGCCCGAGCGTGTTGAATTGCAAACGCGTTCGCTCAGCGAAGGTGGAGTTTCCAATCAAAGTTCGCTGGAGACGATTCAAGTGGATGGAGTTGCGGTAGCGAATTTACCGTCGGTAACATCTGCCATCCAGGTCCGTGCGGTCGGTGGTGATGATCGTAGTATGCCCTGGCATCGAATTGACGTCGTTCAGCCTCCAGAATTGATTGAGTACCAATTCGTGGTACGGCCTCCCCCCTACACCGGTTTGCCACCATCCGAAGTTGTCGGACGTCGTATCGCCGTACTGGCTGGTAGCCAAGTCGAATTCGTGGGGCGATTCAACGAGCCGCTCAAGCGCGTTGACGTTCAATTGGATTCGCCAATACAGTCTGAGCAGAATCATTCCGAATCGGCCCAGTGGTCGGCACGGTTGGGAGACGAGGGTCGCGAGTTGCGAATCGAATTGTCCACAGTAAATTCAAATACAGTAAATTCAAATGCAGCCGAAACACCTTTGACTGTCCAACATTCCGTAAGTTGGCAATTGTCGATTATCACCACTGAGGGATTAACGATGCTGCTCCCAGAACGGTGGCGAATCGAAGTCAACTCTGATGCTCCACCCTTGGTCGCATTCCAGTCTGCCGAGCTCGCGGAACTTTCCGCCGATGCACGTCTGGCTGTCCGTGGTATGGCCAGCGACGATTTGGGGCTGACCAGCGTGTTCGCTCGATTGCAAGTGGACGGAGTGGAGACTACCCAACCGGCTAGCTTGCCAATCTGGACTGACGCGACCAACGCCGACACTCAGTTAGGTAAAGCGAGCGAGCGACGTGAGATCGTCATTGATACGCAATGGAATATAGCGCAGGCTCACGATCTACAGGCCGGACAACACATCTCGGTGTGGTTGGAAGCCTGCGATACCAGCGGTCAATGGGGCCGCAGCGCAGTACAGGAGTTTACCATTCGCGATCCACGCGATCTGGTCGATTCGATTCAACAGAAGCAGAACCAACTGCTGAATAAGGTACGCGAGTTGGTCGATACGCAACGTCGCAACGCCCAGTTGTTCAATCGGGCAACTCAGCTAACCCAACAGGCAGGCCGCGTCCAACGCGAACAGCTCGATCTTTTTCGCAACGTGGCTCAGGTGCAACGCGCGATTCATCAGCAGTTTCAGGCCAACGCAAACAGCGATAGTTTGACCAGCGATGTGGCCAAGCTGAGTGAATTGCTGACACAGAATCGACTCGGCGAAACGGAGTTGGCGCAACAACTCGCCGCGCTCCAATCAAAACTGAACGAATTGAGTAACGGTGCGTTACGCGTCGCGACTCAGGCGAGTGAACTGAGTCTGCAAGCAGCGCAGAGTTTGCACGTCAATCAGTCCGTACTGCCAGCATCGTTCTCCGATGTCAACACGCAAACTGTCACCGCTCAGTCCGAAGCACTGACAGGATTAGAAGGACTACTTGATCGTATGGCGCGCGACGAAGCGGTGCAACAAGTGCAGCGGGAATTGGCGCAGATTCTCAATCAACAGAATGCGATTCGAACCGAGACTGACCAATTGCAACTCGAGCGATTGTCAGCCAACCGCGACTCGGAATTGCGGGCCAAACAGACTGGTTTGAGCGCGGACCAACAGGGATTAGCGCGACGACTGGACGACTTGGTCCGCCGCGCTGGTGAACTCCAAGCCGGGGCCAGCGACGACCAGCAGGCATTAAAGTCTCAACTTGAACGGGCTGCTCAGTCGCTCACCTCCTCGCAGGCCAGCAGCAAAATGCGACGCGCCACGGATGAGATCCGAGACGACAAGCTGGCTCAGGCCGCCGCGACTCAACAAGAGGTTGCGCAGCTACTGAATCAGACCCTACAACAACTCGGAGCTGGAAACAGTTCCCCACTGGGGGGCCTCCAGAATCGCGCTGATGCCCTGCGCCAAACTGGGGAAGAACTTGCACAATTGTCTGGCGAACAAGCAAAGTTAGCTGAAGAGTGGAATGAAGCCAACGCACCGAGCGCCCGACAGCCATTGCTGCGCGAGCAAAACGACTTGCAACAACGTACCAGCACACAGGCCAATCAAGCGGCGCAGGTCGGAGACGCCAATTTGTCCAGCCAGATTGAACAAGCGGTCAGCGAACAACAATCCGCTAGCCGCTCAGGCCAGCAACAAAATTTCCAACAGGCCGCACAGGCTGCCAAGCGTGCCGCCGAACAATTGCAACAGTCAGCCGAACAACTGCGGCAAAGAGCCGAACAACTGGAGCAACAAGTCGCCGAGCAACAACTGCTCGAGCTGACGGCGGAAGTGAGCAAATTGGCTTCGCGGCAGCGACCGGTTGTCGAAGAATTCTCGGAGTTAGCCCTCCCGGCCCCCAGAGACCAGCGCGTGGAGCGTCAGGCGCAAATGCGACAAGCTGCATCCCAGCAAGAGGTCGTGCGTCAGGCCCTACGCGACGTCCGTGGCAAGACCTCAAAGCTCCCCACCTTTGATTGGACGCTTGAGCAAGCAGAGCTCTCCATGTCGCGCGCGGTAGCTGCGGCCCAGCGTTATCGCGTGCAGCCCGATGCCATCGAAGCGGCAGGTGACGCGTTGCGATTATTGGAGTTGGCCACCGCCGCCATGCAAAACGAGCCTACAACAAAAGACTCTGCCAGCCAGGATGATGCAAACGCCGATAATTCCAGTGAGAGCGACGATCGCCATGGAGAAGCGACACAACCGCGTCCAATACCGATGATTGCCAGTCTGAAATTACTCCGCAGCCTGCAACAAGAAATTAACTCGCGGACCATCGACACTGAGAATGCGACCGATAGCGGGGGGCGCAGTCAGCGACTCAACGAATTATCGTCTATGCAGCAAGCGTTGAGCACGCAAGTTGAGCAACTACTCCGCGAATTCGCCGCCGCCAACGACACCGGAGAAAACTAATGCCAGTTGAACAGCGCCCTGTCGGACAACATCAGCTCGACGTGCCAGCGCGTGGGTCGTTGCACTATCAGCTCGACGCGCCAGCGAGTGGGTCACTCAACTGGCACGTTGGCGGCAAGCGACGTGGGACAAAACCAGCGACCCACTCGCTGGCGCGTCGTGCTGATACGGTGACCACTACTGCCAGCATCTTCCTGGCCGTGACTATCACAATTCTCAATACTCACCTCGTCGCAGCCCAAGAGCCCAAATCAAAAGAGCAATCTGCGTTGGTCGATGGCTTGTTAGACCTATTGAATGAGCCAGCCAACAATTCAAATCAACAACCAATCAAGACTGCCACACCAACACCTGGCAAACCAAAAAGCACTCACCAAGAACTCGAAGGGCATTCCAGCAATCCATTGCAGGGAGTGCGTCAGAGTATGCAGATCGCCGCAGGTTACCTGAGCAAAGGCGTCGTCAATCAACAGACGCGCGAGTTGCAAAGCGACATTGTATTGCGCTTGGATGACTTGATCGAGCAGCTCCAACAGGCCAATGAGCAATCGCAGCAACAGCAACAGCAACAGGAGCAGCAACAGTCACAACAAATGACGCAGAGTCAGCAACAGCAACAATCAACCACGCAATCACCATCTTCGCCCCAGCAGTCTCCTACAACCAATCCCAACGGCAACGACAACGAGCGGCAGCCTGGACAAGCAGACACCGCCCCAGACTCACCTGCTCAAAAAGGGGAAGCAGCTAATCCTAACGTCAACTTAGTCGATCCCAAAGTTTTGCAACAGAACGTCTGGGGGCAATTGCCCGAACAAGTACGCAAACAAATGCAGTCGCGAATGGTGGAAGAATTCCTCCCCAGTTACCGCCAGCAGATCGAAGCCTATTTCCAAGCCTTGCTGGAAAGCGATCTCAAGAACTGATAGGGTAGAAGGGGATAGGCGCGGGTCACGCGTGCCGCGAGCGGCTCTCAATAGTTCTACAATCTGGCATTATTCCCAATACTCCCCTAAATCCCATGGGAAACGGGGATGCCAACGCGCTGATGGTCGCTCCCGGCAGGAGCGATCCACTTAAAAGGATGGAATCATGAAGTTAGTTTACGAGTCAGCAAAGGTGTTCATTTTTTTCGTGGCGCACCAATTACCCGTTTTGGCTCAGGAAGTTGCTCCCCCAGAGTATACCAACCCGGCAGGGCCGATTGCGTTCGGAGACGTGCCCATCCACTGGGGACCTGCGATACCGGGTGTAGGTATGCAGTTCCCCGAAGCGCATCCCGCCGGAGGTGTAAACTTCAGTCAGTTGGTCCCAGCTAAAATTGATATGGATCATAATCCACCCCAGATCATTTTCCTGATCGCATCGTTCCGCCAGGAAGTGAAAAAAGTGGACGTGATGCAACCCAAAATTAAGATGGTGACGCAGACATTTACCAGGACCGATGGGACAACCGCCGAACGGGAAGTAGCGGTAACGGAGTTCGTTTCAGTGCAGATCCTTCAACCCTTTTTGCAGCCAGCGGGTCTGAAACCAACGTCGATGAATTTGGCCGATTTCGAACTTTATGACCTGAACTCTGAGCCAATTTCGCGAGAGGAGGCCGCGAGGGCACTCCCTGCTCTCCGCCCGATCTTCGTGATCGATCGATTTAATGGAGCGTTACCACCGATAGGCAAGTACGAAAAACAAGTACTCAAACCCGATGTGTTGATCGCCACGACAAAGTTGGCGGTCCACTCGGCCCATCAAATAGGCGGCCCGCAAGCGCCCGGTGTTGCAATGCCATTTTTCCCCGTTGGAGGCTTTGGAGGAAGGCCCATTCCAAATCAAATGGTACCACTCCCCGCCATGCCTGTTGCACCGCCCGATCAAAACTCGCAGCCTAAACAAGACTGAGCATCGTGCGGGAAATAACTGTCGGATCTTAAACGTAGCTGCGGTCGCCAGACCGAATGGAGTCTATTTTTTGGCGAACGTAGCTACGACAACGCGCACAGCCGATCTCTTCCGCCACCTTCGCCGGTTTATCCCGCAGGAGCGACCCACTTAAAATTGGCTCGCGATATTTCAACTGCCGCGAAAGGCCTCCTACATTCGCGCTCATTGGCGTCATTCGCGGGCAAATCGCATTCAATCGATGCTGCGCAATTCGGGCAACTTAGCAGTCCCGTCCCGGTAAAGCACGTTGTAGGCGCAGAAGGGGATGATGTGACCGCTGGGGAGGATGTGATGAGTGCAACACTTCATGACACGTCGCAGATCAAAGTTATACACATCCAAGAACGATGTGATCGTGATCCGCAGCATGTCCCGCGCACTGACCTTTTGCTTGGCCACGCGCTGTAGAAAATCAACGACGCCATGCTCGACAGGCGAACTGCCATCTAACACCGGCAGCGATTTACTACTGGCCACGGGTGCCATGGGAGTGCAACAACCTGCGTCACCACAGGCGAGTCGCGCAATCACTTGTTGCGCCAATTTCTGTGTTTGCTCGCGAGTAAAACTAATACCGTTCGCCAACAGATCTAAATTTTGCGTGGCATCGACATACTGAGTCAGCGGAACAAACGCTTCTCCCGTCCGCGCAGCCAAACTGATCCAGTGACAGTTCGGATGAGCACATGGGAGCGGGAAAAAATCGCTGGCTTGATATTCGTTACGCGCGTCCCCCACAATGTTGTCGACCACGTCGGGAAACGTAATGCGTTGGTCGAGCGTCGCGGGGAGGACGTATCGACCACTGTACGTCGCCGGCTGAAAACTCAGACCAGTTACTTCAGGATGCGTGCGAGCAAATTCCACCAATTCGGCAGGCGCGTCATTGTTGACTCCCCCCTGCAATGTGCTGACTAGTGTGACGTTCAAGTCCGCTTCGGCCAAGCGCTCCAGCGCCCGGAGCTTGATCTCCAATAAGCCCGCTTCGCCACGCAACTGTTCGATCTGCGAATCAACCAGCGAATCGAGCTGGAAATAGATCTCCAGTCGTTCGCGATGAACAGACAATCGCTGGACCAACTCCGCATCCTTGGCCAAGCGAATGCCGTTGGAATTGATCATCACATAGTCGATCCGCTGTTCCAACGCGTACTCGACTGCTTCCAATAATTGTGGATGGAGCGTCGGTTCACCTCCGGAGAGCTGCACTACTTCGGCTCTCCCTTCGGCCAGCACCAGACGATCGATGGCAGCCTTGATATCTTCCAACGGTTTGTGTTTCTGACCGGGGCCACTGACCGCATAACACATCGGGCAGGATAAATTGCAGCCGTCGGTAATCTCGATCACTCCGATACACGTATGCTGTTCATGCTCTTCGCACAATCCACAGTCATAGGGACAGCCAAGTTGTGTTTCAGCGAAAGTGTGCCGCGGCAGTTTGGCTGGAAGACTGGTTTCCGTCATGTCATAGCGGGTTACGTCGCTACAGATAAAGTCCTCGCGTTGGCCGTGCTCGGGGCAAGTCTTGCGAAAGTAAACGCGTGAACCACGGGCGATGATCTTCGCTGGAACAACTTGGCGGCACTCCGGACATAGGCTTTGTGTCAGCCCGAGAAAGGTGTAATCGCGGTGCTTTACGGTAGATCGCAATACTGTACTCATCGTAGTTTGGTCTCGCAGTTTGGACAGAGTTGATTGGGTACTCAGGCGAACTCTACGTGGACATCTTCAGCGACAATCGCACCAGAAACGCATAGGCCACGATAGCGATCACGCCACTCAGGCCAAAAACGATCGGTAAGCTCATACCTACACCTTCATTTATACTCACGGCCAAAAATCCCAACGGCATACAGATGACGCAAAAGACAGCGGTGGCAGCAATCTGGAACAGCAAGCAGAAAATCCATGACGAAAAAAGTAGCGATAGCGGCCGAGGTAAAACCGGTGCATTGAGCGTGCGTGGTCGACCTCGCATTAGCGGTACACGAATGATCGCGGAGACCAAGGCGATCAGCGCTGGAATCCCAATGCCAGGAACAAAGTAGCAGACAGCCAATATCGTTGGAAACGCAACTGCGAGGACCGTCCAATACTTGACTGGGAGCTTCTCTAAAGCAGCCCCTTCCAATTGTACTGGATCGATACGCCCAGGCGTGTAGGGATTATTGAGCTCAGGCGATAACTCGCCAGCAGGTTGTATTGGTGGTTCGGTCATAAGACTATGAGGGAGACAAGGAGATGGGGAGAGTGGGGTGGCACTGGCATAGCCAGTGGAGATCGAAGGGGTTCGGGATGTGCGTGCCTATTGATTGCCCAACAGTTCGCCCAGGGTAAACGCTACAACAAAATTCTCCAACTTCAAACGACTCTGCGAAACGAAAAGCTTCAATGTTAGAAGACAGTGGCGCGAGGCGAGTTTTACTCTAGTGAATTTCAGAATGGTTTAAATTCATTACTTCGAAGCATTAGCAAAACGATTGTGCTCCCATCTCCCAAACTTCGAGTCCACTGGCCATGCCAGTGCCACCCCACTCCCCACTACCCATCTCCTTGTCTCCTAAACTCCGGTGCGGAAGCGCATGGCCAATTCAGTCAACTCGCCGCGACGAATGATGCCAACGAAGCGCGGTGGATCATCGTGCGAGATGACTGCTAAGGCATCGTCGGGACACAATCTGAATTGCTCAATGGCTGTGCTCAGCGGGTCGTCAGGGTGGAGCTGGTAGGCGACTGGGCTAGTCAAGTCTTCGGCGCGAATCAGTCGATCGTGAGACGAGTCAAAAAAAGTGTCGCAGAGGACATCGTAACGAATAACTCCGACCACGCATTGTCGCTGATCGACCACCATATAAGTGTTGTCGTGGCTACGTCGAATGTAGGCAATCACGTCGTCGAAATCGGCGGTCTGCAAGATCCCAGTGACGTTTCGTCGTAAGAGATTGGAGATCGTTAGCTCCATAACGTCGATTGGCTTGGGGGGCTTGAAGCCCAACGCCTCGCGGCCTCGCAGCCACATCTTGGCCGCTTGGCTGGTGGGTGTTTCCGTATTGTGCGTGATGGCTTGAGCCAGCGGAACTTCCCCTGCCCGGAGCACACTCCAACGAATCGCGATGGGCCCCGCGATTTCGAAAAAGACTACCGATCCAAGAATGATGACTTGTAGTTGTTCGCCGAGTTCGGGCCAGCGCTGTGCAGCCAAGGTTGCCAGTGCGATTGCCGCGCCAGCTTGAGACAGCAGGCTACTTCCCAGATATCGACGCACTGTGGCTGGTTCGCCTCGCAGCTTGGCCGCCCAACGGGTTCCGACGATCTTTCCGGCTGAGCGCGCGACGATGTAAACGATACCTAATGTCCCGGCGGCGAAGAACGACACCAACTGCAACTCGGCTCCATGTACGGCGAAGAAGACGACGACCAATAGACCGGCAATCTTCTCTTGCTCGGACAATAATTCCGGAGCCGCTTCCGAAGTGTTAACCAACATCACTCCGGCGATTAGGAACGACAGCATGTAGGGCAAGTGCCAGGTCTCGCACAGTCCCAACATTAAAATTGCAACCGCCAGGACCATCACCAGCCAACGGCGACGATTGAGCAAACCACTGAGGTAGCCAATGACTAATCCGCCGGCGATTCCCAATAGACAAGCCCCACCTAGATCCGCCATCAAGCGACCAAGCTGCGAGGCAAGCGAGTCCGATTGATGATCCGACAACATGCGAGACAACAGGAACAGCAGTTCAAAGCCAATGATGGCGGCAATATTATTCAGCGCCACCAGCACCCCCGCCAATTCCGTCACGGGGCCTTCCGACTTCGACTCCTTGAAAACTAAAACCGTGGTGGCGGGTGCGGTGGCCAAAGCGAGTGCCCCCAGTAGAACAGCCGCCGACAATCGTCCGTCGCACAGCCAAACCAGCAAGGTCACGATACAAAACGTGGCCAGCAGTTCACCAAGGCTCAACCACAGGGCTCGCCGCAGAATGGGCCGAAGATGAGTCAGTGGAAAACGACAACCCAATTCAAGGAGCACCAGCGCCATGGCCAACTTGGTGAATGGCTCCAGATGATGGAGTTGCCCGGAGTTGATCCAGTGGGCGACGCTCGGACCAACCATCATGCCCGCCAATAGATAGGCGGTGACCTTGGGGATCCGCACCACGTCCGCAGCGATACCACCTAACAATGATGCCAGCAACAAGATACCGAGCGACACGGCCGAGTGAATTTCGTTGGGAAGCTCTGGTGGCATGAATATTTTGATTGAGGCTAGTGGCTAGAAACTAGCGGCTAGAAACTAGAAACCTGGAACCGTAAGCCGTAAACCGTAAGCCTTAAACCTTAAACCTTAAACCTGGAACCTGGAACCTGGAACCTGGAACCACTAGCCTCTAGCCTGCCCCTTACTTCGCATCCGCCATGGCTTCGAGCTGGGTGAGCGAGCGGGTTTGCTCCTTGGCTAAATATTCGCGACCGTATTTTACATTGACGTGATCCCAGGGGAGCTTGGCCATCAATTCATACGGTTCGTGCAATTGTTTTTCGATGTCGATATTGGCATCATGCAGCGCCTTCCACCAGCGATCGGGATCAAGCATTTCAGTCCAACCATCCATCCGCGCGCCGCGCTGCCAAGCTAGCTCGACAGCGTCACAGGTGCGGCGATCACCGCGACTGAGGACACCTTCCAGCAGGCTGGTTTCGATGTTGTGGCATTTGATATTGACCGAGCGCAGTTTGCGTTGCTGCCACAGATGTTTATGAGCCCATTGAAAATACTCGCGGCGCTGCATGCCATTCCACTGATAGGGAGTGTGCGCTTTGGGGACAAAATTCGAAACGCTGGCGGTCACCTTGGGATAGCGTCCCTTGACTTCCTTACCGATCTTGGCAATCGTTTCCGCCATCTCGACGATGCCATCCAGATCGACAGGTCGCTCCCCAGGTAGTCCACATAGAAAATAGAGCTTCACCGATTCGTAATTGTTTTTGAAAGCCGTGCGACAACCTTCGAACAAATCCTCGTTCTTGATCTTCTTGCGGATCTGTTCGCGCATATCGTCTCGGGCAACTTCGGGAGCCAGTGTCAGGCCGCCGCGTCGACCATTGCCCACTAGGTCGGCCAGGGTTCGCAGTTGTTCATTGACACGCAAACTGGGGACCGAGATATTAACTCCCAACGGATTGAAGGTGGCCTTCATCCGCGTGATCAACTCTTCGAAGTGCGGATAGTCGCTACTGGAGAGGGACAACACACTGATCTCGTTGAAGCCAGTATTCTTGTAGCTCGCCATGGCCGCGTTGATGATTGTATCGACCGAGCGAATGCGCAAGGGGCGTTTGATCACCGTGCTTTGGCAGAAGCGACACTGCCAGGGACAACCACGCATGATCTCGATGGCGATGCGATCATGCACACACTCGACATACGGGACAACCGGCGCGGTGGGAAGCGGAATAGTATCGAAGTCGCGAATCACACACGGCTCGATGGTCGCGGGCACATCACTCCGCGAGCGATGCAGGGCCACAATGCGACCATCGCGGTACTCGGGGACATAAAAGCGAGGGACGTAAGCATAGGGCAAACGCTGAGCCAACTCAGCCAACGCCTCAGCGCGTTGCTGCTGGCCCGCCGCGCCGCGCAGCCAACCACCGTTTTCACGCGCTGCGTTGCGGAGCTCAAGCCACAGATCGCAGATCTCAGGCAACGACGGTTCACCGTCGCCAGTCACAAAGCAATCGATGAACTCGGCCATCGATTCCGGATTCTGCGCGCACGGTCCACCAGCGATGACCAGTGGATCGGCCATGGTTCGAACGCCAGTCCGAAGTGGAATACCACCTAGATCGAGCATTGTCAGTACATTGGGGGACGAAATCTCGTACTGTAGCGAGAAGCCGACCACGTCGAAGTCTCGTAGTGGCGTGAACGTTTCCAATGAATAGAGGGGCACATCATATTTGCGAAGCTGTTCTTCCATGTCGGGCCACGGGGTAAAGCAGCGCTCCGCCGCCCAATCATCGCGACTATTCATCAGCGAATAGAGGACTTGCAATCCATGGTGACTCATGCCGATTGTGTACGCATCGGGAAAGCACAGACAGAGCTTCCCCGCTACTTCGTCATGCCGCTTGACGACAATGTTACGTTCACCGCCGATATACTGTGCCGGCATCTTGACGCGCGCTAAGACGTGGCGCACCAATTGTTCCTTGAGAGCGGTATTGATCATGGCTGGCCTTTTGCGTGCGGAAAAAAACGGTCGTAGCTACGTTCGCCAGAACGTAGGCTCCCGGCGGTCTGGCGACCGCAGCTACGCTTAAGACGCGCCAGAGGTCAATCGCTCGTTGCCTTAGATACGCAGTCAGGAGTCTAGTGCGGTTCCGCCCAGCTAGCAGCTTACCCCAGCGGGCCACAGATTAGAATAGGACGGCTGGGCTGCGCGTTTTTGAGCAATTTCCTAAACTTAAACCTAAACTCGAACTTAAACTCCATCTTCCAGGCGATTAGTTTAGGTTTAAGATCGAGTTTAGGTTTAAGTTTGCAAAAACTCACGGCACCGAAGGGATAAAACATGCGCAAAGGCAAATTCCTGACAACCCCAAACTTTCAACAGCCCAGGTCTAGCCTCAATGAATTCGAATGGCATACTAGATAGTTCGCAGCAACACTAAATCGACTGGTTGTTCGGCCTTTTCCACACCATCGCGGTCAAAACTTCTCATGCGTGACTTCAACAAAATCTTTGTGATCGCCTTGCCACGCTGTGCCACGGTTTCGTTGTGCGATGCGTTGGGGACGGTGGGAGTCCCCACGGCCCACTTGGGTCGCATCTATGGAGAGAAATCGTTCGAGCACAACAACCCGCAGCGTTTGACACGAATTTACGAACAGATCAGCGCCGGTGATTATGACTTGGACATCCTGCGCGAGTGTCGCGGACTGGCTGATTACCCCGCCTGCGCCGTCCACGTGTTTAGGGAGCTTGACCGGCAGTATCCTGGGAGTCTGTTTGTTAACGTCCGCCGCGACAATGACCTAGAACGCTGGATCCAGTCGGTGGAGCGACAATTTGTGGGACTGCAACTGGTCAAGCAAGGCAAGCAGGCCACCCCTGAGGAGCAGCGTTTCATGCAGGTCATGCTGGGACTGCGGGAAATGACCTTTGGCCAGAGCAAATTTGACGCCGAAGTGTATCTGGCCGCGTATCGCGATTACCAACAATCCGTCGCTGAGACATTCGCAGCACGTCGCCACGATTTGCTGGAAATCGAAGATATTGCCGAATTGGAGCGGAGTGGTTTTCAGCAGATCTGCGAATTTCTGCAGTGCCCCACGGTGGATGTCCCTTTCCCCAACAGCAATCAACATAGTTTACGCCCCAATCAGGCCTTTATGCTGGCTATTGAGGAAGGCCGCGTTGTTTCGCAGACAGGGATCAAACCAGAATCCGCGATTTTCCGAGAGGCTTAGGCCTTGTGGGTTTGCGAGGGGACTCTTATCATTTCGGGTTGTTTTTGATGCGATCCAGGCGTTAAGGACAGATCCCTGTTAGGGAGCCAATTCTTACCGTGGCTGGTTCTCTGACCATTCGCGAGTTGGGCTCGTATCAGCGAGAATCCCTAGCACTCAAAGAGAATCTGAACCTAAAGAGAATACTGACCGATGAATTTTGGCCCTGCCAACTTGGGGACTGCGTTCCCGTTGCCCGCTGTGGCAAGCTGGCTGAGTCAGGCCATGCTTGATTTCCAGCATCGGACAGTCCTGCTGTTAGGACAAGCTCCCGAAGCGGCCCCCGCGCAAGTTGAGGGGGCTCCCAACGCCGCTCCAGGATCGCTGTTGGAGTTTCTAGCCAGTCCCATTAACTTGATTCTGATCAGCGCGATCTTGTTCATGTTTATGGTGGCCCGCCCGAAACAAAAGCAGCGCAAGGAACAAGAAGAAGCGCTCTTGGGATTAAAAAAGAACGACCGCGTCGTGACCAACAGTGGCGTTCATGGCATTGTTGTCCAGGTCAATCCGGACGAAGCCACAGTCACCATGCGCATCGACGAAAACTCCGGCGCGCGCATGACAGTCAACCGCGATACTATCGCCAACATCACCCCATCCGACTCGAAAGAGTAACCATCCGCAAGGACAATCAATGGACGGCTCTTCCTTTTTTCAAGCCCTAACATTTCCTGTACTGTTGGCCCAAGCGATGGCCATCGAGCAAGGTCCAGACGCGGTTCTGCCCCCATCGGCGGCGACCGAAAACTGGACGACTTACGCTTTTGGGGTGCTGTTTGTGCTGGGGATCTTCGTGATCCCATTCATCCTGTCCGGATTCATCGCGCGCTCGCTTCGAATGCCCGCTCATGGGTTTCGGATAGGTGTGATGCTGGCTGCGATTTTTGGTGGGTTGCTGTTCGCCTGGAATAACAATTTTGTATTGCCACTCGGTCCTGACTTTTCCGGCGGTACCAATCTCGTCTACGACATCGTGGCAGATGAAGATGGCCAACAAGTCGATTCTGGACAATTGGCCACGGCCCTGAGCGACCGCATCAATCCATCCGGGACCAAGGAGATCACCATTCGTCCGCGAGGCGAATCGCAGATTGAAATCACCGTTCCCAACGTAGACGAATTCGAACTGAAGAAGATTAAGGATCTGCTTAAGAACTCCGGTCAACTTGAATTTCGCATCGTCGCCAATCCACGCGACCACGCCGATATTATCGCGTTAGCCAAACAGCAAGCTGCCAGTGGCGCGGTCCCCAAGCCCGAAGTCGTCAACGGCGAAAAAGAGACCGTGGGATTGTGGATTACCGTCGGTCGCGAGACGGAAAAAGTAGAAGGAGTGTTTCCACTAAAAACTCCAGTATTGGGGGACACACTCCGCGATACCTACACCGGAAAAATACTCGAACGACCTGCGCTCAACACCGAAGAGAGTTACGCGTTAGAGAAGTGGATGACGCGTTCTGGCATCAAGGGTGTCGACGTGTTGATGGCCACCGAAATGCTCGGCCGCCCTTATTCGATCGTCAATGGCGACGATTTGGCCAGCGCCCAGACCGGCTTCGAAAAGAATGGACAGCCGATCGTCGAATTCCGCTTGAACACCGCCGGTGCCAGCAAAATGCTCGCCATGACCTCCCGCGCGACTCCCACCGGAGAATTCCGACGCCGCATGGCGATCATCATGGATAAGAAGGTTCTATCAGCTCCCGAGCTGCGATCTTCAATTGCTGGAAGTGGTCAAATCACCGGCAACTTCACCAAGGAAGAAGTCGACTTTTTAGTAACTATCCTGCGTTCGGGTCGATTACCGGCGACCTTGAGCGAAGAGCCAGCCAGCGAAAACCGCGTCGGTGCTGGCTTGGGAGCTACGTCCGTTCGCAAGGGGACCACAGCCTCGTTGTGGGCGGTGATCGCTACTTTTGTGTGCATTCTGCTGTACTATCGCTTCGCAGGGGCGGTCGCCTCGGCCGCGCTAATCATCAACGGCTTGCTAATCTTCGGCATCATGATTTTTATTCAACAGCCGTTGACCCTCCCCGGTTTGGCTGGCTTGGTGCTCACGGTCGGTATGTCGGTCGACGCTAACGTACTGATTTTCGAGCGCATTCGCGAGGAAAAGAACAAGGGCTCGGCACCGCGAATGGCGATTCGCAATGGTTTTGATCGCGCCTTCACCACCATCGTCGACTCCAACCTGACAACACTCATTGCCGCCGTCGTGTTGTACTGGATCGGTACGGACCAAGTCCGCGGCTTCGCGGTGGCGCTGATTATCGGTATCGCCACCAGTATGTTCACCGCTACTTTTTGCTCGCGGATCGTATTCGAGATCGCGGAAAAGCTGAAAATGGTCAGTCTGTCGATGTCTGATGGAGTGGGCTTTTTCAAACGCACATTTTTAGGAGATCGCGACATCAACTTCATGGGTTGGCAAAGGACCTGTGTGGTTCTATCAAGCATATTGATCGTAGGTGGTCTGGCGGCCGTGACGATGCGCGGCAAGGAATTACTGAACATCGACTTCACCGGTGGTACGGGGGTTATCTTCCAACTGCAGGAACCGGTGGCTGTCGATAAACTTCGCGAAGTCACCCGCGACATCTTGGCCCAAGACGAGGATGGCCAACCGGTACAATCGACGCTTGTCCGCGTGGAGAAGGATCCCAAGGATACTGTCTACTCGTTGGTAACCTCGATCAGCGATGTCAAGTTTCTATCGAAAACTCTCTTGGAAGGCTTTGCCAAAAATCACGCCGCTGACTTAGTGACCTATCGCGTGAAAGTGATCAAGGAAAAATCAGCTTCCACATCGACTCTCGACCCTTCCTCCTCAAAGTCCGATCTCAATCAACGTTTGGACAGTAGCCCTGTGCGCTTCGTGGCTTATCAAGCTGAGACGACCGTGGCTGATGAAGCTGTCGGTATCCCGACGACACCCCAAGAGGCCGTCGGAGTGCCAACCGGGGAGTCGACCGAACTGATTCTCGAATTCAGCGGCAGCAACGATGACAAGCCCGGCATTGAGGCTGCTGACAAGGGAGCCAAGATCGACGGTCCCACCCTGCGCGAACAATTGCTGGAGGCCGCCACAGCGACTGGTGTCGAGCTCAACCCGGCCTTAGTGGACGTTCTTCCCGATCCTCTTCCGGCCGATTGGCTGGCCGAGGATGTCAGCGGTTTTTCGCGCTGGACGGTCAGATTGCCCGTGGGCGAAACTGCGGCCAACGCTGTGATCGCCAAGCTAACCAGCGAACTGCAGAAGCAACCCAAATGGCTCTCACTCAGCCAAATCGGCACACGTGTGGCTGGCGAAATGCAACAGCGCGCGTTGGGAGCTATTCTGTTGAGCCTGGTTTTTATCGTGGCTTACATTTGGTTCCGTTTTCAAAAGGTGGCCTACGGTCTGGCTGCGGTGGTGGCCTTGGTGCATGACGTGTTGATCACGTTAGGTATCTTGGCAATCTGCCATTGGCTGGCACCCTATCTCGGTTTTCTGTTAATCGAGGACTTTAAGATTGGCCTGACGGAAGTGGCTGCGTTTTTGACAATTATTGGTTATTCGCTTAACGACACGATCGTGGTCTTCGACCGCATTCGAGAAGTTCGTGGGCGCAGTCCCAAGTTGACAACACCGATGATCAACGATAGCGTCAATCAAACACTCAGCCGTACTCTTTTGACCAGTGGAACGACGCTGTTGACGATTATCGTCCTCTACATTTTTGGTGGTGAGGGTATCCATGCCTTCGCTTTCGCTCTGCTGATTGGCATCTCGGTCGGTACCTACAGTTCGATCTTCATTGCGGCTCCCGTGTTGCTGTGGCTCTCCAATCGTGAGTCCGCCACTCAAACGCGCCCCGGCTCGATGGTCGCTAGCCCTACGAAGGGCTAGCTGTGCGGCCTGTAGCGATTGCGCGACGGCAAGTACGGCAATTTCCAAAACTCTTGGGGGGCACATGTAGAACTCTTCGAAATAGGCGGAATGGTGGGGCATGTTTTCTTGCCCGAACCGCACCAATTCGCCAATCGCAAGAGTTCACTGATGACGAACAGCCTGACCATTCCGCGCAGTGCAACATGGGACGTACTACGCAATTCTCGCAACCTGGCCGCTATTACTACGTTATCCACGGGGCTGTTGAGCTCCAGTGCCGAACTGCGACACCTGTGTCTCAAGACTCTGCTGGCACGTGGCGAAGAGCAAGCCAAGCGAGCGATTGTGTTGGCGTGGGAGAACTTTAACGAGGCCGACCTTGAATTGCTGCGATCGAAGGGGACGCACTTCGTGGGGATGGCCGAGGCGTTGTTGTCTTCGGGTAGCTTGGCTGAGAAACGCATGGCCCTGTCGGCAATATCCGATCTAGATTTAAATGACTCAATCGATGTGGTATTGGAAATCGTCGTCGATTCTCACCATGCACTCTCCTCCAAAGCGACCGAATGCCTCTTGCAAATGTGCGAACGTTGGGGAGCAAAGGCGCGGCAGGGCAAGGACGTGCCGACCATTCGCGGCAAAATGCTGGAGCAGATCCATGCGCAATTGGCCGTATTTCAGAAGCACAAGAACTTTAAACTGGTCGATGCTTGGCTGAGCTTGGTACATTGGGATGATTCACTACAACGTAGCTTGATATCCGATCCACGCCAAGACGCCTATCGTGCAGTACTATCGCGGATGCGCGAGAGCCAACAACCAGCCGTCTATCAACTACTGGCAGGTTACCTCAGTCGCTCGGCGACCCCCAAGAACGTGTTGGAGATCCTTAGCGAACGGAGCGAAGCGGCGCTGGCGGTGGCCATTGCCCAACTGAATGACAAGCATACCTTGCCGGGGATGCTCAAACGACTGCGATCGATGGCGCCACTGCAGTGCCTAACCAGTATCGAATGCGCAATGCCAAGTGTGGGGGGCGAACTCGAACGGCGTCTGTGGTTGATGGTGGCATCTTCCACGAGTGACATGGGGCAAGTCTTGCGCGGCGCATTGCGACTTGCCAAGCTCGGAACGCGTGAGGCCCGACAAACAGCCAGCGAAATGCTGCGTAGCTGCCGTCGCCCCGGTCTGGAGGAACTAGTCCCCGCCATCCAAGCGGCCGAGTTTGCCGCCAGCCAGGATGAGCTCTGCCTAGGGAATTTGATGCGGGAGTTAACCACTTGGCTGACCAGTCCTTCACTGGTACTGAAGAAAGCCGCCCGCGATTTCTTTAAAGACTTCACCGTGGAGAATCTATTGGAGCAAGCGCGACATTGGCCTACCGAAATGTGCCGCGCCATGGCCAGTATTGTACTGTTGACGGAGACCGATATCGCTCCCCGCTTGACTCGCGAACTGCAAAGTCCCGCCCCACGTCGGCGTTTGGCTGCCTTGCAGGTGGTACAACTGCTGAGTTGTGTTGATCAGGTCAGCCAGACCTTGATGCCCTTGCTGGACGATCCGCGCTTGGAAGTGCGGGTGCGCACCATCGATCTCCTGGGCGCGCTCGGACATGAAGCGCTCGAGCAACTAATTCCAGCCTTGATAGAAGATGCCAGTACCGATATTCAGGATGCAGCCCATCGAGCGGTGCGCCGCATCAAAAGGTTTAAGCACGAAAACCCGCAACCCACTCAGACAGCCGAGTAAGCACGCGATGTACGAGACTACTTCACTCCCATTATGGCTGGTTGCACAAACACGCATCGAGCCACTTCGTTTCGCCGTAGAAGCCAGCGAACCGTCAAGTTGGAATCAGTCGGGGATCATGCTGACACTGGCCTTCGTCACAGTCTTGATTGCTGTGGGCTGGGTGGTGTTCCTGCGAAAGCTAGCACCGCCAACGAGTGAAGATGGACGGCTGCTCTTCTCCGAACTGTGCCTCGCCAATAATCTTTCGCGTCGCCAACGGCGGTTGCTACTGGAACTGGCCGAACTCAAGAAGTTGCAGTGTCCCAGTCAGATACTCATGGACATTACCCTATGGACTCCCACTCCCGAGCAACCCTCGCGCCTGGACGATCCCAAAAATCAAGTGGAACTACATCGACTCCGCAGCCTACTGTATACCCACGGCAAACTGGATACGGAGAGCGAATTGAATGTTCGCGCTTGATTGAAGAGTAGAACAGAAGAGTAGAACTATTGTCCCCAATTGTTCGCGTTTTAACTGTCCATATTTGTTCGCGTTTTAATTGTCCCCAATCGTTCGGGGATTTGACTAGGTTAAGCAATTCAAAACTTTGAACCATTGGAACAATGGTTCTACTCTGTCTCAATCCCCACGTTTACGGTGAACGCTTGCGTTATTTCTGACTGAGTTCGTGAACCATATCAACCAGCGCAATGGCGTTGTCGACTGGGGTCTGTGGCAGAATGCCATGCCCCAAATTAAAAATATGTCCGGCCCGGCCCCCCGCCCGCTGCAAAACATCGGCGGTCATCTCGCGCAAAGTTGCCGGATCCGCCAGTAGCGCAATCGGATCAAGATTCCCTTGCACTGCCCGATTGTGTCCAACTTGTTCCCAGGCCACATCCAACGGGACGCGCCAGTCGATGCCCACCACCGTTCGTTGGTCACCTCGCAACAGCGGCAACAAAGCTGGATTGCCGGTAGCGAAGTTGATAATCGGCACATCGGGAACGATCGAGTCGATGATTTGCTTAACGTAGGGCTGCACGTAGCGGGTGTAATCCTGCACCGATAGGCAGCCTGCCCAGGAATCGAAAATTTGCACGCACTGCGCCCCAGCGGCAATTTGCGCATTCAGATAACGCGCGATGGTCCGCGACATTTTACCCATTAGTTCTCGCCAAGCCCCTGCGTCGCGATACATCAGACCTTTAGTGTGATGGTAGTTCCGGCTCCCGCCACCTTCGATCATGTAGCTGACGAGCGTGAACGGCGCTCCCGAAAATCCAATTACCGGAATGGCCGGATCCATGGCTTGTCGAGTCAGCCGAACTGTTTGCATCACAAAATCGAGCTCATCCATCGATTGCAATTCCGTCACTCGCTCAATATCTTTTGCTTCGCGGAGAGGGTTATGAATGACCGGCCCATCTCCCTTGGCAAATTCCAGCTCCATCCCCATCGGTTCCAAGATCGGGAGCAAATCGGAAAAGATAATCGCCGCGTCGACACCTAGACGTTGCACGGCGGTGACCATCACTTCAGCACACAACGCCGGATTCTTACACAATTCCAAGAACGACATCTTCTCTCGGATTGCGCGATACTCGGCCATGTAGCGTCCAGCTTGGCGCATCAACCATACAGGAGTAACTGCTGACGACTCGCGGCGGCAAGCCCGCATAAATGGGCCGTCATACCAGGCTGCATGCTTGTCGAGTGGCAGACAACCACTCTCCGCAATGATCTTGGCTCGCGCGCTCCGACCGGCCAGTAGGCTCTGCGCACGGTGCGCGGTCTCCATTACCAGGTGTCCCATCTTGGAATGTTCTGGTTCGAGATCAACGGGCAAATCGTTTTGGCGCAGCATCTCGCTGGTAGTCGGTCCGATCGAAGCCACAATCACGTGCCGCAACGCGTCACGCAAGGCCTCCTCCAATCCTAGCTCCGAACTTAGACGCAGTAAGTTGGCGACTTGATGAGCGCTTGTCAACAGCAGCGCATCGCGCTCTCCTGCAATCAGTCCGCGAATGTTAGCTTCCAATGGCGCGGTATCCTCGGGGAGTTCCCAGTTATAGACTCGCAATGGAATCACCTCCGCTCCGCGGGCTTCCAAACCGGCGATGAGACTGCTGTTCGATTTGCCGTACTCTTGCAACCCCACCTTCTGATTGGTGATCGGCACATGTGCATCCACAGCGGTCAGCAGCTCACGCCAAGTATTGGGCTCAGGGACTCGAATCGTGGCCGTAATCCCCGCCTCGCGCAAGGCTGCCGCCGGTTTAGGACCGCGCACAATTGTGGTAATGTCGGAGAGCGCATTGAGGAACCGCTGTGTATCGACCGAGCGCTCAATAGCCGCCAGCAACTGCTTGAAGCCGACCCCGGTCAAGAAAATCACGATATTGATTTCACCAGTGATGACGCGGTAGGCAAAATCGATAGCTTCGCGATTCTCGGCAATGGGAATCTCGCGCATGGAAGGGCTGACGAAGGGGGTCCCTCCGAATTTGGCAATCAGTCGTTGCATATCGGCGGCGCGGCGACTTTCCAAAGCAGCGATGGCCAAACCTGCCAAGCTAGCTCCCCCCGAGGCACCAGACAACGACTCGTCCGTCGGCGATTTATCATCCACAGTCATACCAAGTGTGTCTTTCTGTTTCATTAGTTGGGGAGAATCAGCTCGAATATCAGCTCGACCCGCCAGCAAGTGGGTCACAATTCTCAGCTCGACGCGCCAGCGAGTGGGTCACCGGACTGGCGAGAGTGCGGTCAATCACCACTTACGAAACGCCGCCCCACGCGCTGGCGCTTCGAGCTGAGAATTGTGGCCCGATGTTGCGCTGTCCAACCAATCTAGCTATAATCATCTCAATCAATCCATGTTTTCCCGTTTCTGTCCCCACGCCGCTAGGGGTTGCCAGCCATTTTGCCACATCCATCGCGGACCGCGAGCTGCGAGCCAAAGTATTTAGACGCATGAGTAATCTAATCGATAATCCCAAAACCAACACCGCTCCCCGACCGATCTACGCGACCCTGGAACAGAGCGTGGCTGCTGGCGAGCCGCAACGGGCTGTAGCGCAGTTGATCGCTTACTTGACAGAACAAGAGCAGTATCACGAACTGTTCGAGGCGCTGAAGATGCGGCTGCGGCTAAAACTAAACTTGCCCGCTGCCCAAGCTGACCGGCAAGAAAAGTTTGACGAACAGACCGAGATTGAACTGGAACGGGGATTGATCGATGCCTGCCGCACCGTGGGGGAACTTTTTCTAAAGCAAGGCAAAATCCGCGAAGGCTGGATGTACATGCGACCAGTTGGAGATCGCGAGATCGCATCTGCCGCCCTGGCCGCCGTCGAGCCCAAGGACGACAACGTTGACGAGCTTTTGGAAGTACTACTGCATGAAGGAGTCGACATCGGTCGCGGCTATCAACTCGCCCTCGATCGCTTGGGAACATGCAATAGCATTACTATGTTTGAATCAACCTTGGCTTCCCGTCCGCGAGCCGATCAGCAGATCGCCGCCCGCTTGTTGGTGGCTCACGTGCACGCCGAGTTGCTAGAAAATCTCCGCCGCGATATCGCCAAACGCGAGTCGGCCGAGCCAGCCGAAAAGTCGATCGAAGAATTGCTCAAGTCGCGACCTGAGCTGCTGCGCGACGGATCATACCACCTGGATACCAGTCATATCGCTTCGACGGTACGCTTTGCGCGCGTGCTCGACGATCCAGAACATTTGCGACTTGCGCTCGATCTAGCCTGCTACGGTCGTGGTTTGCATCCGCAATATCAATACCCAGGGGAAGAACCGTTTCTGGATCTTTACCCTGCATCTGCCGCATTTTTTCGCGCGTTGCTGGGACAGCAGGTCGACACCGGCATCCGTTACTTCACACAAAAAGCGGACGCGGTCGATCAGCAACAGTTTGGGACAGTGGCCGTTGAAGTGCTGATTGATTTGATGTCACGATGTGGACGCCACGCCGAAGCGCTGCAGGTCTATGCCAAGCGGTTGCCGATAGGGACGCGGATTCTGGGTATCGCTCCCACACTGTTGCAGCTCAGTCAACGTTTGGGAGAGTACACACCGATGCTCAACATTTGCCAGCAGCGCGATGACCTGCTCGGTTATGCGGCCGCCATCCTGCAAGAGCAGAACATCTAGTCGGTTCGTTATACTCCTCGCCCAATATCAGCTCGACGCGCCAGCGAGTGGGTTCGCGTCAATATCAGCTCAACCCACGCGGAGGCGAAAGGCCCATTGCTGGGTGGAGACTGAATCGACGGCTCCACTGGGGGCAATTTCCAGTATCTCACCCACTAACCGGGACTCCGAAGTAGGACGGATCGCCTCAATACTTAGTGGCTGCTCAGCCCGGTCGCAGCGATAGCCGCTGGAATCGTCTGGTGTCCAATTGCCACTCAGGCGATAGCTGCTCAATAGCGCTTCGGGAGTGACCGCCGCGCGGCAGGCTAATTCTACGATCCAGCATTTCAGATCGGGGACCAGAGTGAAGCTGGCTGACCAATGTCCGCGGCCCGCCATGCCGACACCAAACACCACCTCACGTCCATCGCCGAAGGATTGGCGATGGATTTGTTGTAATGGAGGACTAACCGGCCAGGTGACGTCCCCCCCCGATTCGACCGAGCGCAGGGCGATCGACTCGAGCGCCCCCGGAAAATGCCACTCGTGTACGTAGCGGTCCCCTGACCAGTGAAAAGTTAAATTCCCGAGTGGACCACCGGACAATTCCAGTGGTTCACCCCCTCGTTGCGGCTTGGACATTGGCGCTCCCATGTGTTGTCTCGCATTGTAGACCATCACGGAAGCGTTCACAGGTCCAGCCGTTGGATTGTCAAAGTGCCCCACTCGCCTGAACGAAATTAGGCAACCTTAACTGCCAATTACAGGAACTTGGCCAACAGTGCGCACAGATCGGCGGTGCGACAGCTATACCCCCATTCGTTGTCATACCAACTGACAACCTTGGCCAGCTTGCCAGTACCGCCGAGGACTTGCGTGAAATCGGCCGCGAAAATCGAACTGTGCGGGTCGTCGATGATGTCTGAGCTAACAATGGGGTCTTCGGTGTAACACAGAATTCCCTTGAGTGGTCCAGCGGCAGCGGCCTTCATGGCCGCGTTGATCGTTTCAGCAGTTGCTTCTTTGCCGAGGTTCACTGTCAAGTCGACAACGCTACCGGTGGCCACGGGGACGCGCATCGCGATACCGGTCAGCTTCCCCTTCAGTTCCGGAATGGCCAAAGCCACCGCCGATGCAGCACCGGTCGAGGTTGGAATAATATTCTGAGCCGCACAACGAGCGCGATACGGGTCTTGGTGCGGTTGGTCTTGGACGTTCTGGTCATTGGTGTAAGCGTGAACCGTCGTCATCAGACCTGATTCAATACCAAACGTTTCATGCAAGACCTTAGCCACAGGGGCCAAGCAGTTGGTGGTGCAACTGGCGTTCGAAATGCACTTCATTTCCTTCGTGAGTTTGTCATCATTGACCCCAATAACACAAGTCAAATCGGCACCATCCTTGGCTGGCGCGCTCAGTACTACTTTCTTGGCACCCGCAGTCAAGTGCGTGTCGTAACCCGCTTTGGTGTCGGTGGCCCGTGCGGTGAAGATACCCGTGCTTTCGATTACGATATCAACTTTCAGATCCTTCCAAGGGAGCTTATTCGGGTCGCGCTCGGACAAGCACAGGATCTCTTCGCCATTGACGATCAAGTGGGTGTCGGTCGAGCTAACGTCACCGTCGTACCGACCGTGGATGCTATCGTACTTGAGCAGCGTGGCCAGCATTTTATTGTTGGTCAAGTCGTTGACTGCGACCACCTCAAATTCATCCTTGCGCTGCATCAAGTTGCGAAATGTCAGTCGTCCGATACGACCAAAACCGTTGATTGCAATACGTATTGCCATGCTAAAAAGTCTCCTGGAGATAAACGACCGCTGACTAGTCCACCAGGCAAAACCCCTGGTAATCGACACCAATTGGGCCGAAATTATACTAGTGGCTTCCGAAAGCAGCAACGACCGCGCGAGTGACTGTTTTCACAACCCGGCCGGCGGACGCGAATCCCCCTTAATACCTGCCTTGTGGAGCCCGGTAGGCCGCTGAGAGTCCCGGGTAAAGTTGACCGTCACACCTTGTCGGCTGCGAGAATTTTTCGACAAAAAAATGTGCGGCAAAAAGATGGTACACTCGCCTTAGCATCGTGCGGGAAATAACTGTCGTAGCTACGTTCGCCAGAACGTCGATTCCCTGCGGTCTGGCGACCGCAGCTACATTTAAGATCGGACAATTATTTCCCGCACGATGCTTAGTCGGATGATCCTCATTTTCAAAGTTCTCACCATGTCGCTTCGAATTTCGAACTTGGCTCTGCTGGTCACGCTCCTCTGCTCACCACTGGTAGCCGAAGATAGCCTGCGAGTGATGAGTTTCAATATCCGCTTTGGCACCGCTCAGGATGGAGACAATCACTGGGACGTGCGGCACGACGACGTGGTGACTACCATCCGCGACTTCAATCCCGACCTGCTGGGGACACAAGAGACACTGCAGTTCCAAGCTGACACCCTTCGCGAACAACTTGGAGCCTACACCTACTTTGGCCGCTCGCGGATGAAAACTCCCAACGAGCATTGTGGAATCTTTTATCGCACTGAGCGTTTTACTTGGCTGGCTGGCGGGCATTTTTGGCTGAGCGAATCTCCCGATGTCCCCGAGTCGAAGAGCTGGGATTCATCGCTTCCGAGAATGGCCAGTTGGGTTTTGTTGGGAGACAACCGAGACGAACCAACTCCCCCCATTTTGTTTGTCAACACGCACTTCGACCATCGCGGCACGGAGGCTCGTTTGCAATCGGCCAGCACCATCCGCAACCGCATCGAAAAACTGCGCGGGATCGCCGAGGATCCACTGGTGATCGTCACTGGAGATTTCAATACTGGGATTGATAGCCCTCCCTATCACGCTTTCCTGACAGACAATGATCGCTTGATCGATACCTATCGCTCGCTGCATCAGACGGGTGAGTCGGACGCAGGGACTTTTAATGGCTTTCAAGGCCAACGGGATGGAGCCAGGATTGACTGGATCTTAGCCGACCCGCGTTTCAAATGTCGCTCGGCGGAAATCGAACGTCGACAATTCGGCTCGCGGTGGCCCTCGGATCACTTCCCCGTGACAGCCGTGTTAGACTTTGGTTCGTAGCCAATATCAGCTCGACGCGCCAGTTTTGAAGTTGCACGTTTATGGTAACCCGCCGCGTTAGCAAGGAAAAAACGATCTTGACTTCCACCTTGCTCACGCGGCGGGTTACCATTTTCCCACGGAAAAACACGAATGTGCAACTTCAAAACTGACGCGTCGAGCTGATATTGAAAGCACAACTTTAAAAAAGCTTGAGCGCGTGAAACACGTACCCAATTGGAAGCTACCGGTCGGCGTGAGCCGAGCGACGTGGGATTACCTGCAGTCGGAACATATCGCCAACGAGTACGATGGCTATTTTGCCGATAGTCCGCTGATGCGGCTCGACATGCAATTGCTGCGCGCGCGTTTACCCCCTGCGGACGAATCCCATCCAATCGTCGTCGCCGACTTGGGGTGCGGCACGGGACGCGTAGCGCGTGAACTGCTACCGTTCGGCTATCACTTAATCAATGTCGATCTATCTCCCGCCATGTTGCGTGAAGTGACCGCCAATGTCCCGGCGGAGTACCAACCCCGCAGTCGCTGCGTCAGCGCCAACTTGGTCGATCTAGCCAATGCACTTCAGCCGAGCAGCGTCGATTGGTGCGTCTGTTTGTTTAGCAGTATTGGTATGATTCGCGGTCGCGAAAATCGCCGACGCTTTTTGGCTGGCGCGCGACAAGTGCTAAAGCCCGGTGGGACCCTCTTCATGCACGTTCACAATCGCACGTACAGTCTGCGTGACCCCGGTGGCCCAAGCTGGCTGCTGCGTTCAGGGCTGACCAGTTGGGTTGCCCGCGACGCTGAGTTTGGCGATCGCGTCTATAGTTATCGTCGCCTCCCTAAAATGTTTTTGCATATTTACAGTCGCCGCGAATTGCTGGCTGATCTGGGCGCGTCTGAATTCCGGCAAGTAGAAGTGCTCCCCATCGCGCCGCGGGGTGACACACTGCTCGCACGACCAGGGCTCCTTCCCAGCCTCCGCGCCGGTGGCTACTTCGCTCTGGCCAGTGTGTAAAATGGTTGGCGAAATACTGGCTAACCACAGTTGGACACGCATGAACACAGATGAAACTGGGGACATCCGACTAAATGTTTGCAGTCCGTCTTGGTACATTCTATGAGGCGCAGCTCAGGTAGTAGGTCAACAACCTTTGCGCACAGCCAGAGTACCTCATCTTTTTGTCGCGCATCTTTTTGTCGGAGGGTATGAGCGGCTGATAGGGAGCGTCGGGCCAACTCTACTCCAACGAGCTTGAGACAAGTTCAAACGCTCAAAGTGACTCTGTCCAACTAAAACACGCCGACAAAAAGATGTGCGGCAAAAAGATAATACGGTCTGGCGCTTTCTGTGTGCATCTGCGTTCATCTGTGGTTAATATCTTACGAGTACGTGACCCTAGAGTTCATCAGGAGAAAAAGTTATGTGGCATCTTCAAATCGGCGCCTTGATATTCTGCTTTTTATGCGTTGACAGTTTCCTACCGGCGCGAGCCGACGAGGGGATGTTTCCGATGAGCGAGTTGGCGGGGCTGGATCTGTCGAACATGGGGATTCAGCTCACTGCCGAACAACTCTTTAATCCAAATGGAACCAGCCTGGTGGATGGTGTGTGCCGTGTCAATGGATGTACCGGTTCATTCGTTTCGAATCGCGGCTTGATCATTACCAATCACCATTGCGCCTATGGTGCCATTCAAAAGGCCAGCACCCCACAGAGCGATTTGTTGGAGCTGGGCTTTGTAGCTGGTTCGCTGACCGAAGAGATCCCCGCGCCGGACTACACGGTTCGCGTCACGGAGGATTACCGCGATGTGAGCGACCAAGTGCTCGCGGTAGTCGAGCCTGGGATGAACCACTTGCAGCGGACGCGGGCCATCGAGAAACGCCGCAAGGAGTTGGAACTTTCCGCCGAGCAAAAGCACACCGGCTTGCGGGCCGAAGTGGCGGAGATGTTCGCTGGCAAGACGTATGTGTTATTCCTATACACGTACTTGAAAGACATTCGGCTGGCCTTCGCGCCACCGGCTGCGATCGGCAATTTTGGTGGCGAAGTTGACAATTGGATGTGGCCACGTCACACGGGAGACTTTTCCTTCATGCGCGCCTACACCGCGCCCGATGGTTCCTCGGCAACCTTCGCCCCCGAAAATATCCCATACCAGCCCAAACGCTATATTCAAGTCGCACCGCAAGGTGTTCAAGAGCATGACACTGTCTTTTTATTAGGCTATCCCGGGCGGACGGCCAGACATAAAACGTCTGCCTTCTTGCGTAGCGAATACGATGTCCGACTCCCGGCAGTTGTCGATCTCTACCAGTGGCAAATGGAAGTAATGACCGAAGCGGGGCGACTGGATCGCGCAGTCGAAATTAAACACGCTTCCCGCATGCGTTCTGTGTCGAACGTAGAGAAGCGATCGCGTGGTCAATTGAAGGGGATGCGGCAAGCGTCGAGTATCGCGCATCGCCAAGCGGCCGAAGCCGAACTGCAAACTTTTATAGGCGCTGATCCCCAACGCTCAGCGCGATATGGAATGGTCCTGGAGGAACTGGCTGCTGCGCATGACGCCATCGCCGTCACTTTGCCGTTCGAAATGCACCTCGATCAACTCCGCTTCGCCGTTCAATCGTTAGGCACTGGCTTCTTCCTAGTCGACGCGGCCCACGAGCGCCAGAAAGCGGATCTGGATCGCGAATCAGCCTACATGGACCGCAACTGGGAGCAATCAGTGCAGCAACTCCGGACCGGCCTCGGCGATTACCACGGACCGACCGACACTGTCTTGTTGACTGGACTGCTAACGCGACTAAGCCATCTCAACGCGGCCCGCGAAGAACCCGCATTGAAAGAACTGCTGGACGCCCCCGCGGCGCTCGCGCGGCGGTGTCAGGAACTGATTGCAGGGACTCGTTTAGGAGAGCCCACGTTTATCGAAGATTGCCTTGGCAAGTCACCTGAAGAACTGGCACTCGCGCCTGATCCGCTGCTGCAGTTAGTCATCAAGCTCTATCCGACTTATCTACGGCTGCGTGAAGCAGATAAAGAGCGCGATGGCCAGCTTTCGCGATTGTACGCTGAGTTGATCGACGTCAAACAGCTATTTCTCAAACGAAATTTTATCCCAGATGCCAACAGCACACTCCGCTTTACCAGTGGAACCATTCGCGCTTACTCGCCCGAGGATGCGATTATCAAGACACCTATTGCAAGCCTGTCGGGAGTGATTGAGAAGACCACTGGTGTCGAGCCTTTTATCACTCCGTCGATTGTGATTGAAAAATACCACGCTCAACAATTTGGGCCATTTCGCAACGAGCAGCTGGGGGATGTGCCTGTAGCTATTCTGTATGACACCGATACCACCGGAGGCAATTCAGGGAGCCCCGTATTGAATGCTCGCGGAGAGCTGGTGGGGGTGAATTTTGATCGATGCTTCGAAGCGACCATCAATGATTTCGCCTGGGATCAGCGGACCAGTCGTTCGATCGGAGTTGACATTCGTTACGTGCTGTGGATTACCGGCATCGTCTATGGTGCCGAAACGTTGTTAGATGAAATGGGCGTGGAGCTCGATACGACGCGATAATGCACGGCTGGGCTCAGCATGGTGAACAGTGTTTCCGCAGGGAACAGAAGGTGAGCGTGCATGTAACAGGAACGTTGCGACCGAAAAATTTAACGACCGAAAAATTGCGAAGCTCGTGCCAACACTATGTACCACTATACTTACCGCAGAGTTCTACGATCAATCGCCCCAGCAAGTTGCTGTGCCCCTGTTGGGTCCACTTTGCAGCTTTGAAGACGACAGTCGTTCCCGATCAGCCGCTACTGTTTTCCGACAAAAAGATGTGCGGCAAAAAGATGGGACGCCCGGAGCAACTGGATGCGTGGAGGTGCTCAAAGCGTAATATCGTATTGCTCTTGAAAGGCGTCGATTTGCTTCGATGTCAACGCGCCGCGATGAACGCCGAGTCGATAGCGGAGACGTAGCGCTTCGGTCCGCGAGAGTGCAATTGGTTGTCGTCCAGGGTAGGCTGGGTTCTGCATGCTGTGGGCGCGACGCAGTATCCACGGCTGTGGAAATCCTGGGTTGTCGCGATGCGTGATGATCACCAGACCGCCTTGATCACTGGAGATGTCGACCCACGGTCCAGCGGCGATGGCTTGCACTTGTGGCTCAATCGGCCCATTGGTTCCGAGGAATTTTGAATTATCGGTGAGCTTGATTCGCGGTGAGAATCCGCCGTAGCCCTTGTCGTCATCCGAACCAGCGATCCGCACATTGTCCAACAGAGCGAGTAATTCGATGTCGAAATCAATCCAACGCACCAGCTTGTCGGCTCGGTGGACTACGATCTTCGCCTGCTCTTGAACGCAGGGGAGCGGTTGGACATTGTCATCGGTCAGCGCGGGTGATTTCCAAAGTGTGGTCGCGGTGAGCGTGGCTTCATTGTCAGTGGTCTGGACTGTCACTACTTGCACGTCCCATTCGAAATCAACACACGCCCATGCATCCCCCAAGGGCTTGTCGTCGACCAACACTTGATGCCAAGCCCAAAAGATTCCGCGATGATGACCGTGGTCGATGGGAAAATCCTCAGTGATCACTTCGCCATCCAAGTCGTATAGTGGGTGCACGTAATTGGCCCTTGGCCATTTGCCAGCCTGAGACCGCGTGGCCCTGTGGTAAGTTAATACGGGCTGAATCCCTTCGAGAATCGTGACACCTTGGGGATTCGACACAGCCTGCATCTGCGTCTGCTGCGCGACAACTTCGGAAGGAAAGGAGAAGCAACAGAGGGTGAGACAAGTGCAAAAAAAGATTGGTTTGGCAAGCATGGGATCTATTCTGAGGTGAGGTTAGGTCGAACACTGGTGCGCGGCGGCCGTACTATTGGATTTTATAGGGCAATGAGCGAAGTGAAGTGGGTCGTCCAGTCGATTCGTAACGATCCAGTCGAGTCCATCATCTTTTTGCCGCACATTTTTGTCGAATAACTTGCGGCTGGTTGTGCTGTTAGGGCATTTTTCGGGTGTCCATGCAGGATTTTGTGGAGAGAAAACTGGGGGGAAGTCCGACGCAGCGCGTCGGGCCACTATGAAATCGAGGGCTCCTTCCCGTTGACGTATCTGGCCATGGGACTGACAATTTGTCAGAGTCTTTGCATTTATGGACCTCCTGCTGCGGCTACGAGGAAAATGCGAAAGTCATCGTTAAACTGGCTCGAGCCCCTGGAAAATCTCCTAGGCTTGCCCCCCCAACTGCTTGTGAATAAAACTTCATGAACTTTTTATCGACTCAAGATCCAGACGTGTGGGCTGCCATGGATGCTGAATATCAGCGGCAGCAAGATGGTTTGGAAATGATTGCTAGCGAAAATTACACTTCTCCAGCCATTATGCAAGCTGTCGGGAGCGTGCTGACAAACAAGTACGCCGAAGGCTATCCCGGGCGTCGCTACTATGGTGGCTGTGAGCATGTCGACACCGTCGAGCGGCTGGCTATCTCCCGCGCCTGTCAGTTGTTTGGTGCCGAAGCGGCCAATGTGCAACCGCATAGCGGATCACAGGCCAACATGGCAGTCTACCTG
>JBGSJT010000097.1:0-2397 GCA_041741715.1 Pirellulaceae bacterium | reverse complement strand
ATGTGACATTGGCCTACCAGACATTGACGGTTACGCAGTGGCCCGCGCGATTCGTGACAATAAAGAATTTTCCGACGTTTTCTTAGTAGCCGTGACCGGCTACGGCCAGGATGCAGACCGAGAACTCGCCCGTGAGGCAGGCTTCGATCGACACATTACCAAACCAATCAGCATCGTAGCCCTGCGCGACGTCATCCAGCAGTTTGAGGCAAGACAGTAAGCACGCCCTGTATGAAACTTATGTTCAATTCCACGCGTCATGAGCATGGCTGGGTGTGCTGCTCGTACCGGTAGACGGAGCGGGAGTGCACCTTGACTGCGTCCCCAACAACTCCCGGCGTGACCTTTGCCCAAAGGATCACGTCGGGAGTTCCTTAGAGGTTCCGGTATCAGTTCAACTTAATGTCGTCGAGACGATTGGCTTCGCGTCTCACGTTTCTGAGAGAAGACCAAGGCTTCTAGGTCTCGCGGAATATGGACTCCGCGACCAATGTGAAGCCAACTTTTCTTCTGCGGTGACTTCTGCGGTGACCGTGCTGACGTCATGGCGCAAGCTGCGGGTAATGCTTCCCACCATTAAAGTTTGGTTGAATACTCGATATTGCAAGACGTTGCAGGGGATACTATGGTTGGAGAAAACCTGACAAGCAGAGAGTCCTAGAACTCGGATGCCTGCCAAGTGATATGAGCTGCCGAGGATTGTTGCCTCCCCCCAAATAAATGCCTAGTGCTTCGTCCAGATTAAAAAGTGGGGTTGGCAGCGCTCAGAGTAGAACGATTGTCCCAGTCGTTTCTCAAGCGATTGGGACAATCGCTTTACTCTCCCAACCCCAAAATTAAAGTTAGACAAAGCACTAGTCAATGCGAAAGTTACACCGCAGTTGGGCTCACAGGCCGACGCGCTGCGATTGGCGCTAGAAGAAACGTTGTGCACACAGGAGTTGCTGTTTGAGTTTCAGGTGCAACTGCGCACGTCCGAGCAAACGATGCCCATCGAAGACGCCAGCGTCGAGTGGCCGAAAAGCGAATCCCCTTATCGAACGGTTGCTCACCTGTTACTTCCGCGACAAGAGATTGAATTGCTGCGACAGCAAGCTGCAACTCCTCAACGCCTTCATCGAGCCGTTTGTGATAGTGTTTCTTAGACTTAAAGAAAGGCTTCACCTTCGTCGGCCACTCTTTCAGTTTCACGTTTTCTCCGGGCGGCACACGGAACTCCTCGGTATGGATGCTTTTTGTCATGCTACTGTACTTTCTTTCGCGGGAGAGTTCCACAAAGCGATGGCGGGCTGGTCGGTGCGATCGTGTTCATAACGGAGGATGCTGAGCGATGCCGTGTCGAGCACGTTGAGTAGCTTGCCGCTGTCTTCTTCACTGAGTTGAATGGGCATCGTCTTTTAATTCTGTCTCTCTAATTGTCGGTTGAGGGTTTTTGGTTGTTATGCCCCTCAGCTGTTGATCAGTCCGGCCCAGCATCGAGAGCTTCGCACACACCCGCCAGCCGTGTGTCGATCCTTGAACGGTCATGCGTGGACTCGAGGGAACATTCGGCCAACTCGGCGATCCATTGCACCTGTGAGCCAATTGCGCGCCGACGACTTGGACTTACCGTCAAACTGGCAAGTGTTTCAAGGGCGCCGAGCATCCGCGACATGATGGCGACGTCGCCTTTGGCATTGCTGCGAATTTGGTCGAACGATTCAGCCAGCAAGCTTTCAAAGCTTGGACCCTTCGCGATCACTCGCAGTTCCCCTTCCTCGTAACGACGCGATGAAGGAATTTGTCGCTGCGCTAGCCGGGCCAGAATCGCCGTTAAATAATCGACGCACATGACGGCGGTCGTCGTGTCGTTGATGCCGGGAGAGAGTGCTTTCAGAGCGATATCCACGATCTGCCTGATACCGAAGGCCGCATCCTGATCCACCGTGCGGTGGCGGCTAATGCTGAATGTCGCCTGGAGGGCGTCGATCGTTGCTTGATCCGGAGGATCTGCCAAAGCAAGTGAGGCCAAAGTGGTGTTCTCGACAACAAAATCGCCAATGCCGTGATCCATCCATACGATCGTATCCTTGTCCCGTGCGAGGTGAACGAGCTCGTCATTATCAACACTCTGGATATAGCCACTCTCGCTGGCCTTGACCGGTTGCCACTTCCACTCGGATGGCGGTCGGGCTGGTTGCTCGTCATCGTCGTTGTCCACTACTTGTCCGAGGCTACTTGGAAACAGTCGGTCGACGGCAGAGATCGTTTCCTCTGCGACCAAAGCAATGATGCTGGAAGCCTGGATCGAAGAGGCGATGTGATGAATGAAGAAGATCAGAGCGCCGACACCACCGAGTGCTAGAACGAAGCCAAAGGAAACCGCCAGATTGGGAACAAATGAGCCTTCATCGCCGC
>JBGSJT010000096.1:0-19090 GCA_041741715.1 Pirellulaceae bacterium | reverse complement strand
GGTCAGTTCCGAGTGCAATTTTGAAAAAAAGTCTTGTAAGATTTACAATACCAAGTCCTCAGTCGTTTCCCGCTCTACGTTAAACCTCTTTACAACTATTACTTATTACTTAGCATCGAGCGGGAAATAACTGTCGTAGCTACGTTCGCCAGAACGTCGACTCCCTGCCGTCTGGCGACGGCAGCTACTTTTCAGATCGGAAACTTATTTTCCGCTCGATGCTTACTACTAAAAACTATTAATTATTAATAAAATCCCTCGTTCCCAGGCTCTGCCTGGGAACGCACTGCACCCGAGGCTCCGCCTCGTCTGCCGAGTATTGGCAGGCGGAGCCTGCAAGGCAGTGGGTTCCCAGGCGGAGCCTGGGAACCAGAAGAACCACTTTCCAGGTGATCACTCTATGCTAGCTCCTGCACATCCTTTTTTCCGCCGCCTGCTCCTAGGTAGCACCCTGATAGCAAGCTTGTCGGCTTGGCTGCCAACCACCTCGCTTACCGCCGACGACGCCACAGCCGCTCAGGACCATGCGGTCGTGGAAGCCTTGCTCCGCATGCCAGAGGGGACGCTTGCTCAACATCCCGCGCAACGCCCCGCCGTGCTCCGTTTCCTCGAACGAAAGAGTGGAACGCGACAGTACTTAGAGGTCGCCAAACAATTGGGAGTGCTCGACCAAACGCAGCAACTGGTCGAACTGCTTACGGCTCTCCCGTCCAGCTCACTGGGGGTCGAAGCGGCTCGCCTGCTGGCCGACAGTGGCCAATTCGCCGCCATCGAAGCGGCTTTGAAACTGGAGAATGACGAACAAGTCGCCGCAGCGGCCTCCTGCGTTGGCTACCTCACGCAACCTCCCGCGCGAAAACTACTGCAGTCCATCATCGACGACTCACATCGCAGTCGCCAAGTTCGCTCTGCAGCAGCAGCCGCATTGGGACGCACTCTCCCCGGACAACGCATGCTGCTGGAGATGGTCCAAGCTAAAAAGATTGACGAGGCAATCCAGTTCTCCGTGACCGACGCCTTGCTCAGTTCCAACAACCTGGAGATCCAATCGGCGGCGGCCAAGCTGCTTACTCCCCCGGCGTCGGCCACCGCCGAAGTCATCCCGCCACTGGGACAGCTCGCCAAAATGCGCGGCGATGCGGCGGCTGGTCTAACTGTGTTCAACACCATCGGCACCTGTATCAAATGTCACAAGGTGCGTGGCGAAGGGAAAGAGGTCGGTCCAGAACTGACCGAGATCGGGAGCAAGCTTTCGCGTGAAGACATGTACGTAGCCATCCTCAATCCCAGCGCGGCGGTCAGCCATAACTTTGAGACATACACGCTGCTCGATACGGCGGGACAAGTGGTCACCGGCCTGTTGATCAATCAGAACGATCAGGAGGTAACGATTCGCAACGTCGATGGAATCGACACCACCGTTGCACGCGACGATGTCGAGCAACTGAAAAAGCAAGCCCTATCACTCATGCCGGCCGAATTGCAGAAAGCCATGTCGCTACAGAATCTGGTCGATCTAGTCGACTACATGGTGCTGCTTCGCAAGGAAGGTGAAACTGCTTTTCAAGTACTCGCCACGCCCCCCCAGGCCGATGCGCACGATCCACTAACGGCCCACCAAGGTTTTGAAGTCGCAGACGGTATCGAGGTGCAATTGTTCGCCGCCGAACCTCAACTGCTCAGCCCTACCAGCATCGATGTCGATTCCCAAGGGCGAGTGTGGGTCTGCGAAGCGGTTAACTATCGCCACTTCCGCAATCCCTACAACGAAGAGCGTTCCGCAGGGGATCGCATTCTGGTGCTAGAAGACACTGACCATGATGGACGCGCCGACAAGCAAACGGTCTTCTATCAAGGGACCGATATCGATTCGCCCCACGGAGTGACCGTGCTCGGCAAGCAAGTGATCGTCTCGGCTGGCTCGCAAGTTTTAGTTTTTACCGATGAAGATGGCGACCTCAAGCCCGAGTCCAAACGACCGCTCTTCACCGGTATCGATGGAGTGCAACACGACCATGGTATTCATGCCTTCAACATCGGTCCCGATGGAAAGCTCTATTTCAATTTTGGCAACGAGGGGAAGCAACTCAAGAGCGCCAGTGGAGAAACGATCGTCGACCGGGCAGGCAATCGCGTGGAAGATAGTCGCCAACCCTATCAACAGGGGATGGTCTTTCGTTGCAATCTGGACGGGAGAGGATTGGAAACGTTGGGGTGGAACTTCCGCAACAACTGGGAGCTGTGCGTCGATTCGTTTGGCAACATGTGGCAATCGGACAACGACGACGATGGCAATCGCGGCACGCGGATCAATTTTGTGATGGAGTTCGGTAACTATGGTTATCGTGATGAATTGACTGGCGATACTTGGCAAGTACCACGAATCGGATTGGAAGCCGATAAACCCTTGCAACACTGGCATTTGAATGATCCCGGGGTCATTCCGAACATTTTGCAAACCGGTGCTGGTTCGCCAACCGGAATTTGTTTTTATGAAGGGACGCTCCTCCCGGAACCGTTTCAGAATCAGATCATTCATACCGATCCCGGTCCCAATGTGGTCCGCGCCTATCCCGTGGAACAAGATGGGGCGGGATTTCGAGCGAGCATTTTAAATCTGGTTCAGGGAGTCAAAGATCCATGGTTCCGCCCTGTGGACGTCTGTGCCGCTCCCGATGGTTCGATCTTCATTGCCGATTGGTACGATCCAGGCGTGGGTGGTCACCGCATGGGGGACGCTGAGCATGGGCGAATTTTCCGCATCGTCCCTAAGGGGCACACAGGCTATGAAGTGCCACAGTTCAACTTGGCCGATCCACGATCCGCCACGGAAGCTCTGTTTAGTCCGAATTTGGCCACGCGGTACTTGGCGCAACAAGCGCTGCCACAGATGGGCCGCGCCGCCATCCCGGCGCTGACCGAAGCCGCCCAAAACGCTCCGTCAGAGTCACTGCAAGCTCGCGCACTTTGGCAATTGGCCCAAGTCACAGGAGAGCCCGCAGCTCAAGTGCAATGGGCCATCCAGCAGACCAGCCCCAATCTCCGCATCGTAGGCATACGACTTGCCCGCCAGTACGATCAGGACGTGTTGCCGATCGTCGAGCAACTTAAACGCGATCCGTCGGCGGCGGTCCGCCGCGAATTGGCGATCGCCTTGCGCCACAACAAAGATCCCCGTGCCTCCGCATTATGGGGAGAGTTGGCGCTACAGCACGATGGCCAAGACCGTTGGTATTTGGAAGCGCTCGGCATTGGTGCCGACCAGCAATGGGATGCCTGCTTTGACGCCTGGCTTGGGCTGGTTGGGGAGCAATGGAACTCTCCCGCGGGGCGTGACATTGTGTGGCGCAGCCGCTCCCCCAAGGCCTGTCGCTACCTAGCCAAGATCATCGCTACCACCGAGAGTGAAGAAGATCAGTATCGCTACTTCCGCGCTCTCGACTTTCACCAAGGCCCCTCAAAACTACAAGCCCTCGGAGAATTAGTTAGCCAAGCCAAACAATAGCTGTCGTCGCTACGTTCGCCAGAACGTAGGCTTCACTGGCGCGCGCTGGGTGGCACTGGCCTAGCCAGTGGTTTCGAAGCATTGGAGCTTGAACCCAAATCAGTTTGTCCAGTGCCTCGAAGTTATGAATTTGACTCAACTCTGACACCTGTTGACACAAGGTTTCACAACAGCACTGAGTTGATGTTGGAACGGGTGATGGTAGCGTCGAATGCATTACTTCGGCGCTTTGGATAGAAACCTACCACCTCAGAACGAACTACTTCGATCAACACTGGCTATGCCAGTGCCACCCAACTATTATCGTTTCAGATTTAGCAGTTCGTCAAACAATTGCTGTGTGGCCGTGATGACTCGCGCGTTGCTTCGATACATAGTCGAAGCGAGTACAAGATTCACCAAGTCACCGCCGATATCGGTATTGGACAACTCCAACGCACCGGCTACGACCGTTCCAATACCGTTTTCTCCTGGGCCCCCTTCGATGGGCAAACCAGTATTGATCCCCTGTGCATAAAGGTTCTGGCCCCGTTGTTCAAGTCCCTCAGGATTGGTAAACCGCGCCAATCGTAACTGTCCCAAATCTCGAGCGATACCGTTGCTGAACACACCACGAATCGTTCCGTCTTCACCAATCACATAGCTGGTGAGCGTTCCTGGCGGCGATCCATCCTGTCTGGCGGCAGCCAACGTGGCTTCTTGTGTGGCTAAACCCGAGACAGAAGAGAAATCAAAATCGAATTCCATCGGCGACACGCTCGGCAGATTGTAGCGGTCAACGGCCACCGTCGAATTGCTGGCGGAGATAAAATTGCCGTTGCCATCAAAAGTCAACACGCCACTCCCGACGGAAATTCCACTTCCGGCGCGTGGGGAATTATCTGCCGAGTCGGCATACCATCGGTAGGTTGTCGCTGAATCGGTACGACTTTCCAACACAGCCGTCAACCGAGTACGGATCGGCATGCCGAGTGTATCGTACGTGACAAAGTCAGCAACAGCGCTCTGTCCCTTGGCCTCTTGCACAGAACCGAACGCCAAGTTGGGGACATCGACCACGCCTGCGTCGTCGGTAATGCGAAAGCTAGTCAAATCGATGTCGACTGCATTGTCTACGCCATTGTTAGATACGAAACGAATCTGCCCGTTGCGTATGTACGCACCAGCATTGAGTGTCCCGGTCTCTCCCAAAATATCATTCTTGGAAACAGGTAGTGGGTGTGCTGCATCCGTCGTGGTCGTTTGAATACCCATCGACGACTGCATGAAATTGACCAAGTCCTGGACGGTTGAAGTGGAGGTAATCTGGAACGACTTAGCCTCCAAACTACGGCCCCCCTTACGAGCTTCAAAAGACAGGTTGCCAACTTTAAATGGGTTGACGTAATCCAGCCCATCGCGGCGTGTGACGTTGATCAACAACGTGTTGCTGTCGATGGTGGGGCCATCCAAATCGAGCAGTTTGTTCCCCGAAACTGTTAAATTGCCAATCTCCGCGTCGGTCTTGGAATCGGTGTAGTCTTGACCAGGCGCGACGGAATCGACCAAGTAAAACGAGTTTTGATCGGTGGACGTATTGCGATAGATGCGAATTGTGTCATACGCGGGAAAGCCACCGGTGGGTGGCGGAGTCGGAGGGGTCGGAAGACCACTGATATGGATGCGACCATTGACGATATTTTGCGGTCCCAACAGGATTGACGGCTTGGTCTCCGGATCACCCGCGCGCTGGTAGGTTACCATATACGTGTAATTACCATTGAGCGTCCCAGAATCCAGCGCCGGTCCAGGGACGGCGCTACCATTGTCGTTGTACGTCCCGCCAGTCGGAATCGTGGCTTGACGAAAGAATTCAGTCCCATTGGCATTGGTGCGATAGACTCGCATCTGTGTATACTCGCCGCTCGGTGCTGTCGGCATGTTGTTCATCGAAATAATGTTGTCGGGCTGACCGTTTCCCGTTGGGACGGTCACTGACAACGTAGCGCTGGAGACGCTCTCCTGTCCGGCCGCATCCAAAAACGCGAAACGATATTGATAAACGGCGTTTTCGACCAACGTCCCTGCACCTTGATTGTGGGACACAGCAATCCCTGAAGTATCCGGGGTGGAAGCGCTAGCTAGAATCACACCGCTGGCGTCTGGTCGCGGGATGGCGGCATCTCCCAAAACGGCGCTTTGAATAACTTCAGCGGTGTCCGCTATGTCACCATTCGGAGTTAACGTCCCCTCCATCACCACATTCTTAGTCGCCTGCGCGACCGCTTCACTCCCCAAAGGAACTGACAGCGGTGTCAATTGCGTGGTTTGAATGCGGAATTGGTCGTCAATGCCGTAGCCCATCAATCGATTGCCGGTGGGGGTGACCAATTGATTCTGGCTGTTCAAGCTAAAGATACCGCTACGGGTATACAGTTTTTCGTTGCTCGCACCTTGAACAATGAACAGTCCATCTCCCTGAATGGCCAGATCGGAAGGACTGGAACTGATCTGAATCGTCCCCTGGGAAAAGTCTGGGGAGATACCTGCTACGCGGACCCCCAAGCCTGTTTGTCTGGGATCGGTGCCGCCATTGTCATTTGTCGGCGAAGCACCCAACGATAGCGTTTGCAGAAACTGTGTCGCAAAGACTACGTCTGACTTCTTGAAGCCAACGGTCTGCGAGTTCGCGAGGTTATTGCCGAGCACATCAATTTGTGTCTCAGCCGCATTGATACCGGTCAACGCAGTACTAAGTGACGAAGCCAAGCCCATCGCAGCATCCCTTGTCGGTTTGTTTACCAGGGCTGAGCGGGGGGAGCCAATAGTCGGCAGCGAGCGCGGTTAGCAACTTGTTGATTAATAAAATCAAAAGTCGTAGACTCCACTCGCAACCGATGCTAGCACATACCAACAACCCCGTTCAATTTTCGATAATTTCCCGGATGTTCTTAATATCGACCGTCGAATCGCCAACATGCACGGATACTTTTCGAATATTGGAATCTTCGGAGTCAGTTTGTACCGACACACGTGTGACTGTCCCCTCCACATCCTTGGCATTGGAGTCCAAGGCCTTGACCGTCTTGCCGATCATCGAACTCGCCATCGACAACTCCTGCCCAACGGCTAGTGTCGATAGCGTTTCGGTAAGTTTGTTGGTCGAGCCGATTTCGCGAATCTGGCTCAGTTGCGTCAGCATCTGAGCGTTATCCATCGGGTTGAGTGGATCTTGATTCTGCATTTCGGTAATCAGCAATCCCAGAAACTGATCGATGTCGACATCGGAGATCGCATTGCCGCTGGTCTTGCCGCTAGTATTGCTGGCCGAGGCACCGACGCCTGGAATGCTTGACATGGCCCACACTTCCTTTGAGATAATTGCTATCAGACGAGCGCGACACCCATCGCCGCTCGATTAGGCCAATAGCCGATATCCACCAGACAAGTCAATAGAAGCATCGCTACTGGGCAACCGCTGGCTGTGAGTTTTTGCAAACTTAAACTTAAACTTCAACCTAAACTAACAGCCAGTAAGTTTAAGTTTAAGAAATGACTGGCTCGTAGAGCTGAAAACCGCTTGTGCGGAACTAAAGCGTGAGCGTCAAAAGGCTTCACATCGTCAGTCAACTCCAAACTTTTAGCAACCCAGTACTAGCCATCCGGTGCATTCAAATTGCCTGTTCCATAGCGGTTGGCTTGCGCAAATCCCCACACTTCCATTAGCGCCCATTCGCGTCATTCGCGGGCACATCCCCCGAATCCTTTTCACCCGTCGCTCTTCCATTCGCGTCATTCGCGGGCGAATCTCCTGGCGAACCTCAAAGAATCGCTAACGGATTGCGGGGCTGTTCGAGCGTGCCGCGCGTGACGCCGACTCGATTTTGTGCATTGAGTCCGCGCCACACTTCGCTGCCATTCAATTCACCTGCCAGCAGTCCACGATACAAACGTAGTAGTTCACTCACCTCCTCTATCGCCGCATCGCGCAACAACTCAATGCGAAATTGCCTGATCCCCAGTCGCTGTAGCGGCGCGACCGCTTCGGCTCCACTCTGCGCAGTGCTATTGAACAGTGTGTTGCGACAACCGATGTCGGCATGCAGCACGTGCGCCGCGCCAACTCGATCTTGCAACTGCACATCGTGGCGATCGCAGGGGCGCCCACAGTCCGATTTGCTTTTGCCTGGACTTAGAACACTGCAAAAAACGCAATGCTCCATATGAAACATTGGCATATGTTGATGAATGACCACTTCCAACCAATCGACGGGAGTGTGCTCTGCCAACTCGACCAACTGATCACGGTTTAAATCGTAAGACGCGGTCACGCGCGTGGCGCCCCACTGGATCAACTGCTCGGCGGTCAGTGGATTGGTCACGTTCAAAGAAAAATCTGCGGCCATCGGAATCTGATGTTGCCGACAGAATTGCATCGCCGCCAAACTCCGCACCAGCCAACCATCGGCCGCATGCTTGGCCAGTGCCAAGAACAATCCATCTTCGCCGGGCTTATGAATCCGTAGCGTCGCCAATTCGATGCGTGCCCCAAAATCTTTGGACAACCGCACCGCCTCACGATAATGTCGGAGGTCATGAAAGTCGGCGATGACATCGTTGACGCCAGCTCCCAGCACCAATTCAAGTTGCTGCAATGAGCGACACAGTACTCTCATCCTAGAATGCTCGGTGGCGGTCGAATCCTGCGCGACATTCGTCCGTACGTCAGGCTTTCCTGCCTGACTCGCCCTAGACTGGAGCTGCTCCAGCATGGCTGGCGCGACCTTCGTGGAACAGCATTCGAACGCCTGAGTTTGCCGAACTTCATCCAGTCGTTTCACGAGTTCATGACGGAGCGCGCCCAGCACACTCAGTGGCACCATCGGCGCGCCAGCCAGCTCCGCTGTCAACTCGCGCAGCGCATACACCGTACCGCCCAACCGCGAGAATTGCTCGTGCAAGGTTTCGATCGTCAGTGGATGTTTTCTGGCCACTTCTGCAACGTGCTCACTGTTGATCACTTGTCGGGGAGCGTCCGCTACTTGGACTTCGATTTTGACTCCCTCCCCTACCTGAGCCACGACATGCACGTCGATCGGAACACGTTTTACTGGATCAGCCGCTTCGAACGACTTGCGCAAGCGTTTGGTCAACTGCGGATCATCGGTCTTCCAAAGTTTCACACCCGACAGGACCGTCTTGTTCAGCAGCGTATCGCGCTGCAGCCCAACGATGGTTTGACCGGCTTCAACTTTGTCGACACGACGGTCGGCTTGATAGAGTTCGTAGACTCTCCCACCGATTTCTTGGCCACCGAAACGATCCCCTTGCAGTACGATCCCATCGCCCAGTGCTAGCGGCGCGATCAAATCGACTTTAAGTTCATCGCCACGAGTATCCAGTACCGTTCCGATCTGCACACCGCGTTTGGAACTACTCAACCCCGGTACCAATCGTTTGTGATCGCAGCCTTCCAGCCAGCCGGGTGAGAAGCCGCGCGAAAAGCTCAGTTCCAATTCACGCTGTTGCTCTACGTTTAGGCGACGGTGCTCGCCCGCTAGCGCCGCGTCGATCGCCTGTCGATAATGTTGACAGGTGTTGGCCACGTACTCGGGCGTTTTCAACCGACCTTCAATTTTGAGTGAACAGACTCCAGCCGCGATTAGTTCAGGGACCAAATCGTGCGCCGCCAAGTCTTGTGGACTGAGTAGATATTTCACGTCGCCTAACTCGCGACGTTCGCCATCGCACAGCACCTCGTAGGGTAGCCGACAAGCCTGCGCGCACTGGCCGCGATTAGCGCTTCGGCCCCCCAGCGACTCGCTCGTCAAACACTGTCCACTGTAGGCCACGCATAGCGCGCCATGTACGAAAACTTCGACCGGCAGCGTTGTGGTCGAAGTGATCTGACGGATCTCCTTGAGCGACAATTCCCGAGCGAGCACGGCGCGTTGCACTCCCAACTCTACCGCCATGTCGAGCGCAGCAGCGTTGCTCAATGTCATCTGAGTACTGGCATGCACTACCATCGACGGGCACAGTTCGCGAATTAAACGCGCCACTCCCAAGTCCTGCACCAAGACCGCGTCGACCCCGGCCTCAGCCAGCAGTCGCACGTTCTCCTCCAGCTTGGAGAGTTCGTCCGTAAAGACCAGCGTGTTGAGCGTGACGTAGCCCAGAACACCTTGGCGATGGAGCATCAGCATCAATTGCGGTAGTTCGCGACAATGGAAATTCGTCGCACGAACGCGCGCATTGAAACCTGATTCGAGGCCGAAGTAGATCGCATCCGCCCCGTTTTCAACCGCCGCTTGAGCGCATTCCCAATTGCCAGCCGGTGCCAGCAATTCAATTTTCGACGCATTTTTCATAAGTGACCGCCAGTGGAAGGAAGCAAAGGTGCCCGACGCTCCGCGTCGGAATCTCCCAAGCGGCAATGTCATCTTCGCAGCCGAGCAAAACCGGCCGAGCTGTGGGTGTTAGAGAACCCTGTCGAATGGACAATCTATTATCGCTGCAATTCCCGATTGGTCGAGAGGCAAATGTCCGCCAACAAAAAACCGCAGCTGGAACAAAGCTGGCTCATTGACTCGGCCAGCCAACAAATTTAGAATCTCAACTGCCGATGGTGGATGTAGCTCAGTCGGTAGAGCGCCGGATTGTGGTTCCGGTGGTCGCGGGTTCAAGTCCCGTCATCCACCCTGTTCACAGTTAAATGCCGTTTGGCCGCAGTTTCTACAGTAATTCGCAAGCATGGCGAATGCAACCGGCATGGAAGCCCAACCCAGTTATGGAGTGGTTCTCATGAGAGGCGTAAAAAAAGGCTTCGTCCAGATAGGTGAAAGTTGCTACCTTCGCGAGCAAGCAATTGCTGCCGTCATATTCAATCCCGAAGTTGAATACGTGCCCGATGGCGGAGGTCAGGAGTCGACCGTCGAAGTGCATTTACAGGGCGCCGAATCGGTTGTCTTTGAACAGCCAAGTGAGATTTCACAAGTTCGCGAATGGGTCTCGCAACGGAAAATGTCACCTTTGGAAGAAGATGAAGATCCCATTGTGGTGTGATGGCTCTTCCTCGTATTTGTCCGGCGGAGGCAGAGGCCTGCGGTCAGGGGCATGTTCCCGGAAGTCATCTAGTTCGAGAACTGCCAAAAGGTCAGTACGGAGACGAGGCAAGTGTTCTGACGGGCATGCAAAAAAGACCGAACTTCCTTCGCAATGCAACCTTACGCCGATCCGTCGAAAGCTCTCGAATTCTCTGGCACCGAATTCGATCGCCGTCAGCTTTGATTCGCGAAAAAAGACGTTGTCGATCTGAACCCAATCGTCATCTCGTGAAACCTTAGGCCGTGGCCTTTTATTGTCATCCATTCGTGAACCCCTGTAATCGCTCGACAAAACCAGAGCGCCAATTTACCCAGTGGAGAGACTGTTGTGAACGTCAGCTACGACCCGAAAAAAGTGCCAATCATATCGCCGGCGCTCTCGGACTACGCCGACGATGAGGGCCTGCAAACGGTCTATGTGATTTGCAACCCCATCGGGGCAACGCCAGAAAACCCTGGGGAGGGTGTCAGTTTCCATGCTGCTACGCAGTGGCTCCCACGGCAGGGGGAACTATTGCAACTGGAAAATGGAACGCAGGTTACGGTTGCTCGGGTCTTGCACCTGCTGAGGAGGTCGGCGGGACAACCGACTTTGGTCGCAATGGTTGAGTGTGTCTATACCAATGATCAAACTCCGCCATTCGACGAGCCTTAGACACCCGTCTGCGTTCCCCCTTGATTACCTCCGCTGTCAGGTGATAGCGCAACGTCAAAAACACCCAGATGAATCGCCACACAAAGATTCTCCAATTCAGTAAGTGACAAAACCAGAGCGCCAATTTAACATAAGGAGCATGATTGAAGTGGCTACCAGCGACGAACATGCCGAGTTTTGCGAACGCGTCAAAGCTCGAAGAAAAGAACTCGGACTTACCCAAGTCCAAATGGCCGAACGTATGGGAATAACGCAACCGGCATACTGCGCTATCGAAGTCGGTCGATTTGATCCGACTCTCAGCCAAATGGTGAAAGTGGCAATTACCTTGGAGAGTAGTCTAGTAGATCTGCTGCCTTCACCAGTCAAATCGCATTAAACGTTGGCAGATGACTGAGAAAGTTACCAAAATCGGAACGTGCGAACTGAATATCGTGCGCGTAACATGCCACCGATGTGGCCTGACGACCGAAATGGATATTTCCCGAATCACAAAAGCAATCAGCAGCTCCGGCGCGTGCAACCATTGCTCTGAGCAGATCATACGCTTCAGCGAATTGAACCCCTTACTTCAGTTGAAACGGGCATTAGAACAAATCAACGATTCCAAAGAAACATTGACGGTCGAATTTGCGATCGTCGAGGATGAACCGAGCAAATGAGCGACGAAACCGACAAGATTCTGAAGGGTATCCGCTCCAACACGACCATTATCGGGCTAATGATAATGCTGAGCCTTTTGGTCCAAATCGTATCGTGCGTAATGAGCATCTAATAATTCAGCATACTGACTATTGACACGATTAGTCAGCATACTCTATATTCAACGCCGTGCAGTCGATTGGGCTGAGCGGCGTTTCTTTTTTGCGAGATGGGGGAGCGCCGGCCAGACGCGGCAAACGCCTGGAAGCGTGGCGGAGCCTGCAGCCCCATCTGACCGCACCATTGTTGAATCAAATCAATGGAGTACGCGCATGTCGATCAATATCTATCTGGAAGTAGAGCAGAATACGCAAGCGTTCGTCGACGATCTCGAAAAGCTGGGCTTCCCCGATCTGATAAGTAAGCACGGCGGTGGCCAAATCCGGTACGACCTCATTCGTCGAGTTCGGGTGAAAGTTCAGCCACCTTCCTCTCCAAGTCCCGAAGCAAGCCAAGAACATCTTTCAGCTGATCGGGAACCACCTTGAGCGAAACGGCCAGATGGTTGATCTCCAGGGCAATTAGCTCCATGGAATTGATCAGGGCTTTGGATTGGCGATCGTCTGTTGTTTCCAGCGTTCGCATGATTTCGGCAAATGAAGCACGCAGGTTTTCTGAAGACATAAGTTGCCTCTGGAACGTAGGGGTGACTTGTGAGGTTGGGCGGCCACTGCAAATGTCCGTCCAACCGATTTTTGGCTGCGGTGCATTGTAGCATCGCGAATGTTTCGTTTCCCTAACCCGTGTTTTACAAGTCGGCCGCTGGGGCCTGCGATGTGTGCGTGTGAGCGGTTTTAACTCCCCGCAATCCTGCCCATCGTAGGCCCTGGGCCGAGAGGTGCAATTCAAAATGGACGGACGCGGCGCGGCTGTTTTGCAGCGGACGATCGAAGACAGACAATTTGAGCTGTCGGGCTATTCCACCCCACAACTACTGATGATGGCGATGCTAAACGACCTGGCACCGTGGGAGTGGACAAATCCCGGCAAATCAGTTGACATCACGATCAATGCCCAACGCTTCTGCTGCATTGTCAGTAAAGCTGGCCTGCCAATTATCGACTCGGCCTGTCGCGCAGCCTTAATCGACGTACTGGCCCATTTCGACGTGCTGGGGAAATCAAGATGATCGAGTCAATTGCAACGAAGCCAGAGCTGAAGACGTTCTATTTCGGATATCGCCTTAAGAACGTTCGGACGAATGCGATCAAAGATGGAAAGATTCAAGCCAAAGCGAATCTGCTTGGCGCAGCTATCGCCGACGCATTGGAACAACTGCGCGGCGTGTTTAACAACGGGCTGCGTGTGAATACCGACGAGGGTATTGTTTGCCAATTGACCAACTTAGAAACGAACCAAAGCGGTTGGTTCATTGGTGGGTTGGCCCGGACTTGGAAACCGGAATAGAAGGAACCAAACGCGGGGCGCGGCCTCATTGAAGCGAGGCGCTACGTGGCCGAACAACGGCGTATGAGCGACAACGCCGTTTTTCCGCGTCCCGCGTTTTATTTAACAAGGAGAGCTGTCGTGGCAGTGACTGAATTGGATGTGGCCTGTAGTGACGTATCTGGCAGCGATGCTGTCGAGCGATGGAACGCGAACGTGCCGGATGGCTCGTCCGTCGTCGTCGACGTGCATGGGACGAAGGTGCGGACTAAGACGCGTGGCTTGGCCTTCATGCTCAATGGCAAACCGATGATCACGCTGCTGGGCGTGGCAGGGGCGGTGGACATCGACCTGGTGACTGTCACGCCGTGGCGGAAATGGGTCAAGCTCAATCGCCGGGGACAGGTGAACCACTGGATCGAATGCGACTTCGAATCCGAAGACGCGATGTGGTTGCAACTCAATGAACAAATGCGACTCGATCCACGGATCGTATCGTTTGAAACGAGCACCGCGCGTCCGATTGATGCGTAGATGCGACGGTGGGATTCATGGATCGGTAGCTCAGCGGTAGAGCGCCGCGTGTTTAACGCGGTAGTGTGCTGTGAGAGAAGGGGTTGATCACCTGAGGGTAGCAGTCGCGCAGGTTCGAATCCTGCCCGGTCCTTTGATTGATAGTTGTTAGCTCGGAAACTTAAAGGAGTCCTGAAGGATGTTGGTACTATCACGCAAGCCTGATCAAAGTGTTTTGATCGGCGGAAATCTGGAAGTGTTTGTCGTCAGTGTTGATTGCAATCGAGTGCGGTTGGGCTTTCGGGTCCCCAGGGAAATTACCGTACATCGCAAGGAGATCGCCGACGAGGTCCTCCGCGAAGGTGGCGAGCTACTAGACTTGGTCCCCATGTCGGCAGCCAGAGCGGCTGGATAAACGGAATCCTAGGAGGGGATCAATCATGCTGGCCCGGCTGCTGCATATCGCCAATAGTTCTCCGTTGGACAAAGAGCGGTTCTACGCGATGAAGTCTCGGATCCTGCATCGGTTCGCGTCGAAGGATGGGACCGATCTGCAAGAGCTGCCCGGCAAGCCGTGTTGGAGCTGCGACGGGACGGGAATCTTCACCCATATCTATTCGGGCGATGAAGACGAATGCCACAAGTGTTACGGGGATGGCTGGTTTAAGCGTCCCTGCTACGTGACGCTGCAGCGTTGGAGAATGGGGCGGTTTGTTTTTCATGAGCCCATTGACCGCTGCTGGGGCCGTCCGCCAGTCGGCCTGAAGCAGACCAAGACGATCAAGGGTTACGTCGAGCATCGACGCTATTCTTACCGTCAAGTTCGCTGGGCAACGTTGCTGCTGGCGCTGTGCTTTGATTGGCCGTTGGCCAGCCTGACCTGGAACGATATCTACCGTTGCTGGTGGATCGTACGCATGACGACTAGGCGGTGCATCGACTGCAAGCGGCGATTGTGGAGCACACGACGTTGGAAGTGCCGTGCATGTGAGTTCTTAGCCGCAAGGGCAGAGAAAATGCGTTTTGATGAGATTCCGTTTTGAAAAGGGCTGGTGAATGAGAGTTGAATTCTGCAAATCGATCGAAGTCGAAGCGGAAGTGCAAATTTCGGTCGACGAAATCACGCAAGCATTGGCGGAGGAGTGCGGGGAGGCGCTAGCGACGAGCGCGAGTAAACACGAAACGGATCGCAGCAAAGTATTCACCGCGACGCGATTCATTAGCGACGTTCTGCAGTGCCTGGGTGCCGTGAGTGCCCCAATGATCGAGGGAATCAGAGAACCGCACCGGGCACTGATTGCCTATCACCTCAGAAAGCAAGCTGCTCGATACGCCACTGCCAAGATAGGCCAGGTTCCTCAGCCGTCTATCAACCGACTCATTGCGGATCAAATCGCACGCGACCTATTTACAAATGGAAATGGCGATTTTGCGGATCGGCTTGTGTTTGAACTACGCGATGGCGGGAACGGCGGCGGTTGGGCCTTCGGTCCAATGGTGAATCGCATCGAGAAGAAGCTAGAGGAAATCGAAGTCCGCCAAATAACCGACGTGTTTAAGTGAGTTGAAACATGCCAGGCAAACGATTTGACAAAGTAACAGGCAGCCTGCTGGAGACAATCCAGCGAACGCAGCAGATCTACCATTCGCGAATGCTCGAACCAACGATCGCCATGTCGGTGGCTGTTGAATCGTTCCTGGTCTACGGACCTCGTAACAAAGATGGTGATCAGACTGGCCCGGCCATCTCAATACAAGGCCGCGATGCGTACGCCTGCATTCGCATCAGTAAGCTGGAAGAGCGAGTCGCGGGCCGTGGCGATGCCATCATGTGGATCGATGGCGACAACGTCAGGCAGTGGGAAGAAGAGACGCTGGTAGCGATCATCGATCACGAGCTGACGCACTTGGAGCTGGCCACCGATCCCAAGACGGAGCAAATTCAATTGGACGATTCGGGCCGCGTCAAACTGAAAATGCGTCAGCACGATTTTCAGGTCGGCTGGTTCGATGAAGTGGCCGAGCGCCACGCGGCCGCATCGATCGAAGTACAGCAAGCCACCGCGCTAGCCAACGTTCGACAAATGTATTTCCCTGGCTTCGACGTGCTCCCTAAGAATCGAAAGCGGAGGGCGTGATGGTTGCGTACAACTTCCAGAGTCAGTTCGTGGATGCGATCCGCAGTGGGGAAAAGTCGCACACCATTCGCAGGCTTGGCAAACGTCGGCATGCCAGGCCAGGCGAGACGCTACAGCTCTACATGGGCATGCGAACGAAACGCTGCGCGAAAATCATTCCTGATCCTGAGTGCCTAGCGGTTATGCCGATTTCTATCCACATCGAAACAGCCAAGATCACCAGAATCGACATCGGTCGAAGCATCCTAACCAGTATGCACGCACTGCATGCGTTCGCGATCAATGACGGGTTTCCGGGTCTAACGGCAATGAGCGAGTTTTGGCAGAAGTTCCATGGCCAGCCTTTGTTCACTGGCTTGTTGATCGCCTGGCAACCTAAGAAGGATCACGCGTGATTCATGAGCCAAATCAAACCGAAACGAACGCGATCGGCGACGCGGCCGATACCGGAGGAGCTCCGCGCGCCGATCTACCTAGCCGCGTGGGACCTGGCCTGGAGCGGCCACTTCTACCGACAACGCCCGATCGGCTGCGATGCGTTTCTGACGCGCTTCGGATCGGGTTCGATAATCGCTCGGAGACATGGGCTAACCATTCTGTGGCTGACAGCCATGGCTGGACGATTCAACGAGCTGGCCAGGCTGATGGTTCACGAAGTCGAAGGGCATGTTGTATCGCTAGCCCGATCGAAGCGGGGAGCCAGTCATGCGATCGAAGTGGCTCCGGAGCTGATCGACTGCACGCGAGCCTGGCACAATCGCGTAGCGGCCAGCAGTCGCGACCAGAGGGCGGCTGCGATGCACGCCAGCCAGTATCTACTCCCCAGCAGCCGAGGCGGTCCAATGAACGTCGATCTGTTCAACCGCGACGTAGCTGGGCCACTAGGGGAATTGTTTGGCTGCAAGCTTTCGTCGCACTGCTTTCGCGATACTGCTTGTCAGGAAGCGATGCGACTAGTCAAACTCGACGCCAACCTCGATGTTCGCGCCGTGCAAGCGCTGATGGGACACAAGTCCATTCGTACCACCGAAATCTATTTGCGAAAGGTCCAGAGCGAACAGCTCTGTTTGTCGCTCTACTCTGGTTCGGGCAAAGAGTAGTTATTCAATCAACAACGTGGTGGAAGCCTCTGGCTTGTCATGCTGGCCGGATGGCATTCGTCGAGTGCCATCGGCAGGCCAGAGGCTTCCGCTACGTTTCAATTGGGCCAGTCAATCGCCCGCGTACCCGTCAGGCTGGCCGGCCTGGCGGATCGCGACGGCGTGTTGACTGGCAGTCAACAAATGATCCTCTCACCGGCGACTCTGCCGACGAACCACCCTGATCGAGGTAGGTTTCCGTCCTACTCCACGTATGAAGTTTGTACGAACTTCATACGTCGCATTTTTTCGAGCCCGCTTGGTCCCTCTGCGTGGAAGGTATGTACCGATGGAAAAAAGTATCGAGAGAAACTTCAGTTATCACCCGCCCAAAGAAGGTCAGCCCGAACGCTATGCCGCCATTCGTGCGAAGGCCAAAGAACTAGCCCAAATGATCGTCAATGAATGCCCAGCGTCTCGCGAGCGTTCGCTGGCGATGACTGATCTGGAGAACTGCGTCATGTGGGCCAACGCGTCGATCGCTCGCAGTGAGTGAGCCATGATCCACCCGCACGAAATCACGACTGACGAGCCCTGTGAGCTATGCGACCGAGCACCGTCGACGCTGTTGGTCCGTGGCTACTTGTGGGCGCAAACGGCGGCCGAACAATCGCCCAGCGCGTACCAACGGCTGATGGTCTGCGAACAGTGCCTACCAAAAATCAAAGAACAAATCTACATCGACGCTGATGAGCTACCCAGTTGGATGGAATTGGAATCATGACAGTTAGCGACCGACCTTTACTTGACATAGTTGAAGCCCAAGACCGCGCGCAAGCTGAGATAGCCCGTGAGGCGCAAGTTCGGCGATCTCTCATCCGTCAACGGATACTGACCGCACAGACCGCCGCTGAGAGGCTCGGCATTCGGCCTGGCAGCACGCCTTGGAAGCTAATCGGTCTCATTGCCAAGATCGCCGGTTGGGATCCGCTGCAAACGACCAAGGGGGAACTTTGCCGAGACGCTGACCTCGATTGCAAAGAATCGACGCTCAAAAACGCGCTGGCTAGGCTTGCGACCACTGGCCTGTTGCACCGCGATACTATTTACGCTTCGACCTATACCGGCAAATCGGAAGCCGTTGGCGTCGAGCTCCAACTGCAATTCAAAACGGTCACTGAACTGACCGACGGGAGCCCCTCTGGAGGCAGCACCGCGCGACGTCGTCAGGGGGTCAACAACCCGGTCAACAACCCGGTCAAAAACGTAAAACGCTCTATATGCATTTCCTATCTTCCTAGTTCCCTATCTCCTCCACCTCCGGAAGAAGAATTCCGCACGACCAAACCCAGCGGTGCCGACCGACCCATCGAAGCTTGGGAGGTGGTGGTGAGTGAGTTGGAAAATTTGGGAGTGCGACAAGCACGCGAGACCGCTACAGCCGCCTGCAAAAGTGGATTACCTCCAGAGAAAGCCCACGCGTTCATGAAGCTCTATCGGGAGCGCTCGCACAACCCGTACTGGACCGACGAACAACGCATGCACCCGGGGTGGCTCGCGCGGTGGCTAACCGGCCAGAGCGTCCCGGAACCTGATCGACGCGAACCGCTGAAGTTGGTGGGGCGTGGAGACGGGCTGACTCGTGAGCAAGTCGCTCGCGAAAGCCTGCGAACGAGGATCGTCAAGGAAGGGCGATCACGGAATTGCTCTGAGGAGGAAATCGCCGCCCGATGCGCGGCAGCAGGAGTGGAATACACATGAACGATAACAAGCCGATCCTCAATCGCTGGCTGACTCTGCTGCTGATAGCCAGCGTGGCAGCGAACGCGATTCTCTCGATGGTGCTCGTGCACTATCGCGCCAACGCCATGGACCTGTGCGCGTGGCATGCCAGGCACGTGTTCGACGATGACCCAAACGCAGATCAGCAGCGCTGGAGACAAGTCGCACACGGAGAACTCGTTTGTCCCTTTTGTGGCCAGTTGCACAATTGGAAATGGATCAGCCGCAATGGCTGGGAATCGCAA
>JBGSJT010000095.1:0-8356 GCA_041741715.1 Pirellulaceae bacterium | reverse complement strand
CGGGGACTGTGTTTCAAATGCTGAGATTGCTGCGCGGTCGAGCGCGGCTCATGAGTTTTGGCGGACGATAGAGCACCATCCAGAAGGAAACCACCACGTGGCTAGGAAGCTTCCAGGGCATTTGAAATTGCATGTTGACGGCGATGTTGCAACCGTACTTGCCTCTCAATCTCCCCAGTCGATCGATTTGGCAAAGACCATGCGTGTCTTCGCTGACGCAACGGGCTGGGTGCCGCGCCCGTTGGGTGGTACGCCTCATCATCCGCTTGACTTGCAGCATGACCCGGAACAACCGCTTCCACCACTCCGACAACGTGTGCAGTTGGTTAGCAACTACCCGATCGACGGACTACTGGATGCTGAAGACTTTTCAGCCCTGGATGGGACCAGCGAGGAACAGGCCTGGGAACTGTTGGAACAGATCGATGGTCTGGTGCAAGAGCTCAAGTCGGCGGAGCGGACCATCGTGCGGCAGGAAGCTCAATTGGCAACCTCGCTGGGTGTGAGCATTCGCCATGACGAAGCGGAAGCCCTCGCTGGTCGGCTGAATGAATCGCTGCATCGCGCTGCGGAATTGACCTGTAGCGACGCGGCTGCCCTGTACTTGCTGGATGACGCGACCAGTCAATTGAAAATGCGCAGTTGTTGGGGGATGTCGACTTCGGCCCTGACCAAGCCGCCGCGCGATTTGCGGGGGGCCTTGGCCGATCTAGAAGCCCTGATGGGGAACGCTGTCCTGCTGGAAAATACCAAGCTGGCACCTGAGTGGAGTTGTCCTGAGGACTACGCGGCGGCATTGTGTGTCCCTATCGGTTCCCCCACCATGCCGCACGGAACGCTGTGGTTGTGGAGCGATCATGTGCGTGACTTTAGCCCCGCCGATATCGACGCCGCCAAGGCGGCTGGAGATAAGATTCTGGTCGATATCGAACGCAGCGTGCTGGCGGATGAAGTGCTGAAGACGCGGGGATTGAATCGCCAAGTTGAATCGGCCAGTCTGGTGCAGTCGTCGCGTTTGCCAACCTCGCAACCGCTGCACGAGGACTATGAGATCGGCGGTTGGACCTTTCAAGGCCAAGCCCTAGGTGGGAATTTTCACACCTGGAACATCAATCGTCATCAGATGCTGTGCGCCGCTATGGGGGCGGCCGCTACGCAGGGAGCCGCCGGAGCGTTGGTCGCCACCAGCCTGCAGACGGTAGTCGAAACGTGTTGGAACGCCAATCATCGCCCCAGTCAGGTCTTCCGCAAAGCCAACGACATTCTGTGGGCCACCGAAGATGGCGATTGGCGCAGTTCCCTGTGCTACGTGCAGATCGATCCCATCTCGGGCGCCACGCAATTGTCGCTGGCCGGGAACATTCAAGCTTTTGTCGTCGGGAGTCGTGGCTTCCGCCCGCTGGGAGGTACTTCAACACTTCTAGCTGTTCAGCCCGACAGCCAATTCGACAATCAGCAGTTTGTGCTAGAAGCGGGAGAGTTGCTGATGATCGCTTCAGCGGCTGTCATCGGCGGCATTCATCGCGGCGGTTTTACGCAAGACGCATTGCTCAAGCTGGTTCGCGACATGCACGAAGAGGCCGTCGAAGACATCGTCGATCACGTCGCCAGGCTGCTACCATTGTCAGCCGATCAAAATGCCATCGAAACCGATCGCAGCTTGCTCATCGTGCGCCGCAGGTTCTAATCCCCAGTGATCCGTCGACTACCAGCCGCTATGTTATAATAAATGTCTGTCCGAGCCAGCCATCGTGTTACGCGGAATCTGCCTCATGTCCTCAGCACTAAAAGGAATCAGTGTTCAACAATATTTAGATCGCGAGCGTCAGTCGCCATCCAGGAGCGAGTTCTTTGAAGGCGAAATGTTTGCCATGGCGGGAGGATCCGCCATGCATAGCCTCATCGCAGCCAATTTCGTTCGTGAAGCTGGTAACGCACTAAAAAACAAACCTTGCGTCGTGTTCAACAGCGATCTCCGCGTGCTAGTATTGGCGACGGGATTGCACACCTACCCTGACGCGACGGTTGTTTGTGGCCCACTGGAGTTTGAGGATGAGTGTCAGGATACGCTCACCAATCCGACCGTTATTGTCGAGGTACTGTCCGACGCGACAGAAAAATACGACCGTGGACGAAAAGCGGATCACTACCGCCAGATCGTTGCTCTACGAGAATTGATCTTTATCGCCCAGGACCATCCGCACGTCGAGAGCTTCGTTCGGCAGAGTGATGGCGGATGGTTGTTCAGCGAAGAAAAGGAATTGACCGCGAGTTTTGAATTCCCCTCGCTCAGCATTGGCGTGCTACTTTCGGAAATCTATCGCAATGTGCAATTCAAAGCTACGTCGTGATCTTCTTATAGCGGAACTTGCGAACTTCGTCCTCACCGATACCAAGTCGCTCGCGACGTTGATGTTCGTAAGTGTCGAAATTACCTTCGCACCAGTGCACATGGCCGTCACCCTCAAAGGCCAAAATGTGCGTGGCGATGCGGTCCAGGAACCAGCGATCGTGCGAGATCACCACCACGCATCCCACGTAATTGAGAATCGCTTCTTCCAACGCTCGCAGTGTGTCGACGTCCAAGTCGTTGGTCGGCTCGTCCAACAACAGCACGTTCGAACCGCGTCGCAGAAGTTTTGCCAGGTGAACACGATTGCGCTCACCGCCGGATAGCTTGCCCACTTTCTTCTCTTGATCAGGGCCGCGGAAGTTGAACTTGGAAACATAGCCGCGAGAATTGACTTTGCGACCTCCCATTTCAATCACATCGTGACCGCCACTGATGACTTGATAAACGGTCTGTTCAGGGTCGAGCGCGTCGCGATTCTGATCGACATAGCCAAGTTCCACGGTGGGACCGACGCGCATTTCTCCCTTGTCGGGTTGTTCTTCTCCCATGAACATACGGAAGAGAGTCGTCTTGCCAGCACCGTTGGGACCAATCACTCCCACGATGCCCCCCGCCGGAAGTTGGAATGACAAGTTATCGATCAACTGCCGCTCGCCATATCCTTTGCACACCCCTTGGGCCTCGATCACCAGATCCCCCAAGTGCTTCCCTGGAGGAATCTGGATTTCCAGTTCGTCTGGTCGATCCTCGAATACTTCGGCGGATAGTTTCTCGTAGGATGAAATCCGCGCCTTGCTCTTGGCCTGCCGAGCTTTGGGGGACGATCGTATCCATTCGAGCTCCTTAGCCAACGCTTTTTGACGACTGAGTTGTTGTCGTTGTTCGCGGCCCAAGCGAGCTTGTTTTTGCTCCAGCCAAGCCGAGTAGTTTCCTTCAAAAGGGTGCCCCGATCCGCGGTCGAGTTCCAAAATCCACTTGGCGACATTGTCCAAGAAGTAGCGATCGTGAGTTACCGCCACAACTGTTCCTGGGTATTGATCCAAGTGCTGTTCCAGCCAGTGTATCGACTCGGCGTCCAAATGGTTTGTCGGTTCGTCAAGCAGTAGCAGATCGGGCTGCTCGATCAACAGCTTGCACAACGCCACTCGCCGACGCTCACCACCCGACAACTTGCTTACGTCGGCATCTCCCGGCGGCAGGTTCATGACGTTCATGGCCAGTTCGACGGTGCGATCAAGCTCCCACAAATTGTTCGAATCGATGACATCTTGCAGCCGCGCCATTTCGTCGCACAATTTCTGCATTTTGTCATCGTCGGTCACTTCCCCCAGCAGCATCGATATCTCGTTGTAGCGGTCGACCACGGCCCGTCGTTTGGCGACCGCTTCTTCCACGTTCCCTTGCACATCTTTATTCGGGTTAAGTTGTGGTTCTTGCGGGAGGTAGCCAGCGGTGAAGCCGGTAGTGAGGCGGGCCTCGCCATCGAACTCCTTGTCATCCCCCGCCATGATGCGCAGCAAAGTACTCTTTCCAGCCCCATTGGAGCCGAGTACACCGATCTTAGCACCGGGATAAAAAGACAGCCAAATATCCTTGAGCACTTCCTTGGGACCATGCTTTTTGGTCATCGATTCCATAGTAAAAATGTATTGGCGGCTCATCGTGATTTCCTGTACCGGTCGCTAGTGACCGAGTTTTATTAGTTTGACTTGTAAGTGAACCTCAGGCGCTAAACCCAAGAATTTACTCAGCATTGGCTCGCTCACAAGCCCTGCGACTTTGCAAGACGGTCCGCCCCAAAATACAATACAATGGTATTTGCGAATGCGCAGCGGCGACAAACCCCCACAAACGACCCTCCCTAGGAAGAAACTTCATGACTCGGCTCAACTCTATTACTCGGACTTTTCGTTCTACCCTGCATTCTTTGGCGTTTGTCTCGCGAAATAAACTGCGGATGCTCTGCGTGGCTGGGGTAGCTTGTCAGTCAAGCTGGGGGTTGGCGGCGGACGAGACCAAAACGCAGGTCGCCGATGGACCATGGATCAGTAGCGTGGCTTGGCAAGATGACAGCATACTGCTCGGGACTCGTTCGCAAGGTCTATTGTTTCGACCGGCCGAGGTGGTACGAACTACGTCGAGTGATCCCACTCAGCTCACCGTCGTCGGCGAGAGCGAGAATTCGTTGTGGAGCATCTTGCCCACAGCTAATGGCCAAGCCATCGCCAGCGATTACAAAGGTGGCCTGCATGTGTTTAGTGGCTCGGGCGAAAAAGAGAAACCCGACGAGCCCAAGGATTTCGAGCTCGACGCGCGTTGGATTCGCGCGCTTGCACAGTCCCCCACAGCCAATGAAATCTTGGCAGGTACCGAAGATGGCAAGCTCCTCGTGCTGGCCGTTGATCAAACCAAAGAACTACGGCGCGTCGACGCTCACGCCGCCGCCATCTTCGATATCGCCTTCAGCTCAGCGGGTGATAAAGTAGCGACCGCCGCCGGTGATGGGACCATCAAGATTTTCAGTTGGCCGAAGCTCGAACAACAAGCTGAAATGAAAGTTGGCAAGGACGCAATTTGGAGTTTGGCCTTCGTGAACAAAGATCAACAAATCGTCAGTGGTGGTGCTGATCGCGCTATTCAATTGTGGGACGTGGCCAGCGCTTCCTCCATCGTGACCATCGCCACGGCGCACAATTGGGTGACGAGCATTGTACCACTGCCGAAATCAAGTTTCGTGGCAGCAGGTTGCATGGATGGGAGCGTGGTCGTAGTTGACTATCTCACAATGCAAGCTGTCGATAGCCAGCCAGTGGCCGCCAGTGCGATTTGGTCGATGGCGCTATCGCCGGACGGCAAGCAATTGGCCGTGGCGACTCGCAAGCATGGTATGAGCGTAGTCAAAGTTCAACCTTGGAAAAAAGCTGGCCGCGCCGTCGCTAAGCAAACCCAAGCCATTCGCCCACCAGCCCCTAAACGCTCGTAGAGCGCAGCGCTCCTGAATTGATGTGAGTCGCCGAAGGTGCTCGTTTCAAAATCCATCCCTCAAAACTGGGCTCTTCAGAATAATCTGTGGGTAGCCAATCGATTCAAGAAACAACTCTGTTAGGTTTGTTTAAGGCATGGCAGGGCAAAAAGAATGGTTTTAGGCGAAAATCACTTGATATTCAAAAACTAAACCTCGGTAAAACATGAGTCCTACCGAGGCCAAGCGAGTTATTCTTCTCGCCCTGACCCAGTTATCCCTTGGCAGGCCCGCTCCTCAGCAGAGCCTACCTCCGTTTCGCTGGGCAGATTCAGTGCAACCGATCCATTGCGGCTGTGGAAACGAAACGCTTACACGATATTCTTTTTGCCCTGCCATGCCTCCGAAAACCTGTCGCCCGGGGTTGTTACCCACTGATTCTTCTATAGAGCCCAAAACCGAGTGTAGGTTGGCGATTACACCGGACGAAACGTAGGTTTTCTAGCTCTAGCGCCATTGCCGCTTACTTAGGCTCATCTTTCTCAGGGTCATCAGACTTCTTTTCACCGTAAGTTTTTGCCCAGCGCTTCAAGACCTCTTGGGCGGCTGGCGTACCATAATTGCCGAGCTTGTCGGAGTTCACGATAGTGGTGATTCTACGCGCCAAATCCTGGCGGGCCTGTTCGTTTTTTTCAACATAGGCCTCAACCTCTGCGGCTCCCTGCTTAACACTTTCTTCGCTGGCCTGTTTGTTGATGACCTTACGCAGTAACTCAACTAACTGCGCATCGTCATACTCAACTCCTGCAACTCCGGCACGCATGCGTTGAGGCATAGCGGTACGCTGATCCTCCAGATCTTCGATGGCAGGCACCTTACCTCCCCCGGTCGCATCAACGATGGCTCGCAGAATGGCGGGACCGTCGGCTTGTAGTTGTGGTTGCACTAACGCCGAATTGGCGGTGACAACACCTTCCTTGGCAACCAGCACGGTCAGGATTACATTGCGATTCAAACCGTAAGCGCCCGGACCTTCCAGGCCATCGGGAGAGATGCAATAGGTCGGTCCAGCGGGCATTTGACGAGGTAAAATCTCGGCCCACTTCTCGGTCTTGGTCGGATCGTCGGTCAAGAAGATGATGACCGTTAGTAGCCCATCTTTCTTTTTCGATTCGGCGTACTTGGACAAAGCCCGAGTCATACCAAAACCTGGCCGAGTCACGCTGTGGACGAAAATCAATAGCGTGGGTTTGTTCTGAATAAGCTCAAGCACATCGAAGTTCTTTCCTGCTAGTTCTCCCATCAACCCCTTGGCTGGGAGCGGCGGAAGTTTCTCACCAGCTTGCGGGCCGGAAAAAACCAGCTCTTGAGCTGAGGCTAACGATCCAAGCAGACAACCGAGCAACACGGCAACAACTACGTTTTTCAAATTCATCGACTCTTCCTATGCTGACAACGGGTAGGCTCCACGCTTGTTCATTCTAACTTGTGGGAAGCTCCCCAAACACCCAACTCACTAAGAATGCCCCGTGTCATGTTTCTCACCCAATGGTCTACAATGGTGCTTGCGTTCGAATCCTAACGATCCGTCCACCAGTGAACCTCGCTCACGAGTGCTAGAAGTCCTAAGCTCGTCCGCACTGAAAGTCCTCGTTCCCAGGCTCTGCCTGGGAACGCACTGCACCGGAGGCTCCGCCTCGACTGCCAAGGTTTAATAGGCTGAGCCTGCAAGGCAGTGGGTTCCCAGGCAGAGCCTGGGAACCAGAAGATTTTTTGGGGTTTAGCGCCTGAGGTTCAAGGGGAAGCGCAACGAGACGGAGTATTATCTCGCAGGAGCAAATGACAGTGCGCGAACCAACCCCAGAACAGCAAGAAGCTTGGGATCTAGCTCAGATTCACCAACGTCGCACACGCTTGGTGGCTAAACCAATCGGCGGCGTGATTCGTCGCTTGATGGCCTCCAGCGGCTATTCAGAAACCCAGGCCACTGCGCAGTTGCAACAGCATTGGGAGCAGGCGGTGGGAGAGATACTCGCCAAGCTTTCGCGGCCAGGAAACATCAGTCGCGGTGCGCTGCAAGTGGAGGTGGCCAATAGCGCCACCATGCAAGAGATCCACTTCCGTAAAAAACAGATCTTGGAAAGCCTGCGAAGCAGTACCGCCAATAGCGGCATTGCCTCGCTGCGTATTCGCGTCGGTAAGTTCGATTGACTAGGGTGTCGTTGGAGCTTCAGCCAAGCGTGGTGACGGTATGGAAGTGGTCATGGCCCGCATGATGGCCGTCTGATAGACGCCGGACGACCCAGGAGCATCTTGATCGGTCAGGTACAGTTGTGGCAATGGTCCGGTTGGGACGAGCTCTGAAATCGCCAGCTGCGTCGATTCGACTCGCGCCGCTGTTTGGTTGGGCGAATCGGCCTGTAGCACAAACACCACGCGACGATCCTGCGGAGCGCGACTCACAATCCAGCGAACCTGGGACTTACCAGAGTCTGTCAAACAATTGGTCTCCGGATCAAACATCGCGGCCCCCACTGTGTTGTGTAATTTCCAGCCGTTGTTGCGCTGAACCGCGAAATAGTCCAAAACGGCTCGGGTATCTTGCGATCGGAATGGCAGTGGCCACACTTTGTTTCGATAGTAGTCGTAACGAAAGCCTTCGCCACAACTAGTACCATCGGCGCAGTATTCCTGGGCCGAGACAGTGGTGGTTGCTAGCATGGAAACGGCGACTAGGCTGGTGCCAAGAATGATTGTTCGGATCATGCAACTGCGGTCCTTCGCACTCTGAGATTGGTTTGCATGGGAGACGCGGCGAAAGATCCGCGCCTAATTACGTTAGATCGAACCAGTCATAGCGGATTCTTCGGTTAAATTAACAGTAGTTGGAAAAGTTTTTTGGCTCTTCAGAAGAATCTGTGGGTAGCCAATCGATTCAAGAAACAACTCTGATAGGTTTGTTTAAGGCATGGCAGGGCAAAAAGAATGGTTTTAGGCGAAAATCACTTGATATCCAAAAACTAAACCTCGGTAAAACATGA
>JBGSJT010000094.1:0-19111 GCA_041741715.1 Pirellulaceae bacterium | reverse complement strand
ATATTGCACAACTGCCTGGTGGAATCTAGTCACGCGCTGCCAGTCGATGGATTTTACTGAATTCAGCCGCCAGGAGCGCGTACCGACCATGGATTTTTATTGTGACCGGCCCGACGTCCAGCGTCTGCCATTCTCGGATGCGTATGCTTTGCTCTGCGATGTTCTCGGCGATCCGGGTGTGGACATTGAAGCTATAACTAGGACTTCCGCCATGACAAAGGCAGTGGATGTTAGATGAGACTCGGCGCCAACATGTTGGAGTTGGGGAGAGTCACTTGGTTAATGAAGTGGACCCCAATATTAGGACCACGGCTGCGCGTTTCTTAGATAGAGGGAACGTCGCGTTTTAGCTGGCCACTACGCTACACTTCTGCTGGTGTTTGGCGGTCCAACGAAGTGTGCTTGCGTACTGAGGTGTAGTGAAGAAAGTAGGTCCTCAGCCCTTTATGAAGATCGGTTCCGTTGGTGTATTTCTTGAGGTAGATATCTTCGTATTTGACTGTTCGCCATAGTCGCTCAATCATCACATTGTCAATCGCTCGTCCTTTGCCATCCATGCTGATTGCTACCCCACGATCTTTAAGACGGTTGGTGAGTTCTCGGCCTGTGAATTGTGAGCCTTGGTCAGTATTCATAATTTCAGGAGTGCTGCCTTCCAGTGCCTCCTCGAGTGCTTCCACGCAAAAATCTTCGTCCATGCTGTTTGATAATCGCCAGCTTAGGACGTGACGACTATACCAATCCATCACGGCAACCAAATACATGAATCCGGTCGCCATTGGGACGTATGTAAAGTCGCTAACTGTCAACGCATGATTTGCAAATTCTCCACGGTTTCAGGCTGCAGTTCATAGTAAATTCCGCTGCGCTGGAAACCCAACAAGCGACACTGCTCTCGGACACTGAGGGCCACGCAGTCGTAATCGATCCAAGACCTAGCTTCGCTAACTGTTTTCGGAATCTTTTTTTTTGAGCCATTCCAGCTGCATTTTCAGCCGACCAATCTGTTCAAAGAGTTCCGCCGATTCCGGCTCATCCGAGACCGCTTTCGCTTCCTTCGATCGACCGTCCTGGAAGACGTCCTCAGCACCGTCGAGCAACTGCTTCTTCCAAAGGTTTATCTGCGTCGGATGCAATTGATGCTTCTGAGCGATTTCAGCAATCGTCTTGGTCTCACGAACTGACTCTAAGGCTATCTTTGCCTTAAAAGACGGGGTGAATGATCGTCGCTTCCGTGTTATACTTCTTCCTTGGTAAACTGAGTTAGCAACCCTGCAACAGCATACCGGAAAAAACGCGAGTTTCTATCTTAAGCCGTGGTCCTAATATTGGGGTCCACTTCAGTCGCTGGATTACTGTATCGAGCGGCTAAGAAGCTCCGAAATAGTTGCGACTCTTTGGCAACCTAAAGCCGAATTGAAGTTGGCAATCCTGGATGAATCCTCGTAAACACCCAAATCTTTGTAAGATTATGGGCTCTAGTAAGTGGTGACATGAAGAAGTTCTTAAGGTGTCGCGCGCAGCTGTGCACACATTAATGCAGCTTTTTTCGAATAGGTCGGGAGACTCGGAAGATGCGCGAATGCTTAACTTGTGTTGTAATAGAGATCCTTGTCTCGACTCCAGCAGCCTTTGCTCACCCCCCTGAGGAGAGTCTGGATCGTGTGAAGGCGGCCACAACATGCATCAAACAAGCTTGGTTTAGGGCGTACAATCCAGCTCGCGGGTTTATGTATTGGGCAGAAGGCGATCGCGGATGGGTTGCCACCAGCGCACAGGTTCTCATGCTGATGCCTGAATCACCGTGAGTAAGCTGTTCCTGTTTAGCTCTTGGTCCTACCTCGGCTTTGACTATTCGCAATACGCATTACGGAAGCTCATCTGTTATGTCACACTATGATCCACTCCGAAGTGCGGCGATTGAATACTCGAATATTGCAGTTTTGCTTTTTATCGCTGCTCTCGCCCTAGGTTGCGGACATCGGCCTATAAGCCAATCCAACTCGACGCATCCGGAAGACGTTGTTAACGAACCGGTTCCTCATATTCCAGCGTCCGGCGAGACGACTGTTACTCCTCCGAATTCGATCAGTGAGATGGTCGAACGATTCGATGATGCGGTGGCCTTTATCACAGTATCCGACGCATTGGGAAACGACATCGCCGTCGGCACGGGCTGCATCATCGGTCGTTCTGGATTGATTGCCACGAATCGACATGTCATTGAGAGTGGGGTCTCCGCTCGCGTGCAGCTGCGCGATGAGACTCAACTTCCCGTCACGGGGTACGTGGCTGTCGATGTTGCCTGCGATCTAGCGATCATTAAGGTGGACGGATTGCCAGAGTCGATCGAACCGTTCGCTCTGGGGGCTCCGCCTCCGTTGCGGCCGGGCGACGCCTTGATCGCTATCGGGCATCCGAACGAGTTTCGCTTCACCGTTTCAGACGGCATTCTCAGCGCGATTCGACAGACCCACGAGCTTCCTGACATTTATCAACAGGGATTGCACTTGAATCCAAGGACTCGTTGGCTGCAAACCACTGCCGCTATCTCTAACGGCAGCAGCGGCGGGCCGCTGTTAACGATCTCAGGCGAATTGGTCGGAATTAATACCTGGGTTGCCGAAGGGCGTAATCTTGGTTTCGCCATAAGTGTCGAACACCTATCACAGCTCCGGAATAGCATCTCCCCGCAGCCGAAGCCGTTGCCGCTGCCCGACGCTTCCGTCATCGTGGGAAGCAGCGTGGCGTCGCTATCACGCGACTACGACAAGGAACTTCAAGAATTCGCATTCCGTTTGCAGTCGGCCGAAGATCGAAACGCGTTTGTCAAGATGCTGCGGGGGCACCCCGCTCCGACCTATCTCGCCAAGTGCCTCCAGGCGATGCTGCAAAGCGACGCCGATTCCGACCGAGTGGACGCCCTTTTGCTGGCTCACCAGATTTGGCCAGCTTCAACCATGGGATCTCAAGCTGGTCGGCGGCATTTGGTCAAGATGTACGAGTTGGCCAACGGCGAGCTCGCACAAGGCCAGGCGATCCAACGCGCGGTCCTGCTACTGGGCAATGGCTCGTATTGCCCTCAACTGTCGACACTTTTGCGCAAGATGTTCCTAGCGCATCCGCAACCCTCGGTGCGTGCCCGCGCGGGGCTGGCGCTGGTTAATGCGATGCAGAACGATAGCCGAGCCGAGCGCTATATTCCCGATCAGATTGAGTTGCTTGAGCGCTTGAAAACATTGTTTCCCGACGAGGAAATCAATAGCGTGCGCATTGAGGAAGCAGCTCGTGAAAGTCTGGTTCAACTACGGTCACTGCGAGTGGGTGCCAAGGCGCAAAATCTGGCGGGACGCGATCACCTCGGCTCCCCGCTGAGACTGTCGGACTACAACGGCCGCGTTGTAGTGCTCGATTTCTGGGCGGACTGGTCACCCGCCTGTCGCAGCATGTATCCTCAAAAACGCGAGCTGGTGGAGCAACTGAAAGATCTTCCCTTCGCCCTGCTGGGAGTAAACTGCGACGAAACTTCTCAACGCGTCGCGTCGTTAATCGACTCGAATGTCGTCAACTGGAAAGACGTGTATGACGGACCAAGCGGACGCTTGGCAGCGACATGGTTGGTGGAGGATTTGCCTGCCACCTACGTTTTGGACAGGCGCGGGACGATTCGATTCACCAATGTTCGCGATCAGCAGCTCGATGAGGCCGTTCACGCTTTATTGGAGGAGGAGCTTGTTTCACTTCCGCAGGACATAATGCCGACCGGCGGACAGTGGCGATGGCACTACAGTTCAGACCTGCCTCCCGAAAACTGGACGGCGCCCAATTTCGAGGACTCCTCCTGGGACCAAGGCGCAGCTCCGCTGGGCTACGGTGATGCTCGCATCAACACAACACTTGATTACGGCGACATCGACAACAAACCGCTGACAGCATGTTTTCGAGCCGGCTTTCATGTGAACGATCCATCGTTTTGTAAGAGGCTGATCTGTGAACTCGATGCCGACGACGGCGCCATCGTATATCTCAACGGTTTCGAAGTGTTGCGAACGAACTTGCCTGATTCAGCCACCACGGCATCGCCCGCGTTGCTGGCAGCCACTTCATCGCTGGTCGCAGAGTTGGATCCGAAATATCTTGTGGCTGGATTGAACGTGCTGGCGGTAGAGGTGCATCAAGTCGATTCGCACAGCGCCGACCTAATTTTCGACCTTTCACTTAGCTCTCGCGGACTCGATCCAGATCCTATCTTGACTGCCAAAAGCGATCACACCAAGCTGCGGTTTTGTCAACTAACCGCGCAGTTTGAAGACGATGACGGCACCGTGGACAAGACGCTTGAGTCGTTGCAGAACGATGAAAGCCCCGTGGTCGCCGCATGGGCGCTGGCGACGAGAATCCAGCGAGCTACCAAGCCCAACGATGTGCCGCTCCCCGAAGCAGACGAGAAACTCCGCCAGATCTGGCGAGCAGTCGCAAACGAACTGAACGCACAGGTTTGGGAGGTGGTCGTCCTGCTCACCCTCTCCGACGGCGACGCGCGGCGGGCGCTTCGTAAGTCACATGCTATGTGGCTGCTGGAAGAAGGCGATGAAGCTGAATCTGCCGCCAACGCAGCGAACACGTACGGCGTGGCGCTTTTCAGAACGGGACGTTTTAGGGAGGCGAATACATTTTTCCGCAAATCGATGGAGCTCGGTGGCAAAAACGCCCTCGATTTGGCGTACCTGTCTTTGGCTTTGAATTGTCTTGGCGATGACGAGGGAGCGCTCGACATGCTGGCCGAAGCTGAGGCATTTCAAAAGAAGTCTACTTGGCTAGGTGAGGATGCGGCGGCCGTAGTGCTGGAAGCGGCGCGAGCTGCGATTCACAAGAACGATTCAATCGAGGACCAGTAACCATGGAATCGAATGTTTGTGGCGTCTGCGGGTTGGTTATTCAAGAAGGCGTTGATCCGTGTCCGGCCTGCAGTACGCCGATTGAACGCCTACCGGAGGCGACAGACTACGCAGGCGTCGACAATACAGTCCAGATTGATCAGGCGCCGCTCGACCCAATCGTTGAGGAACGAGGACTATTGTTTTTACTCGTCTCGCCGTTTGGACGCGTCTCGCGTCTCGCGTATCTGCTGGGCGTCATGCTCGTCGTCGCTATCTATTCCATCTTGATGTTGGGCGGCGTTTCGATCCTTCCTTTGGACACGAATTGGGGCACGTTCGGTACGACCGTCAGCCTATTGTCCTGTGTTGGGATGTTGGCCCTGATCTTTAAACGCTGTCACGATTTTGACTCGTCCGGATGGATATTGTTTGCCGTGATACTTTGCGGGGTATTCCTCGTGCCAATCTTAGCGTTGAATGAAGGCACGCGCGGACGCAACCGATTCGGGCGCCCCACCCGTTTGCGATGGAGTCCGCTTTCAAAAGCGATGACCGTCTTGCTGCTCGGCAGCGGGGCCTATTCGACCGCCATGTTCACAAACCTGCTAGTAATTGAAAGTAGATATAAGGTAGCTTTCGCTCAATACCAACTCAGCCCGTCGGACAGCACGCAGCGGCAGATCAAAGGAATCTATGACCACGCCTCTTGGGGACGAAAATGGTGCCCATTTTGCAAGAGTTTTGCCGTGTTTGAAATGTACGCTTCTTGGGTCTACGGGTCGACGTTGTACGATCGTCAGCAGTGGAGCGACGCGGTGGAATGGCTGGAAAAATCGGTGCGCGCCAGCGAACGTTTGGGTCGAGCAGCCACTAACGATCAAGAAATAGTCATCGTAGATATTTGTTCGACTTTTGTTAACGCCCTGGTGGCCGCCGGCGAGTTGGATCGGGCGACAGATTTGCGCGCCAAACTCGCAGACAAGTTAAGCAACCCTGGTCTTGTAGGCAGCATTGACCGGGAGACCTCGCTTTCGAACACAGGGATGGTGCACCTCGATCGAGAGGAATACGACAAGGCGCAAACGACCTACAGTGAGTTGATCGAAATCATGCAAATACGGGTGGCCAATCGTCCCGCCGACCAGCAACTTCGCTCGTCGCTGGGAGGCTACTTTCACAACCGCGGACTGGCGCGATTCAACCTCGGCGACTTGGTCGGCGCTCTGGCTGATGTGCGCGAGGCAATCGAGTTTCAAACCGTGGCCATCAATGTGGTCCCTGACTTGATTCAAGGTTCGGCACTTCTCGGCCAGCACTACGATCTGCTAGGAGAATTGCACCTGGAGCGAGGCGACACCGACTCCGCGCTCGACGCATTCGAGCAAGCGTGTGAAGTAGATCCGGCCAGCGTCGCGCACCGCTGGAAAGTTGCTTGGACTCGCTACGATCGCCTCGAATTTGACAAGATTGTGGACGTGCTAAGCGAATTTTTGAGCGGTGAAGAGGAAGTGCATTTGGAATACTTGCTCGCTATTAGTTTGTTGTATGAAGAACTTAACGCACGTGCCGAACAAGTCATCGAACGGCTCCGCTCGCGGCATCGCGAGTCGATTGAGGGCCACTTCTTATACGGCGTCGTGAAAATGATCAAACGCGACTACGTCGACGCGGTGCAGTCGTTGGGGAAAGCCTATCAACAAAAACCGAACGACCCTGCGATCTTGTTCAATTTGTCGGCCAGTCTCGCGCAGGCAGATCGCAAGTCCGAGGCGCAACTTGTGATGGCGGAGCTAGCCGCCATTGACTCGAAATTGGCTGAGCGGATCCGGCGATACCTTCAAAGCGATGCAGGGAACGAAACCTTGCAGCCAATGTTCGAGCTGTCGTTCGGCTTGTAAAGTCTCCTTTCGGTGTCTTGGCTGCTAAATGGAAACGGTAGTTGCTTGAATTTGCGAGTTGAGGGATCCGTACTGCGGGTAGTTTCAGACATCCATATAATAGTATCGATTACCGACTAAAGCGGACATTCTGCCAAAGGAGATCCGCTACATTTAACAAGAGTCCTCAACGATGGATATTAGTTTATCGAATTCGGAGATGGTAAATGAAATTGCTCGCAGCGATATTGCTTTTGTCAGCATTTGCGTTGGGCCAAGAGGGCGTCCCGGACAATGTCGGCACGGGACTGCTTCCCCCTGGACTTGGCGGCGTCACAGATCTCGATGCGATCAAACAATCTCGAATTGATGCGTTACAGGAAGCGGTGGAAGCGTTACAGTCACGTTATGAACATGGCTTAGATAATCCAAATTTATTGTTTGGTGCTCAAATAGAGCTGGCCATCGCCAGACTGGATGCTACCAACGTCAAGAAAGAGCGATTGGACTTCATTCAGGATGCTTTACTCGCCGCATTATTAACATGGCAGAGGGCAAACGCGCTAAATAAGGCTGGCGTGAGGGGCGGTGACTCTGCCACGGAAACGCAGGCAAGAGCGGCAGTATTTCGCTATCGAGTTATGTGGTTAAAGGAGAAAGCTGGAGACGGCAACCAGCACGAGGCATTGAGACTGGCTGCGATGGGACAAGAGGGCATTCCGACCAATGTCGGTACAGGGCTGCTTCCTCCTGGACTTGGCGGCGACACTGACCTTGATGGGATCAAGCAATCTCGAATCGATGCCTCGCAGCAGGCGGTGCAGGCGTTGCAAGCCCAATATGAATCAGGCCTGGATAATGTAGGTTATTTGTTGGCGGCTCACGAGGAGCTAAGCATCGCCAGACTGGATGCAACCAACGTAATACAAGAGCGATTGGAAGTCATTCATGATGCTTTACTCGCCGCACTATTAACATGGCAGCGGGTAAAGGAGCTTCAAAAAAACGGCGTGAGAGGCGGCGACGCCGCAGCTGAGGCCCAGACAAGAGTGGCAGTATTTCGCTGCCAATTCATGTGGCTAAAGGAAAAGGCTGGAGCAGGCAACCAGTCCAAGGCATTGGGACCGCCTGGGTTGGGCCAAGGGGGAATTCTGGAAAGTGTCGGCACGGGGCTGCTTCCTCCTGGACTTGACCGCGACACTGAACTTCACGCGATCAAACAGTCTCGAATTGACGCGTTGCAGAATGAGGTGCAGGCGTTACAAGCCCGATATGAATCAGGCCTGGATAACATGGGTTATTTGTTTGCGGCTCACGAGGAGCTGACCTTCGCCAGACTGGATGCTACCAACGTAAAACAAGAGCGATTGGACTCCATTCAGGATGCTTTACGCGCCGCATTATTAACGTGGCAGAGGGCAAAGGAGTTACAGAAGGCTGGCGTGAGGGGCGGTGACGCTGCCACGGAAATACAGGCAAGAGCGGCAGTATTTCGTTACCGAGTTATGTGGTTAAAGGAGAAAGCTGGAGAAAATATCCAGCCCATGGCGTTATGCCTGCCTCCTTTGTAGTTGTAGTTCCAAGCGGCGCTACCTAGTTGCTTCCATCATGAATCGTCATATTACAAGCGTGTTCACTGGGCCCCGCTTAACACTCACGTCAACCATCGTCGAACGTAATCACCGAGGCATTAGAAAGGCCGTTGCTCGTAAAGCTGGTGGACCCGGTCGACAATCCTATTGATTGAGCAATCCAAGAACCTGTGGATCATTGATCTATTCCGCCAAACCAGAGAGATTTCTCCCCGTCCGATAACTCGTACCGGTTTGACACGCCAGAGCGCAAACCTGCGCACCGGAGCTCTGTAGAGAATCTCCCCTTTCGTAACCAATGCCCACACGCGTAAACGTGGGGCGATTGAAGGGTACTTCCGTGGACTTTAACCTAGGTTCTAACTGCGAACCGTCCGCGCTCAGTTCTTACAATTTTGGCGTCATCCTCAGCGGCCAGATCCCGAAGTATGGCGCTATACAAAGTCGCATGCGGGTTCTTACCACCTGGGCTGGTCCGCAGACGGGCGATACGACGCATCCACAACTACTGTGTAAGGTGCCAGGCACTGGACAGCCGCCGGCGGGCTACACATCTCGCACACCATCTGTGCTCCTGATGTGTCTTAGTATGGCTAAATCGCCAGATGGAAGCGCAAATTAGATCGGGTTACTTCCAAGGGCGAAAATACAGATTAGGAAAAACGCACCGAGCGACACAGTGAGTGCAAGCAAGCCAAACACGAAGGCCATGATGGACCATCTATCTCGATGCCGGTACAATGAAACGCACGCAACAAGGAAGCCGAGTACGCAAAATGGCACAAGACCGAAAAGCGTCATAGCAGGTAAAATAAACGCGTCCCACTCGATTTCGATTGATTCTGTGCAAACGAGAGTTGCAAGCGTCGTGGAGATAACGACGCCGACAGACGTGAGCACCAGCGCGACACGGGACCACGAGTCGGAACTGGAGTGCTGTACGGAGTTGTCGATTGATTCGGAATCCGTGGCTTGGAAGGGGCTAGTCAGGATCCATTCTCCTCTACGCAGAACAACGACGAACGCGATCTATCCGGCTGTAGGATGCAGAGGGGATAGATCGCCTGTTGAACTTTGTCGCTGACAGGGCGACGTGTTTAACGTGCTAATCTTATCCGACTGGCCTCCCATCGCAACTGGAATTAGATTTCCAAACGCCCGCGGGGCGTAGCAACTAGCGCAATGGGACGAGTTCAGGACGAATGGTTTCCACCAGCGATAAAACACGTGGGGCGAATCCTGGGACTTTAACCTAGGTTCTGACCGCGAACCGACCTCGCTCAGTTTTTACAAATCGCGAGTCGTCCCCAGCAGCCAGATTCCGGAGTATCGCGCTATACAAAGTCGCATGCGGGGTCTTACCGCCAGGGCTCGTCCAATAGCCCGTGGCCTCCATCGCCTCGATCATTTCTTTGGTGTTGAGCGGCTGGGCCGATTCAGCCAGAACCTTCAGCGCAGCCCCCACGCAGCTCAGCTTTTTCTCACCAACCACCGGTTCGACTTTGTCCTTGCGTAGTCTTTTAAGCACACCTTTCTCTGCGGTTACGGTCTCGACCGCCGTTGGTTCCGTGGCCACCACAGCCGCCTTGCCACCGCTCGCAGACTTGGCGGTTCGTTTCGAAACCGCGACCGGCTGCAAACGCTGGCCGGGCTTGATGACAACCTTCTTGCTGGTAGTCAAGTTGGTCGCGTCCCACACGTCCAGCTTGATGAATCTAGCCGAAGTTGGCCGAGATGCTACCAAACACCACGTTGACCTGCTGTATGACCTTGTTGGAAACCGTGTTCCTGGACCATCGCTTGCCGGCCTAGTCGGCCAAATTCGGAAAGCGATTGGTCAAGGCACCAAACTCTCCGAATCAGAGCTTGAAAAGATCTTTTGCGTTATCGCTGAAAATCGCCTGATGATGCTCTTCTGGAACAGCTTCCCGAATGAAGTCTCGATAAACCTCCATCTTGCTCAGCGGCCAGTCGCTGCCATACAAGAAGCGATCTGGGCGCTCAGAGTAACCGATTGCGTAACGCACTTTCTTCTTAAGTTCATCCAACACGCCGCTCTGCGAATAGGTTTCAAATTGTGGCCCCACTAGCAATCCGGAAAGATCCGTCCAAACGTTTCCGCCCGCCCCAAGTTGGTTGTTCTTGTAAATGATCTCGGCCGCATCAGTTATCCAAGGATTGCCCAGATGCGCTAAGACAAAGTTGACCTCGGGGTAATCCACCACGACTTCGTCAACCCCCAAGGGATGCGCGTACTTAAGTTTGGCCTTGCGCGAATATGTGTCCCCCGTATGGAAAATTATCGGAATACTATACTTCTGTGCCATTTGAAAATACCACGCATAGCCGAGATCACTTGGCATCGCGTGTACGTACCCAAGATAGCACTTAAGTGCCTTCACCTGCTTTTCTGCAAGCAGTTTCTCAATTTGCTTTCGATCATCGGGAGCGATGCGCTGGGGATCGGCAATTCCAATGGCATGTAAATTCTGAACTAGTTCCTTGAGCGCTAGAGTTCTATTGACCCCGAGAATATCGTCTGGGGGCAACTTCCCATACTGCGGCATACATAGCGCTGCGACAGTGTCGGATTGCTCCATCTCCTCTCGAACAGTTTTCGCCACTCGCTCCAAGGTATCATCTAACGAAATGCCATTGGGAGTCGCACCGAGCGGTACACCTGGAAGTTTTGGATCAACCAAATGAATGTGCGAATCGATAATCTTGACTGTTTTCGTCGCATCCGCCTGAACACGCTCTTGAGCATCAGTTGGCTGCTGCGCGAAGTTCTCCCCAAACAAAAAAGCTGCTGAACTCGTGATCGTTCCAATCATCCTTCGGCGAGTGAGCTTTGAGCGAACTGCGTAAGACATAATCAGAGACCTCCAATTGTTTGCGTGCCACCATCTTCGTTTCGCCATTGCATAGTGTAGCAGGGAACTTACCGATACTGAGTGGGCAAAGTAGCTTTGCAAAGATCAATACAATTGCCAGCACTGCCGCTGTCTGCACAGTAGAATACTGCGTAAACGAACTCACCCGTTATTCCCGAATGTTTTCCTATGTCCCTAATAGTCGTTACAAATGAACGATACTTCTATCCTAACACTCTTGCACCCGATGAACGCCACCTCGGGACGCGTGACAGGTTTGACGTTTCTAAACAATATGACTATCCAGGGAAGGCAGTTGGTTGCCTGAGGGCGGCGAGGATGCTTCAGCAGCGAACTCTCCCTGGTGCGCTCCCGACGATTTCGGGACGACTGGTAGATGGCCAGGGAAAGGCGGTAGCTCCGATATGCTGGGTAAGTTCGAACCGCATGCCACCCTTGAAAGAACTTGAGCTCGGGCACGATGCGCAATATCTTAGCAACCTTGCTGAGTGCGTCGTTCGAGCGAAGGCTCGTGCCAAGGCCGGAGAGGATCCATTCATATCTGATTTTGGTAAAGTAGCAGATGTAACTCCTGGCACCCTAGATGCAGCCCGGCTCGCAGTTGGAGCAGCCTACGATGCTATTGATAAACTTCTTCACTCGCCCAACGGTGACACTGCTTTTGGGTTGGTATGGCCACCCGGCCACCCGGCCATCACGCTGAGCGCGATCTGGCGATGGGCTTTTGCTACCTCTCTAATGCCGCTCTAGCAGCGCTGTACGCAAGGGATCACCACGTCCAGCTCCGTCCAGGTCATAGCAATCGAGTTGTCGATATCGATCATCATCGCGGCAACGGAACCGCAGATGTTTTGGCTCACCAGCCGGACACCCTGCTGATCGATGTTTCGTATCGTTCACCTTACGATGAGAGTCGACAACGCTTTACTGACGGTCAATATGATGCGGTTCAAGACCGATATCTTAATTCTGGTAATGAGTACCCATACTCGCGCCCAGACAAGGAATGGGGATTTGAGGCCCATCGAATGAAAATTGGGCCTAATATCGTCTCTATCGAATTTGAAGGAGAGCAGAAGCCTCATGCGATTATGGAGCGATTTCTTAGGGAAGCACTTCCTAAAGTGTTGGAATTCAGCCCGGATTTTATTTTGTGGTTGATCGGACTCGATTCAGCGATGGGTGACCCACTCGGTGGACTTGGCAATCTACCTAGCTCTTTCTACACGTTGATACGCGGCCTGAGGATTGCGCTTCCGGATGCCCGACATGGGGGCCTTCTAGAAGGAGGCTATGATGAACTTCGGTGGTTTACCTGCCTCCCCCCGGCTCTGATGGCTTTGCATGAACAACCTCAAGATACCTTAGACCGTTGCAAGGCATTTAAAATCTATCGGCGAGCTTTCACATCGCAAATCTAGCTAAACTTTGCCAGGGAATCTCAGCGGTCTGTAAAATAAACAGTAAGACTCAAGATCGTGCTGAGCAAGCGGCAACCATAAGTTGGCCGCAAAACAATAACGTCAGTCCGCTGCATCGGGGGTTATCTTGCTTAAGTTTTTCAGATTGATCATTAAGGCGATCGCTCCAAAACCTTCGATTCCGCCTCGATTAGCTGATTGGTTGGTCATGTTTGAACCCGACAAAGCAAAGATTCCCGACGGTTGCAACTTCATCATCTGGTTTGAAAGCGATCGTTCTCCTGAGGAATTGCTTAAGGCGTTTGAATTCAAAAAATGGCAGGCTAAGGTTGGCAATTCTGGTTTCACCCTCACCCAAATAGTGCCGATCAAACATATGCGGAATGGCGGCCCAAAAAACTACCAGATAAACATGGCTGCAATGGTGACTGTAGAACCGAGTTGCTTGAGCGTGCTTGCTGGGAACTGCACTTATCCAGAGTCAATTGGAGCTGAATTCAGAAAGCTAGTATTACGACTCGAAGGGCAATCCAATAATTTGTTTTGCCTCTACATCAAAGGTGGGACGTTATGGCGTGAGGTCCCCGCGAGCGCCGAATTGCTCGGTATGGACTCCTGCTCCTTGTCGGATGGGGATCGTGCAGCGTTAAACACGGGCTATATTGTCCAACGTACCACTGACTCATGTATGACTATCGACGGCTTGCACGCAAGTTCCTCATCAGTACAAGAGCTACAAAGCGAAGTGAGGCTCCTTTCCCCTTCCGTCGTAGTTGATGAAGAAGGTTATACTCACATTACGTGCAGGCCCTACACTGTCGTCCGCCGATTATGGAATCAGGTGCGAGAAGTAGGATTATATCCTGAGTGGGGTCCAAATTTAATGTTTGTGAATAACTACGTGTGGGTGAAGGGAGAGGGTTTTGAGGATTTAATTTGTTTGACAAGTGGATGCTTTGTTTCCGAAGTTGGTCCGGCTCGGGGCGTCTCTGAATTTCTCAACCGCCTAGACGTATTGCCTGGGTTTTCGTTAAAGGATTTGGAAGAAGCCCTTAAAACCCTTTTTGTCGAGGAGGAATTGGTATGGAAAAGGTCCGACAGCGCAGTCAACGAGGACTTGCAAGTATGAAGGAGATTTCGCAACGCTGGATATTACTCTAGAGGATTTGTTTGGAGGCGGATGGGCTGCGACTGGCAACGCAGATTACCCGTCACCGCCTCACTCGATTAATCAATAGAGCGCTGACACACTTTTTTGCCTGGACATACCTCACTGCAGAAATCGTTTGGTTTTCAGCCACTCGATCCCCAATGCACCGCGTCCGATCTCCAACTCTGCTCGTGATGCGCTGTGGTATTCTGACTTGTTAACTCTGAAACTTATCACGCCTGAATACGTCCAATCAGCAACATCGACAAAATGATGTGCTCTGCTTATGCGTTTTGCGACGATCGGCGCTGTCTTTATCTCGATTGTTGAGCGGTCGCAGTGTCCGTTGACCGCAGCGATGCCCCAGATACAAGTCGGTAGCAGCGTTAATAATGAAAGCCCCACGACGGCACACCAGTCTAAATGGGATGTCGAACGACCCCTTAGCATCCAGGCGGAGAACACCCCAAACACGACACTTACAAACGCGAACAACAGGATACCGGCTGGAATCCGAGGAATAGAACGAACGGGGGGGTATGGGACGCTGTAAGTGCCGGCTGAAAGAAAAGCGACTAACAAACAGCCCACTAGGGCGTACATAGTGAATCGTCCGTCCTTCCAACTTGAGACGTGTTGCGGGGACCACTGGGGAATTTCGTCTGCCAAGGTCATCAGGCATTTGGCAGCATGTACACACAAATCAGTTTGATGACGCTTTGCCGGATTAAAGCCGGTCCAGCTTGCAGAGACCCCTTGTGGATGCAGTCCGACAGAATCGAAGCCAGACTGCAACAATTCGCGGATCGCCTGCCGCTTGTGCTCATCCTTCAAATAGACATCTGCGTAGCCATCCGAAGCGCCGCTGATGTAGACGTAGTCATCGAATTCGGTGTCTCCCATAACGTGCTCGTTGGCGATACCAAATCGTTTGCAGAAACAGTCGAATGAACTCTCTTTACTGAAACCCAGCGACGTGGGCACCTTGGTTGAGACACTAATACGTAGCGAAGCAACTTGTAAAATACCACGACTGATAAAACGGGGTTGTCGATATATGACCTCGAAATCGCTACCAGCCACCTCGTGTGACTCCGCTTGGTCCACAAGGTAGCCGTTTATTCGACTACCCGACTTCACAAACGAGTGAAATCCTTCCATGGCATCCGCGTCGGTGCTGTCACGCGAGAAAATGCCGAATAGCAGCGCAATAAGCCCCACAAAGAAAATGAAGACAAAAACCTGCAAGGGCCCGCCCCTGGGGTGATACAGCTGCATTTTTGTGGATGGTTCAATGATGAACAACACACACCCACCGAGAACCGCAAGCCCCATTAACGCCAAGGCCACCGACGGCAGGACTAGTCCGCTATACCAGGGAGGCGGTGGTTGTTGCCCAACGGTATGTACTGGCCGTGAAGATTGCGGCTCTCCTGACTCGCTTTGTGGATCATGTTCGTTCCCAAGAAACATGGCGATGGTCCTTGATCTCGTCTGCCAAAAATGAATTCAGGGAGTGGGCCAGTTCGTCGCTCTTTGCAACGTCAATTTGCTCTCAGCCGAACTTTCGCAAATGGGATGAGCTCGGGGATTATCCAATATCCCGATAATCCACAGCCTAACAAAGTCCAAGCCCAAAGTTAATCCTAGGCGAGGCGATGGTCGTTGTTCCAGCCTCCAATCTGGGCAGTGCTGAATCCCTACTGTCCGAACATTTGGGCTCACGCCGAATCGTAAATGCATTGTTCTTCCTCGGAGTACCTATCGCCCGCTCACGAGCGGGCGCGGATTGAAACCTGTTCGTCGCGCACGAAGTACCGAAGCTTTCCATCGCCCGCTCACGAGCGGGCGCGGATTGAAACACAACGGGGCTGATACGATCGGGTATCCAGGCAATCGCCCGCTCACGAGCGGGCGCGGATTGAAACCGCTATCCCATACGTCGCCACCAAGATCCGGTTAATTGCCGATTGCCAATCGACTTCCAGAGGCTCCATTGGGCCGGCTTCCTACGTCAATCCGCCGCAGTTACTCTGCGACGCAAATAGACGCTATCATCTTCTGTTAATCGAACTATTTTCGTCGGAAGTCAATTTACCCACAACGAGCTCATGCCAAGTATATTTTCCACCTACTCCACAGGCGAAAACCGAGTAACAGCCTCCGTACTCGCAGTGCTTCGATCTCTGTCTCTGGGCCGCATCGAGCGCCTACTGGCGGCAATCCTTGAACAATCAGAGTTTGAGCTGGTCCGCTTTCAGAATCAGCCATCAAAGGGTGGAGCCGGCGTGCCCGATGCTATCATCCACTCCAGTTTTCGAATGTTGCTTGAGACAAAGACGGTTCGTAACGGTCTGCATCAAAAGCAGTTAGAGCGACATCTGGCGAAGTTGGACGGCACCGCCGAAGCGAACCAGTTTCTGGTGTTGCTGACCCCTGACGACGAACGCCCCAAGTTGCTTGATTCGATTGCCGACCCGCGAATTGCATGGACATCGTTCGCACTAATCGACCAAGCGATTGACGAAATGCTGGGTGATCATCATGAGGTTGTGTCTGAGCGTGAAGCATTTTTGCTTCGTGAATTGCAGAGCATGTTTGAGGCGGAGAACCTCTTGGCAAGTCCAAATGATGTCGTCATCGTTGCAGCTCGCAGCGCCTGGCCGGAGTACAACGACCTCCACGCATACGTCTGTCAGCCTAATCGCCCGTTCCAGCAGGTCAGCCGACTAGGTTTTTATTCAAAAGGCGTGATTTATCCACTCGTTCCCAAGATCTTGGAGGTCCATGATGACGTCCCAATGGTCCTCGGCCAACATAAAGGCGCTCTCGGCAAACTCGTCGACTACATTGTGACAGAGTCAAGGCGACTAAAAGACGAGAGCTACAAGTTGATTCTCTTATCCCCGCCAGATTCGCCCGACACATTGAAGTTGGCTGCGCCCATACCCAATAATCAGAGGTCTAAGTCCGGCAAGCCTACGGCATTCACGATGGGTCAGCGCTACGCCTCCAGCCAGCAACTGTTGGCAGCCAGGTTGACGTCGGATTTGAGTTGAGGTCAACATGCCAAGTGGCGGCTGCTGAAAGCCAGCCCTTCTTTCTAGTGATTGGAGTCCGGCGGAGCGAGACAAGCTTGGAGCGCGCCTGCGAAGGCGTCAAGTCAGCGGCGCATCAAGCAGTGGAAGCAGATCCAGGCCTACAGATTCTGTGGCGGCGCAGTAATCCGGTTAACCTGATGTATCATTTCCGCAATGTCACAACGCGGGAGTTACCGGCTGCTCAAACTCGTAAAACGTCCATTCGCAACTACAGCCATCCCCCCGAGAGTGATTAAAATCATCAGTGGGAACAGTGGACATGTTGTATAGGGCATAATCATTTTGCTAAGCTGATCGAAGCGCGGCGGCGATTCTGCGGTACGGGTGCCAACTATGATTCGCCAACCGGGCTCGCCGCATGGCTCCCCCTTGTTGAAAGAGTCTCTCGATCAATCCAGCCAAAGTTTGCAGGACCATAAGCGTGAACGTTTCCAAAGGAGCAGAATAAGTGATATATCTTCGCATACTTTGTTCACTGGTGCTTTTGTGGGCCCCGTGTTGTACAAGCACAATCGCCGATGAGGTGGATTTAACGAAAGTAGCGGGGGATTTTCCAAGTAATGTTGCTTCGTCACTTGCGTCAGGATCTGGAATAGTCGTTGGGCCGAAGTATGTGCTCACGAATCGCCATGTCGTGGAACATTCGCAGAATAAGTTCTACGAAGGATTTAGGGTGGCATTTGGCCCTACGTATAGCAGCGAATCGTCCATTGCGGCTAGGCTCATTTGTGTCGCAGACAATTACGATTTAGCCCTCATTGAATTACAGAGTACTCAACAATCTGGTGCTGTCTTCGTCGATGAATCTATTGCCGCATTGGGCACCAGCGTCCGTGCGTACGGCTTTCCGTTGGGCTCCCAGTTTGGCGTTGCGTTAACCGTAACGGGTGGGCAAATCAGTCGGCACCCAATTTCCGATGGGCAACAACTACCAAGCGACTTGGTGGATGGAGTCGACGTGGGACGATCAATCTGGCATGACGCGATCATTGCTTCGGGAAGCAGTGGTGGCCCGCTATTTTCGGATGAAGGCGTACTAGAAGGACTTAACTTTGCGAACTTGTCGGAAAGCAAACATGCACTAGCTGTTCCGGGAGCTGCAATAACTGAATTTGTACGAAAGGCAGGCGTCGACCATCGGCTTGAAATCGGGACGAATCTAGAAAAGCAAAAGTCGGTTGAAGAAATCTCAAAATTCGTTGTGTACATAGAATCATTCGGCGAGGTAGCGAAATACGCTGAAGCACCAAAATTCTCAAACCAACTTGGCGACCTAGCGCGGGCCGCAAAACATTTGATTCACGTAGAACTCACGCAACTTGACAACAGAACTCTCGTTCAAGTGTCCAGGGGGGAGTTTGAAAACTTGTTCACCCCGAAAAATGGACTTTCCATTTCTTCGGGGAGCTTGATCCGAATTGCGACAGTAATGACAGTCATTCAGATTCTGGAAGAAGGCATGCTGTGTGAGTTAGGAGGTGTCCGATGCTTTATTTTGCTGCCGAACGGGGGAGAATTGAGAGCTAAGCTCGGCGAAGCCGTAAGAGATGTTCCAACAGACATTGTTTACTTCGCCGGGGAGGCAACGGAATATGAAACGGTGCGGGGAACCAAAGCGTTCTTCATACCGCTAATACGACTTTCGGATGTTGTCTCCACTGATGACGTACAGCAACTCGCAAAACAGGAGCAAGAGCGAAGGAAGGCAGAACAAAAAGCAAAGCAAATGGCAAGCAATGAACGATACGCGGGCCAACTTCGCCGGGTATTTTCGGACAGCACAGGGAAATTTAATGTTGATGCTGTTTGCATTAGGTACAAGGAAGGCAGCGTGACTCTTTTTAACCCAATGACCTTTAAGGAAATTGTCGTTGAAGAAAACGTCCTAAGCACTGCCGACCGGGCATGGATTCAGGAAAATGAGAATGCAATAAGAAGCTTGGGCCAGTCGGCAAAAATGCATTTTGCTCCACCGAAGTAACCTTTCGCGTAAGTTGCACAGCCAGTTTTAGAACAGATCGACGACACACGAATCCCCTCACACAATACGATTGGTCGGCTGTTGCCGTTGATCAAACCACAGTCATTGCAAGACGCGCTTCTGGCATGGATTTCGGAACTCCGACAAAAGCGCTGTACGAACGCTGGCGATGGATCAACGGTACGGCCGGCTTACCCCGCGTCCCTCTGCAGCAC
>JBGSJT010000093.1:0-27577 GCA_041741715.1 Pirellulaceae bacterium | reverse complement strand
CTCTTTCACTCCAGCTCGTTCGTAGTCGCGTTTCTTGGCATGCAAATCGATCGACTCGGAACTCGAGGCAACTTCACCAATAAACTCAGGAGCTCCCTCCAAGTAATCGTCGGGAGTAAAACGCGTCTGTCCGCCACACTTCGGCGCGATGATCAGACAGGCGTCTGGCTGCGGTTCGCTATCGACATTCATGATCGCCGTTGCATTGTCATAAGCTTCGACACCCGGTGTCTCTTCTTCGTAAGCCCCCAACCAGTGCATCAACAGACTATGCGCACGACCATGGGAGCGCTTGAGTGAAGCTTGCATGTAGACCACTCCACCGATGAGTTCCGCTTTGATGTGCTCGGGCATCCGCGTGTATCGTGCGTGAAACTCGGGTTGGCTAAGATGATCCCCTGCCTCAAGTAAAGGAATAACCTCTGCGCGCGAAGAACTCAGGCCAGTACGGGTTGATTCAACAGCCATTTTTTTCTGCAGCTAAATTATAGATATTGCACTTAGCGACGACATCAGTTCGCGAATTTGGGCGTGGCAAAAACTTGGAATTGGTGTCACTTCTCGCTGATCGCCGGTTTAGTTTCGGTGCAACTCACCCTCCCACCGTAAGTTACGTCGTATTCGACGTAACTTACGGTGGGAGGGTCGGAGCCTAAGCGACGGGGAGGGAAATTCCAGCCAAGCCCCCCTCTCCGCTCGCCGACCAACTTCGTCGGTGCCCGTCGCGATTCTCCCCCTGGGTAGAGTTAGCCATACCGGCGTTCAGCGAGAAGTGTCTGAACTAGCGTTCAAATGTGTTAGAATGCGTGATTGCTAGTTTGCCAAGCATCGGCCGAAATATAAGAGTCGCAATCGGCAGTAGTGGATGAGGTTACGAGTCCCGTGCTGCAGGACTCGTAACCTCGTCCACTACGACAAAATATTGATTGGCCGACGCTAAGTCGCAGAAAACCTAGCCAATAGAACCATCCAACAACAAAATGCAAACCATTTCTGGGAGCAGATAGCTTGAAAACTAAACGTCTCAAACGCGGTGCTTGCGTACTAAGCATGTTGTCTTTGTGCATACTATGCGCCTCTGCGCTATGGGCCGCTGAGCCGCTGACAGGCGAACAGCGACTATTAGTCTCACCAGCGACCTTACACGCGGCGCTCGAACAAGCTGCGGCGCCAGTCGTCATCGATGCGCGGACCAAGGACGCCTTTGACGCGGGGCATATTCCAGGTGCCCGCTGGATTGATGCCAACGCGTGGCGCGAGATGACTTTCACTCCCACGGGACTGACCGATCATTCGTTTTGGAGCAAGCAACTGGGGGCGGTTGGACTGACCACTCAGTCGTCCATTGTGGTCGTGGGAGATTCGCTCCCTGAAGCGGCCCGCGCATGGTGGTTGCTAGGCTATCTAGGAATGCCCAAGGTCGGGCTGTTGGATGGTGGACATGCGGCCTGGAGCGAAGCGGGGTACGAAACATCAACAGACACGCAGCCAGTCATTACTTCTCAGCCAGAAATTGAGTTTCAATCACAACGACTAGCGGGCTTGGAGACCATCCAGAAAGCCATCCAGCAAAAGGCGCAATACGCGATTTTGGACAATCGAAGCCAGGCGGAATTTAGCGGGACGCGGGGTGTCGGCACGCGGACGGGACACATTCCTGGCGCCACCCATTTTGAATGGAATCGATTCGTTGACAAATCGGGAAGGTTCCTGCCGGTTAATGAAATTAAATCTCTACTAAAAGATGCCGGAGTTGATCTCAGTCAACCCATTGTGGCTCATTGTCAAACTGGCGGCCGCAGCAGCGTGGCAGTATTGGCGCTGGAGTTGGCAGGTGCGACACAAGTGACGAACTACTATCGCGGTTGGTCAGAGTATTCGGGCGTGCTCACGGCACCCGTGGAAAAGTAATTTTCCCATGCGCATTGCGATGACGATTCACGCGCTGCAGGGTGGCGGTGCCGAACGCGTTTTTTGTCGACTGGCCGAGCGTTGGTCCACGGCTGGTCACGAAGTTCACGTGGTCACTTGGTCAAGCGTCGACAGCGATCCGGGGCAATGGTCAGGTGACGTCGTTCGCCATGGACTCGACTTGCTCCACCCTAGTCGCAATGCGTGGCAGTCCTGGAGGGCCAATGTGCGGCGGATTCGTGTTTTACGCAAGACCTTGAGCGACTTGCAGCCAGAGCTCGTACTGAGTTTTTGCGATCAGATGAACATCAGTACCTTGAGGGGCACGCGCGGGCTCAACGTACCAGTCTGGATCGCTGAACGGAGCGACCCAGCGCAACAACAACTCGGAGTCTGTTGGGAATATTGGCGACGACAAAACTATCCACGCTGCACCGGTTGTGTTGTGCAGACGCAACAGATCGCGGAGCACTTATCAAAACTGATTCCACGCAAACGACTCTATGTGATACCCAATGCAGTGGACATTCCGCCTGCCCAACGATCACGTCTTAGCCCAACCAACGATAGTGATTCGCGTGAGGGTGATGCTCCACGCGGAGTGGTGTTGTCGGTGGGGCGTCAGAGCCATGAAAAGGGGATCGACCTGCTGTTGGACGCATGGCGCGACGCACGCACAAAGCTAGCCGGTTGGCAATTGCACATTGTCGGCGCTGGCCCACTGCGCGAGAGCTTTGCCACACAGTATGCCGATTTGTCGGAAGTTAAGTTTTTGGGTTGGCAATCGGACCTGAACCGTTACTATGCGGCTGCTACAGTTTTTGTGTTAGCAAGCCGCTATGAAGGTTTCCCCAATGTGTTGTTGGAGGCGATGAGTCACGGAGTCCCCAGTATCGCTACGCGTTGCAGTCAAGCGGTGGAGCAACTCGCGCGAGATGATACTGCGGTGATGACCATCGACATCAATTCGCCCTCACAGCTCGCGGCGGCCATGGTTGAACTTGCCCAGAACAGCCAACATCGCGAGTCGCTAAGTGATAACGCCTTGCGAGTCAGTCAAGAGTACACTTGGAATCGCATTGGTCCACTGTGGGATCGTCTGTTGGGTGGCACTGGCGTGGCCAGTGGACATCGAAGCGTTTAGGGTGGTGTCGACGATCGACGGTCCAACACCTCGAAGTAACCGAAGTTGGCAACCACGACGAGCGTTCCACTGCTCGTGATCAGCGGCGATTCTCGCAGGACGCAGTTCTAAAATTCATGCGCCGTGACAGCGGCTAAAGCCTGAACTCTAGCGCAGAGTTATTAGTTGGCCTTATTTGCCACGCCAGTCAGCACCACGGCACGGACCGCTTGTTCCGCTTCGTGTCGCATGGTTTCTTCGATCCGGTCGCGAATGGTGAATCCCGCCGCTTCGCAACATTGCGTGATGTAATTGCGGTGATGAGCATAGCGACCGGAGTTCCGCAAACGATAACCGGTTTCTTCTGATACATCGCCGAGTTCGACGGTGACGAGCAATCTTCCATTGTCGCGCAAGGCGTGGTAGGCCGCAGTGAAGGGTAGGATCAAATCACCAAAATATCCAAACGTATCGGCGCAGGCAATCAAGTCGAATTTGGCCGGTTGTGTGTTCAGATACGCGCATAGTTCCGCTTCCATCAACGCGTCATAAAGTTGTCGTTGCTCGGCAACTTGCAGCATCTTCGGGGAGAGATCGACACCGATCAATTGCCGTGCGAATTCGCGGAGCACGGGGCCACACAGACCCGTGCCACACCCGGCATCCAACACACAATCGAACATAGTGGCATTTGGAAATTCACGCCGCAATGCGTCTTGGATTAGTTGGGGGCCACAATAGTTCAAGCGGCCGAGGTCGGATTCAAACGTTGCTGCGAACTGATCAAAGACTTGTTTGATATATTCGTCTGCCGCGCGCGCCGGGGGTTCATCTCCTACATAGGCGGCAAGCAAGTGTTGCGGTATCGGATTGTCGGGTTCTAGCTTCAGCCACGCAGCCAACAGCTCTTGCGCTTCAGCGTGCCGTCCCAGGCGTCTGAGCAATGATGCCAAGCTGCGGTGAGCTGCAATGTGCGTTGGTTCATGCCGGATCACTTCGCAGTAGCGCTTGACAGCTTCTTCCAATTCGTCCGCAGCGGTATGCAACGAGGCCAGATTGCAGAGCGCCAGTGCATCTTGCGGTTTCAATTGAATTAGTTTGAGTAGACACTCCTTGGCTTGGTCTGGTTTTCCCTGTTCGGACAGCATGTTTGATAGATCGAGCAGCGCTTCGGGGTAGTCACCGTGCAGCGCTAACGCGTGGCGCAGTGCCTCAATCGCTGGCTGTTGGCGATTGGTTTGAAAGTAAAGTCGACCGAGCAAATGATGCACAACAGCTTGTCTGGCGTCGCTGGCCAGCATCTGTTGATAGGCTCGTTCGGCGCGCTCCAGTTGCCCGTCATGATGCCAAGCGATTGCGGATTGCAAGTCGACTTGAGATTCACTGTCTCGCGATTTGTTAGCGCGTGACTTTCGCACTGGCTGCGGACGTTTTCTTCTAGCCATGCTTCATTCGCCTCGCCATTTGATTGAACAACGCCAGTCTAGGTTTCTCCCCCGGTGAGCGTTGGGTTGATTGTAAGCAGTTTCCGAGTGCTTCATTTTTTTGCTGCGCATATTTTTGTCTGAAAGTGCTTTCGCCTGGCAGGGAACGACTTTCGGCTTCGTCGAGGCTGCGAAGTCGAAGGCCCAGAATCGCACCGACAAAAAGATCTGCGGCAAAAAGATGAAGAACACGGAGTATTTTCGGGGACCTGATTTTCGAGGGTAGGGCATTCTAACATAACCATTCGGGCGATTTGGAGTATGATGCAGCGTCATCGAAGTTGTCGCTTCCCCGTTCCATCGCTAAGACTTTGTTTGCTGAGGTTTACCATGAGCTTTCCAGATCGAGCACGACGTATAACATTGCTGACTACCTTGTCCCTGATTTATTTCTTGGCCCAATCGCAATTCAGTTTTGCTCAACAGGCAACGGAATCGAGCGCGGCCAAACGCCCGAATGTGATTATTTTCTACACCGACGACCAAGGTTCGGTCGATGCGGGATGTTATGGATCGGAAGATTTGATTACTCCCACGATCGATCGCTTAGCGGCCACCGGAGTTCGTTTCACTCAGATGTATTCCCCGTCGGCTATTTGTTCGTCGTCGCGCGCCGGCTTGATGACAGGTTGCTTTCCAGCGCGGGCTGGCGTGCCAAGCAATGTCAGTGGTGACGAAGGTACGGAAGGGATGCCGCACGCACAAATCACGATCGCTGACATGTTGCACGCGGCCGGATATCGTACGGGACATATTGGCAAATGGCATTTGGGGCACCTCGCCGAAACAAAACCGAATGGACAAGGTTTTGATTTCTCGTTTGGTCACATGCAGGGTTGCATCGACAACTACTCACACTTTTTCTATTGGGACGGACCGAACCGACATGACCTGTGGCTCAATGGTCAAGAGATCTATCGCGACGGCGAGTACTTTGGCGACTTGTTGCGCGAGCAGTGTCGTCAGTTTATCACCGAGCAAAAGGATCAGCCGTTTTTTGTGTACATGGCGATCAATTGGCCGCATTATCCGATGCAGGGGACGAAGAAATGGCGTGATGCGTATGCGGGACGCATCGCCGATCCTCAGCGGCGACGGTATGCGGAACTATTAAGCACCGGAGATGAGCTGATCGGAGACGTCATTGCGCACTTGGAAACGTTGGGGCTGCGCGATAATACGTTGATCATTTTTCAATCCGATCATGGTCACAGTGTTGAAGAGCGAGCGTTTTTCGGTGGCGGTAGCGCAGGGCCGTACCGCGGTTGCAAGGGATCGTTGTTCGAAGGAGGGTTGCGTGTACCTGCGGTCGTGTCTTGGCCTGGCACGATTCCTCAAGGTGAGGTTCGGGAGCAAGCGGTGTTTGGTTGCGATTGGCTGCCAACCATTGCCGACTATGTGGCATGCCCAACTCTGAATGATTCACTGGATGGTCGCAGCCTGCGCAGTGTTATCGATTCTCCTACGACAAAGAGTCCTCATGAACAGTTGTATTGGTTGCTAGGCAAAGGAGAAGGAGCTCAGTGGGCCGTGCGCCAGGGGTCTTGGAAGCTGCTCGGTAATCCTAAGGACCCGCGTCAGCCCAAGGCGCTCGGCGACGAAGACCAATTATTCCTGGTCAATTTGGATGACGATCTGTCAGAGTCAAAAAACGTAGCCCAGCAGCATCCACAGAAGGTAGCTGAACTGAAAGCAATTCACACAGGTTATGTGAGCGAATTCAAGTGAGCCCGAGTGACGTGCTCATAGGACGAGATCGCGGAGCAACTGCGGCAGAAGATTCCATGTATCCATGTAGGTCCCTTCTAGCGGAACGTTGATATAGAAAGCGTTGTGCAAGAACAGCGGCATTTCGGGGATAGGTCTTCCGACGGCAAATGGCTGTACATACGCCGTCTTGATCGGTGCCGCTTGGTAGGCCGCGAGCGTTAACTTGCGATCTCCGGGCAACTCAAACGGTTCATCGGTAATCTCATCCCAAATCGCTTGGTGGATACCTTGAGGATCACGCGGGCTTGGCGGAAACGGATCAATGACCAATAAATTGACATTGTCGTACAACAGCTCTACGGTTTTTTCGACGAACGATCGCAGTGCATGTCGTGAGTCTTTGTTACCAGGCGATACCAATTCCACAACGGCAACGACTCTGCCGAGCGAGTGTCGAACCACCACTCGATTTGCCTTCGCCGCATAATGTTCGCCTGCCACGGGGATCACAAATTCTGTTTTCGGTGTAGGCAGAACTTCGGTCATCGTCGCCGTACCACCTCCGTCGGCTGAGAACACAACGTCGTTTTGTTGAAGCGTTACGACGTCTGGCTCGGGGCCGCCAATGATCTGCTCCGCCATCGCGATCATGCCTGCGGGCAACAATCCTGCGTTCAAGCGATTGGTGATCGCTGACATCCAGAGTACATGGAAATTGTGGTAAATACCTGATTGAACTCGGGACCAGTCATGCATCGGCATGTTTAGCACTTTTGGTTCGGTGGCTTGTCGTCATTAGCAGTCGTTCATCGCGCTCATCCATTCTATCCCGAACGTGGCATTGGGCCAACGCTAGAGTATTGGCTACGAGATCAACCTGTAGGCCAGGGAGCTTTCAGGGCGGAAACCCGAAACTCGGGACGACAGGAAGATTTGACGACAGGAAAATGAATTCGAGGGATTAAACCATCGACCAGCAAGTCACACACGGCAAGCGTGCCCCATTTCTACTTCGATTTGTCGGTGATCGGTGGCAGTTCTTGAGCATCTGCTCGGACAATTTCAAACGTGATGTCTTCTCCACGCTTCAGTAATAGCGTTGCATAGATTTCACCTTGTATGCCGACTGCAATGGTCACACATCGTTGCTGGTGGACCCCCACGATCTTGCATCGCGGGTGAACGAGTTTTCAGGGTTAGTCGTCTCGCGGCTTAGACCGACGTCCCCTCACCCACTTGCCGGGCAGGAACGAAAGTTTCGGGTTCGCTGCCATGAACCCAAAGCTCGAATTGTAACAGTCGATGTGTAACGAAACTTCCGTAACCGTTCGCTACTTTTCCATAATGAAGGTTCTAACCACAGATGAACGCAAATGAACACAGATCGACTGGAGAGACTTATCAGTGTTCATTCGTGTTTATCTGTGGTTACTTTCTAGTGTTTCGTTCTGAGGCGTGAACGGTTACAAACTTTCAAACCTGCCGGATAAACCGGCGAAGGGGGCGGTGGGGATCGGCAGTGCGCGTTACCGATTAGCGCTACTAACGAACAAAACTTTCGCTCCTGCCCGCAAGCGGGCCAGGGGGCGTCGACTATTCTCTTATTCTCTGGTTCACGTCAAAATATCGTGCACGACCTGTCCGTGGATGTCGGTCAGACGGTAGTCGCGGCCTTGAAAGCGATAGGTCAAGCGTTCGTGGTCGAAGCCCAACTGGTTCATAATGGTGGCGTTCAGATCGTGGACGTGCATCGGCTTTTCCGTAATGTTGTAGCACCAATCGTCGGTGGCGCCATGGGAATAACCTGGTCGTATGCCACCGCCGGCCATCCAGATCGAAAAACAACGTGGATGATGATCGCGGCCAAAGGTAACTGGGTTCCCCTGCTTGTAGACCGACCGTCCAAACTCACCTCCCCATACGACCAAGGTATCATCGAGCAAGCCGCGTTGCTTAAGATCTTGAACTAAAGCTGCGGAGCCTTGATCGACTTCGGCTGCAATTTTTGGATGTCGCTCGGGTAGTCCACCGTGGTGATCCCATCCGCGGTGGTAGACCTGCACAAACCGCACACCACGTTCGATCAAGCGGCGGGCCAAAAGGCAGTTGGAGGCATGTGTTCCCGGTCGCTTGGCATCGTCGCCATACAAATCAAAAGTATGCTGAGGTTCGTCGGTTAGATCGATCAACTCAGGTGTCGACATCTGCATGCGATACGACATCTCATAGGCGGCGATGCGCGTGGTAATCTCAGGATCGCCCACTTGTTCGTGTCGCAATTGATTGAGTCGCTCGAGCCGATCGAGCAAACGTCGCTTGTCGGTCAATGAGCCGCCGGTGGGATCTTGCAAGTACAAGACTGGATCCCCCTTGCTCCGAAACTTGACACCTTGGTGATTCGACGGCAGAAAGCCGCTCCCCCACAGACGCGAATAGAGTGGTTGTGCTTGTGGGTCGGTATTGATATCGAGCAGTACCACGAAGCCGGGGAAATCCTGTGACTCGCTCCCAAGTCCGTAGCTCACCCACGATCCGAGTGAAGGGCGACCGGGCTGTTGATGTCCAGTTTGAAAAAAGGTGATGGCCGGATCGTGATTAATGGCTTCGGTATGCATCGATTTAATGATGCAGATGTCGTCGACGATCTTGCCATGATGTGGGAGCAGATCGCTGACCCAAGTACCGCTTTCGCCATATTGACGAAAGGGTGCGATCGCCTTGGCTGCGGGAAACGATTTTTGTCCCGCTGTCATGCCGGTCACGCGTTGACCACCACGCACCGATTCGGGTAGCTCTTGTCCGTCGAGCTGTTCCAACGATGGCTTGTAGTCAAACGTATCCATCTGGCTCGGGGCACCCGACTGGCACAAATAAATCACGCGTTTGGCTTTGGCTGGGAAATGTGTTGGTCCGGCGTTTCCCGGACCGTAGCCTGGACCATTGCCGGTTGCCTGCGAAGCGGCGGCTGGTTCGATGGAAAAGCCATCTTGCGACAATAGACTTCCCAGTGCCGCCATGCCCACTGCAGAACTGCCACGCCCAAAAAAATAGCGTCGATTGATATCGAGCCGCGTATCATCGATCATGTTCTAAACCCTGTTTTTGTACGTCAGGCTTTCTTGACTGACTTTGTCATTTGTCATTTGTCATTTGTCATTAGTTGCTAGTTGCTAGTGGCTAGCAATGGTCAGGCAGTAAAGCCCGACGAACTAACCTTTGGTTACAAACTCACTCAAATTCATCAGCAGTCGGGCGACGTTGGCTATGGCTGCTAACTGGTGAACTGGCAGACTGGCATCGCTCGGCGACTCACCTACATTCAATAAACTCGCGGCTAGTTCTGGGTACTCTGCAAAGTGTCGCTCGTCGGCCGTGTAGGCGTCTGTGGCGACTAGCAGCTCATCCGGCGTGGGCATACGTCCGAGGCACAGTCTGAATCCGTATTTTAGTTGTTCCTCCAGCGACTGAGGTGCGTGGTGCAACATGCGCTCGGCTAGCTTTCGCGCCGCTTCGACAAACTGCGGATCGTGAAGCAGGACAAAAGCTTGCAGGGGTGTGTTGGTCCGCGATCTGCGGACTTGGCATACTTCGCGATCGGGCGCATCGAAGACCGACATGGCAGGAGCGGGGACAGTGCGTTTTCCAAAGGTGTACATGCTACGACGGTAGAGATTGTCACCATGGTCCTGCTCATAGGGACTCGAAAACCCAGGGCGATTGTTCACTTCCAACCACAGTCCAGGGGGATGATAGGGGAAGACGCTAGGGCCGCCGATAGTTTTATTCAGTAGTCCGCTAGCGGCCAATGCAGAATCGCGGATCGCTTCGGCATCGAGTCGCACTCTGGGTCCGCGTGCCAGGAGTCGATTGTTGGGGTCGCGGGCAAATGCCTGGGGAGTAATCGCGGAGGACTGTTGGTAAGTTTGCGAGAGCACGATTGTGCGAATCAAATGCCGCACGTCCCAGCCCGATTCGACGAAGTCGACCGCCAACCAATCTAGCAACTCTGGATGCGATGGCGGATTGCCTTGGAGTCCAAAGTCCTCGGGCGTATCGACCAAGCCCGTCCCAAAGAATTGTTGCCAGAGTCGATTGACGGTAACACGGGCAGTCAGCGGATTCGAAGGGGAAACCAACCACTTAGCCAAACCCAAGCGATTGCGCGGTAGGCTATCATCCAGCGGCGGTAGGTAGGCGGGGGTATTCGCCGAGACTGTATCGCTCGGTTTATCATATTCACCTCGGACCAATATAAAACTCTCACGCGAATTGGGCTGCTCTTGCATGATCATCGTGGCCGGTATCGACTTGCGGAGTTCATCCAGTTGCGATTGTGCGGCGGTTAGGGCAGACACGAGTTGCCTCAGCTCGGGTGAACCACGCGAGCTGGCCACATGCCGTGCGATTGCCAGCTGTTGCTCGGGAGTCCGCTGATCGGGAGCCAGTGACAGAGCCGCGTTGATATCATCGGAGACCAACAAATTCCGGTCAGACGCCAGCGAGATACGAAACTTACCAATCGCGTGTTGATCGTAAGGGCTCTGGAAATGTAATTTGATTCGCAAACGCTTGGGCTCCTGTGAACTTTCGAGCGGAGACTCCAGTGCGAACAACGCAGTGCGACTGGCACGCAGGGTATGTTCGTTGCCATCGACGGCCCAACCCGCTTTGTCGAATGTGCCATCGATGGCCGCCGCCACGGGATAGTTGCGCTGCGAGTAATCGGCTGAAGCATCGCTGAACTTCAACGCTTCGAACTTGGATGGGGGAGAGGAATTGTTCGAGGTCGCCGCAGCGGGTGTGTCGAGTTCGGCGGTAATTTCGGTGAGGACGAAATTCGAATTGCTACTCAGGCTGGTGCCATTGCCGGGCAATCGCTTGTCTGTGAGTGCTTCCAAGCGAACGAGCGCCAAGGCTTGATTGGCGGGAAGGTCGTAGAGCAGTTCGTACACATCCTGCATGGGCGTCTCATCGCGTGTCGGTTCGGCCTCGACAAATATGGACTGATCTTCTTCCCATGTCAGTTGCGCTCCGCCACTGGAGAGTTGCGATATTGGCCGCGGCACGAACCACAATTGGCCATCCTCTGCGGCGGAAAATTCGTCGGGATGCTCAGTTCGCCAGCGCTCAAACTCAGCATGGAATTTTTGCGTAATGTCCGCTACCTGTACTTCGGACTGTCGGATGCTTGCGACCTGCAGTGGCGAAGCGATACTGGCTTGGGGGTCGAAGCCCTTCATCCCTTTTTCGGGAATCTGATTGAAGAAGTCGAAGAACTGATAGAACTCGCGCTGCGTGGTTGGATCGTATTTGTGATCATGGCAACGGGAGCAGATCAAAGTAGCACCCATCCAGACGGTACCAGTCGTGACGACGCGATCGATAACATACTCCGTGCGATATTCCTCGTCGATGATTCCACCTTCAACGGTGATGGGATGATTGCGGTTGAAGCCGGTCGCCAAGCGTTGGTTGTCGCTGGCGGCGGGGAGGAGGTCGCCGGCGAGTTGCTCAATAGTGAATTGGTCGAAGGGGAGATTGCGATTAAATGCGTCAATGACCCAATCGCGCCAGGCCCATTGTTGGCGCGCGAAATCGTACTGGTAGCCGTTGCTGTCGGCATAGCGCGCAACGTCCAGCCAATGTCGCGCCATATGTTCCCCATGGGCAGGTGAATCGAGTAATCTAGCGACAACGTTTTCGGTAGCCCTGTCTGACGAATCGGCTAAGTAGTCGCGCCCTTCCTGAGGCGTTGGGGGTAGACCGGTCAAGTCGAGCGTCAGGCGTCGCAGGAGATTCAAGCGTTCGGCGGGGGGCGCGGGGCTGAGCTTCTCCAGTCGCAGTTTAGCTTGCACAAAAGTGTCGATGGCATTTTGCGTTTGACGCTCGCCTGCATGGGCATCAGTGGTAGAACTGTTGGCCGCAGGGACTGGCAGTTCTGCTTTGCGAGGAGGGGCGTAGGCCCAGTGTTGTTCGTACTTAGCACCTTGGTCGATCCATTGGCGAAATAGTTCAACTTGTGGTTCCGTCAGTCGCGGTTTGTGGCTATCGCGTGGCGGCATGATCGAGTCGGGATCGGCGGAAGTGATTCTGGCAATGAGCTCACTTCCATCTGCGTCACCTGGCTTAATAGCTGCCGCCGTGGCATCGGCAAAATTATCCAACCGCAGATCAGCTTGACGAGCGGCTTCGTCGGGACCGTGGCACAAGTAGCAACGGTCGGACAAAAGAGGTCTGATTTCGCGATTGAAATCGATCGCATCGGCGGCAAGTAGGCCGTTTACAAGACCGCAAGTCAACGCGAAGAAGTACAGCCCAACGGAAGTTGAATTATTCATTCTGGGATCGTTCATTGGTTTAGCGCGGATTGTAGGTCTTGGCGGGAGAAGAGCGCCCAACCTTGAGCAGCTTGAATCTCAAGGAGAATGGCGTCGAAGGGTTGGAAGAAACGCTCTACGGCGCGGGGTTCGTGCTCGGCCAGGAAAGTGGCCAGCGCAGTGGGGGTGAGGGCGGGCATTAGCGGTGGTGCGTCGTCGGAAATGGGACGCAAGCTGAGTATCTTGTCGAGCGCTTCGTCAAGATCGACGCTTGCGAAAACCAGCCAAGCGCTGCCGCTCCCCCAACCGCTTAGGAAAGGTAGCATCCACGAGGCGTCATCGGCCTTGGCAGGGTTGAGCCACTCGCGGGGGGCACCACTTAGTCCTTGACGGGCTGCCTCCATCCAGTTTTCAATGTCGCCCCCATTGAGCACCCAGCCGGAGGTGATTTGAAGCATCCGCAAGCCGATATCGACAGGATCTAAGTCGCTGCCGCGCCCACGATGAAGAATCAACCCGCTACGACAACGGACGCCCTTCAGTTCGGCAGCGCTACTGGCAAAGGCCCCCTGCTCTTCCCAATCGATCGGATCGATGCCGGAAATCGATGGCTCTTCAATTTGAGCTGCCGATATTTGGTTGTCGACTACCCCTTGTTGGTCGCTGATTAGGCCTGTCTGTGTTGGTAAGTCTTCAGCAAATTCATCTGGTGCGATAGGTATTGGGATGTCGCTGTGCTGGGATTCCGTTTTTTCCGATGAACATTCGTCGATCGTTTTCTCTTCGTCCGAATGGGGAAGTTGAGCAGCGGGGGTGAAGGGCCGTTCGACGATCTGATCGGGCGATGAAAGACCGACGCGTCGAACTGCAATGTGGGGAATGCCTTGCGGTGCTGGTTGGCTGTGTGCTGGTTGGCTCTGTGCTGGTTGGCTCTGTTCGGTGATCGGTAGGGGTTGATAAGGTTCTGTTTTAAGACGAGTAGGGAGAGCGTTGACAGGGGCCGGAGATGGTATGGGCGCAGCAATTTCCTTGGGGGGAACAGCGGCTGGTAGGCAGACTAAGAACTCGGTCTGCCCGACTCGAAATCGCTGCCCGTCGGCGAGTTGGCTGGTGGTGATGCGTTTTGAACCCACGAAAGTGCCATTGGAGCTACCAGTATCTTGCAACTGCACGCATTGTCCATCAAAGACTAGGGTGGCGTGTTGTGTGGAGACTTCCAAATCATCGGCCAGTGAAATGGGGACATCCAATGCGCGTCCCAGTTCGGTGATTTTTCCAGTGAGCAATTCGTACTCTCGTCCATCGGAGAGTCGCCGGACTCTAGGACTGCGAATTCCTAAGTTGCGCGCGGGTGAGGGGGAATTGGGTGATTGGGGCTTAGGTGGGACTCCGACGGGAGGGGGCTGAATGGGTCTGGCTACCACTGGGGATGGGGCTGCGACCGAAGGGGATGGTGGCGTGGCTGGTTCGTCCGTTGCGTCCGCCAACAGCCCTACTACAAAACGCGACTGACCTCCCCTAATCTCATCTCCGTCGCGAAGTCGTGATTCGTTGATTCGCGATTCGTTCAAGAAGGTGCCGTTGCTGCTGTCGAGGTCCTTAACTTTCCACGTGCCTGATTGCTGGAAGAGCTCTAGGTGCAGGCTTGACATTTGGCCATCGTGGTCGAAGACCCAGTCTGATAATGCAGTGCGCCCAATGGTTAGTACCTGAGTTGAACTCAGGCGACGAATTATCCCACGATCTGAGGTGAGCTGAAGGATAGGTGGCTTGCCACCATTATTTTCGCCAGCAGCATAATTTGAGGAGGAGCGCTTGATGGCTGGTGGATGCGCGGTGGAAACTGGGGCTGCAGTAACAGGGGAGACAGCGGCGTAGCCTCGCGATTGGTCGAGCGGCGTTTCGGAGGTGTAGGGGAGAGCTTCCCCGCCGCGCACTGCTATTCGCCATCGTGACTCACCTGCTAGTAGTTCATCCCCTTCCACCAGCAGGGCGTTAGCAATCCGTTTCGTGTTGAGAAACAAACCATTGCTGCTTCCCAGATCGCGAACGCGACAGCCACCCGGCTCAGCGCTGACTTCGAAATGCGAGCTGGACATCCGTGAATCGTTTGGCACGGAAAAGTCATTGCTGCCATCGCGCCCAACCTTGATCTGTCCAGAGCTGGGGACTTGAATTTCAGCGATGGTCGCAGCGGACCTAGAGAGAGGTTGTAGAATGTAAATCGGCTGCATAAATTCGAGCTTGGTTTGTCGCAAACTTCTGGGAGACAACTTCAATATAAACGGGTGACCCGATAGATCAATGCACCAACCCGCCAGAAAGCCCATGGGCCTGAGGTTCACAGGTCGCCAGACCAAGGCTAGCCCCTGAGGTTCACAGGGCCAACAAGCCGGAACAGAGTGCGTTACAATGCTTAGAGTGAACAGGCAGACACGGGGTTAGGAAGATCAAATTGAGAAGTACGGAACAATGCAGCTTGCAAGAGAGACAATAGTATGAGTAGCTGGCGTGGCGGTGAACCTACTGGAAACGAACGACGCTCGTGGAGAAAGACGGCGAAAGCTGCTCCCACCGCTGCGGGTGGAAAATACTGGGCCAGTGGTAGTGGGAGCAAGCCGCTATTCTCAGGCAATGTGGTCCGACTGTTCGTGGCCCTGGTGGCTTTGGGAGCGACCACGGTCGGCATCGTCGTCAATCTGTTTAATACGAATCTCTCCACGCCATTGGTTTCGATTGCAACGATTGACTACGAACATCCCTGGGGACCGAATGCTTGGGCGACCGAAGATCAAACGCATCTGCTCGGTTTGAGTGAGAGCAGCCAATTCAAGGTGGCCATCAAGCAACAAAAAAAAGAAGAAGCAACCTGGGAACAGTTGATCGAGCTAGAACTGGAAAAGACGACACCTGGCGGACCAGGGGGGAGTCTCATCCCTGCGCTGTGGGGCTACGGTACGCTCATCGTCCATCTTTCGGCGCACGGCGTGTTGAATGGAGCGAACGAACCTTGTTTGTTGTTCGCCGATGCTGACCCACTCGACGATCGAACTTGGGTCCCCGTAAACAAAGTGCTGACGGCGATCGGAGAGCATCAGCATGTAACGAACGGTGATGTGCGGGTGCTGGTGGTGTTGGACACTGGCAAGCAACCACCCGACATACGTTGTGGCTTGCTGGCGACCGGCTTTATTGAGGAGGCGCGTGAAAGCATCCAGAAATTGAACTTTGCCAACTTTGCAGTCCTGTTGCCGTGTGCGGAAGACCAATGCGCGTGGACGGCTCCCGAGATGGGCGGAACCGTTTTTGGAGTGATGGTCGTCAGTGGACTGCAGGGGCAAGCGGATACGTTGGCCGGGAACGCAAACCGTCGACTGACGGTTCAAGAGCTTGCCAGGTTTGTGGCGCTCGCTGTAAACGGCTATGTTCGTGAGAACCGTGGTCGCGCACAAAATCCGAATTTGGTATGGTGCGGAGAAAATCAGGACGGTGACTTCGAACTGTGTCACTGCTCCAGTTATTCGACTTCGCCAGCGTCGGCCTATGCGAGCAACTCGCGGATTGGGAAACTTGCCGAAGCTTGGAAAGCCTTTGAGGATTGGAGTGTCAAAGCACCCAGCCATGCTGCCTGGCAGCGGGCCACGGCCATCGCTCGCTTAGCGCGCGCCGAGCAATTGCTCTGGGGTGGTGCGAGCTACCAATCGCAATTCGAATCCGAGTTGAGGGAAGCGTTTAGAACGATCGACACTTCGGTTCAAAATCGCTGGCCAGGTTCCATCTGCGGTGGATCGTTGGCGTTCCTAAATCGCGTGCATGGGATCGACGCTGAGGCGGAGTTGCAAGCGGCTGGATTGGGACCCGTCGTTGGTACCGCGCCCAAGCAGCAACCCACGCCTGCCCCTGAGGGAGTCACCGAGGGAGTCACCGAGGGGGCTGCAGCGGCCGGTGGTCCCTCTGCTACAAATCAAACTGCTGCGGCTAAACCGGCTGAACCGCCGGCGGAGGAAGCTCCTACGCCCGGTGAAAAAATTGTGCAGTGGTTGAGCTTTGACCCTAGCGGGGCTGGCGACCAGCCACCACCGGAGCGTCCCGAGTTACCGGATCGGCATCTCGCGATCAGTTTTCTAACCACTTGGCTGTCAGCCAATCCGCAGGTCGTCAATTCGCAAGTAACTCAGCGCGTGGTGGAGTGGCTGGGGCCGATCGTGGACCGTCGTAGTGTGACACGCGAGGAGGCACTTTTGCGAACGATCGCTGCGCACTTGCAACTGACCAGTACCTGGAACTTGGCCGCGCAAAACCGCTTGGGGCAGCTTTGGAGTCAGTATCTCTCAACGGCCGAGGCCTGTGAGTTGGCGCTGGCCTGTGTTGATCCGCGTGGTACGCAGACGCTGCAGCGCGAGTCGGTGCGGTTGACGAGCAATCTACAGGTTGTCAGAGATCATATTCATGGCTGCGAAACCCAGAGCGATGCCTTGGACTGCGCCAATGAATTGATCGTCCTGCAAGCCGAGGCGAAGTTGGTCCTGGACATTCGCCAGCGGCTGGAGCGGAGCTGGAAACTGCGCGATGAATTGGCTTTTGAATTGCCGACCTTCGCACAGTGGATTTCTTCTCCCGTCGGTCGTATGCAAACACTGGTATCACCCACAATGGTGTGGGGGTTATCGGGACAGCTCGGTCAGCACTTGCAGTCGCTGCAGACTCAATTGACCTCTGGCAAAATTCCTGAGCTGGAGGAGTTGGCGGGGATCGACGGAGAGTTCGATCAACTCATCACCGCCTATTCGCGGTCCATGGACGAATTGATTCGGCTCAGTGCCAAAGGGCAACGAAAAGCCCTGGGGGATGTATCGTTCAGTCTAGGATTGAGGCCCAATGTTTTTCGGGGACCCGCCATCACCGAACGAGCGAAGTTGCATCACGACTTGGATAGACGCTATAGCGACTTGACGGCTGTCTATGGCGATGAACAGTTGCAGACATATTGCGAAGTAGCCCAAGCGGCGGGAAATGAAAACGAGCCGGTGTGGAGACTGGGAGATCTGCCTACGGAGTTGACGCCTGGGTATGTTCCTCTGTTTTTTACCGAAACGGCCACCGGTCGTCCACTCGCCACCGCGCAAGCCACGGCCCTCGAGCCACGAGCGAAGTGGGCCGCGTTAGGGGGCGAACTGCGGAGTGTGTGGAATAAGCTTCCAGCTCAATTGGCGGAAAACTGCCAAGCGAGTGTGGAAGCGATGAGTAGCCAAGATGAAGCCAGCATTGCCGAAGACGAAGAGAAACTGATGGCTAGCGAATATCAATCGCATTTGATCTCGCAACTGATTCCCAGCCAGCGACTAAATGTGCTCCCGCTCCCAATTCGACTGACGCAGGAAGTTTGTTCCGAACAATTTGCGCTGTGGCAAGGCCGCCGCGCCTTGGCAGATTTTTGGCGAACACCTGCTCTCCCGCAGTCAACCGATTCGCTATTCATGTTGGCTAGTGCCGAAGATTGGAAGTCTTCTGTACTCAGTCCCCCTGCGCGAGGACCGGTTAAGTTATTTGAGCAAAGACAGTTGGAGGCTACCGCGCGGGCCAAGAGTTGGGAAGTGGTTTGGCAAAATGTCACTGCGGCTGAGCCACCGGAGAACAAGTGGCAGGCAGATTTGTCGCTGGACGATTTTCCTACCGGACTGGCCTGGGTCCGATTGGCATTGAACGGTAATTCGTCCCAGCCTCAGCCGCTTGAGAATCGGCGTTTTCAGACACAATACCAGACGGGACGTTCTGCTTCCACTCCGGCGATTTTTTCGCTGTCGACCAGTAATTTGCCCGAGGGGAATCATGACTTGACCGCTTGGTTTCGAGGGCACGTGGCCAGCGCGGCGATTCCGATCTATCAGCGGAAGCCACCAGTTATTTTGGCTTGGCAAACTGAAGAACCTGGTCAGACAACAATCCGAGTTGAGGCGGAACCGAAGCCAGCTCGCATCGTGTTCGTGCTCGATTGTTCGGGATCGATGAAGGCCGCTGGAATGCAAGCTGCCAAACATACGCTGCTCGAAGTGATTCGTGGGCTGAGCAAGTCAAACGCTGGTCAAACTGAAATCGCTGTGGTGCTGTTTGGGCACACGGCGGAATATGGTGGCTTGGGACTTCCCGACGGGAATTCTTCCTGGCCCGGTCCTCGGAACCGTCCCTATAACGACGTCGAGACGATTCAAGACTTAGCGACGCCCACGCCACAGATTCTGAGTAAACTACAATCGACCCTGGCTAATCTAGAGCACCATGGTCGAACTCCGCTGTACGAATCGATTATTCGAGCGATAGATCTGTTGCTCAACCGCCATGATGGTTTTGCGGGAGATCAACGGGTGGTGGTGATCACCGATGGGAATGACAAAATACTTCCATTGCGTGGGGGACTGAGCGCTAATGTCAACAACCGTGGTTTGTGGCAGGTTCCGTCTCAGTACATTCACACCGAACAAGATCCCATAAAACGGGCGGCGGGCCGAGTCAGTTTGGATTTTGTCGCTTTCAAATTCGATGGCGACGAAGGAGGGTTAACGAAATTGACGACGATGGCCAGCGCGACGGGGGGGAAAGTTTACGAAGCTGGCGTGGTGAACTTAGCCGATCAGCTTCGCAATTCGATTGCCCGCAATACTTTTTCAACCAAGAATCTAAAGACGCAGCGATCCATTGGAACGCGCGTGCGCTTCTCAGATGAACAGCGCATTGCAGCCGATCAACTTGCCGGTCAGTTTGAGGTGCAAATCGATGATACGGCCGAGCGCAAAGCAGTCGCGTTGTTGGGGGGAGAAACAATCGAGATGCAGTATCGATCGGCTGGCGGGCTGACCTTTCTGCCATATGCTGAAGGGGACCAACATCCACTGCTGGGAGCGTTTATGCGGGACGGCCAGAAGTACGAGGCGATGATGCTGACCGGCGTCCCTGACTCAATACCGCAAGTTCGGATCTGCCTGCAGTCGCTAAATTCAAACTTGCAATCGTTGCGTCCCGATCAATTTTTGCTGGAACTGCAGCGTACGACCCCCGGACAGAATGACCAAGGACAACGCGTCGCCTGGACGTCGGATGCGTTGTGGGAGAACCACCACCGCTCGCCTGTTTTGCGAGTCGTGATGAAGAATGCTCCTGAAATGCAGCAAGATCGGCTCGAATGCCGTTTGTGGATTGCAAATAAGACTGGAGTTAATCCGGCGGTATCATTACCGTTGGCGCGTCTCAAGGAGCAACCTGTCGAAATTGCCCCCGGCATAAATGCCTCCGCCGACACCGAACGGACGGCGGGTGGTTTGCGAGTGATCGTCACCGAGACACGCCAACCCGAAGCACAACTGGTCCATTGGCGAGTACTCCCCGCTCCCGACAGATCTGCCGAGCACCAGGTTTACGAGACTAAGGTCATCCATGAGTATTTTTTCACGGACGCGACACTGCTCAACAAAATCGAGTTTTTGGCCACTCCACTCCCTGCTGTTCCCGATGAGGCTTGGACTGCTACACCTTGGATTCAAGTGCCGAGGTGGAGATAGCATTTCTTTAGAAGTAGCGGTTTAGCGTCACGCGGAATTCGTTGTCGAATACTCGGTCGAACTGATTGCCCAGTGGCGTGGCGTAACCTAGTCCGAGTCGCGTGTTGTTGCGGAGATTGAAAATTAGCCCTACTTGGACGTTGACGTTATCAAAAGCAGGCAGGATTCCCGAGACAACGTTGTTGGCGTCTGAGACCACATCGGCTTGGGTCAAAGAGCGGTTGTAGTGCAACTCGGCTATGGGGGCGATACCGGTGATAGCTCGCCGCTCACCGAAACCCGCTTTGTACAACCAGTAGCCAACGCTCACATCGGTGTATAGCAAGGTGAAGTCCTGCAAAGTGCCAATCGTATTGATGTTATTGGCATCGACGGTCTGCACGGGGTTTCCGTTGACATCGATGTCGCATTGCACCATCCACTGAGCGAACAGTCGATTGGTGGGAATGTATGCCCCACCAATAAAGGGCATGATGTGCGTTGACTGGTTATCGATACGCAGAAACTCGTCGCCAGTGATCGGGTCGAGGACATGGGTGTCCGCAGCGGTCGGCAAGAGCACCGATGTGCCGCCAGTTAACAACCAATTGTTGCGTTGCAGAAGAACTCCTTTCAACGCCAAAAACAGATTGCCGAACTGATACTCACTATTGCTGTTCATTCCATCGGCAAAGACATCGTTGTCGATGCTGACCCCCATCGGTGTCCGCAGCTCGAAGGACGCTAGGCCATCCAGAAACGTCTTTTCGAATCCTGGAGTAAAACGGTTTACCGTAACCGGGGTTTTAGATAACGGCACGCCGGTAAACAGGCTGTAGTTGAAAAATACTCGGTCGCGAGGAATCGGGGAGTTGTTCTCTGCCAACTTCATTCGGCCCAAACTATAGGCAGCGCTGGGTATGCAATTGGAGTAGGTGTTCGAACCGCGGTCAAACACCGATGGTACTCCCCCCAATCCAAAGAAATCTCCCATCATCTCGGGAGTTGTGGCACCGCTCAGCGAGGAGCCGAAGCCACCTCCTCCACCCGCTCCCAAATTACTAGCAAACAGGCTCGCTGCGTTTGGACCACTTGGCGCGGGGGCCGGTGCCGATGAAGTTCCGCTGTCCGAAAAATTAAAGTTGTTCGAAGGGGGACTGCCGGGGGACGGGGACATCGGTGCTGGAGCGGCGAAATTGTCGCCAGTACCATAGTTGTTTTCTGACGGGGTGCCGTATGGTTGCACCGAGCTACCCATGCCTGGCATACTCGGAGCAGGCGAGCTCGACATGTCCGGGGAATAGTTTGGAGCCGAATGCCCTGGAAGTACTTGCCAGCCGACGTTCGGCTCGCACAGTTGCTGCTGCTGACAGGCCGGGCAGGTCCAGCGACCGCAGCCGCAGCGAATTCCAGAAACAGCCGTCACGGCTGTCGAGTCGTTGGTGGATTGAGCCCGACCGACTGGGACATAAGTCCCCAAGCAGGCCAACAAAGTGAGGGTGAAAAGTTTACGTCCGCCGCCCATGTTATGAATTCCTTCCTGGAATCGCCTAGCACACCATCCTGGTAAATCGCTTCGCTCGAGTCTCCGCAGTGTAAGTCCCACACACAAGCTATTCTGTATTATCGAACTCCAGTGCTCTAAGTATTTCCCGAAAACACCAGACTTCTGGCGTTGCGCGGTCAGTTCTCGCGAAAATCCGTTGGTAACGGTGTAAACCCGCCAAGCGGCAAAGTCTTTCCAGTTGCTACGAACTGCCCAGGTTCGTCATCCAGATGCCGAAACTCGGCGGAGTACAGCCTGAAGGCGATTTGCATGTCGTCCACTACACTAAAATTTAGCTGTCACAAAGCACTAATATTACCGGAATGAGTAACGAGTTTCGGTTTGCCGATCCATACCCTACAATACCAGTATCGACACTTTTCTCATTTCACTGTGCGCCCAGCGTGAACGACTATTATGTGGCAAGCGAGCCAATCACCAGTACCGGGCTACAAGCTGGAGAAGTTTGTTGGCAAAGGGAATTTTGGCGAGGTGTGGCAATCGACTTCTCCAGGGGGGACAAAGTGCGCGCTGAAATTCTTGAATCTGCGCGAACGACAAGGGCGTAAAGAACTGCGCGCCATTCAGCGCTTGAAACAGATTCGCCATGCCAATCTGATGCCGATCAACGCCATGTGGCTACTCGACGAACAGCAACAGATCATCCCCGATGACCAATTCACTCCCTCGCATCCGTTCATGGAGGATACGCGGCGCCAGACATTGGTTTCGCTGCCAGAAATATCCGAAGCGGAAAACCCTAAGACGCTGGTCATTGCGATGCCCTTGGCAGAGGGGAACCTGTTGGAACTGCTCCACCAGCGACAGAAAGCGGGCAAGGACATCCCCGTCGAAGAGCTGTTGGTTTACATGCTGGACGCTGCGCGCGCCCTAGATTATCTCAACGCGCAATGCCACGAGTATGCGGGTGAGATTGTGGCCGTTCAGCATGGGGATGTCAAACCTGAGAACTTGGTTTTGCTGGGTGGCAGTGTGATGCTGTGCGACTTTGGGGTAGCCCGCACTCTGGGAGTGGCCGCCGACACGCGTGGCACGTCGCTCGGCGGTAGCCTAGCCTACATGGCACCTGAGTGCATGGCGGGCCAGATCAACCAACATTCGGATCAGTTTTCACTGGCGATCAGCTACGCCGAATTGCGTCTCGGACGTCTTCCGTTTGCCGACGAATCGATCACGCAAGTTATTGAGGACCGCCGCAAGGGACAGCTTGATTTGGAGGGGATGCTGCCAGCCGAGCAACGGGTCGTTCGCCGCGCTTGCTCGATCCAGCCTGAAAAGAGGTTCGGCTCGAACGTCGAGCTGATCGAAGCGTTGCGGGGGGCGGTGTTGGCGACGCAAACTCAGTCGAAGCGCTCTCACTGGCTGGCACCTGCGATTGCTGCACTTGGGCTGAGCACCGCTGCCTTCTTGAGTTGGCTCGTATGGCAGCCAACGGAGGTCATCACTCCCGAGCCGCCCGCCGTCAAGTCGGCTGCTGAATTGTTTGCCGAGGCCATAAGTACTCTCGCCAGTGGCGAAGGTTCCTCAGCCAGCGTGACGGAAGCCGCTGAAAAATACAACTTGGCGATCGAGGCTGGTCTTCCGCTAGCAGTCCCCGACCCACGGTGGTTGGGCGTGCCCGATAATACGACTAGTAAAATCTACTCCAGCGTCGACTTGCGCCTTATCAGTCAATTGGTCGATGTCCATCCGCGCGGCGCGCGAGTAATCGTTGTGGGGCCGGACGGAAGATCGTTGCTCGAACTGGGAAGTGGGGCTGAGGATACTCCTTACGATTTGGACCTCGCTTCCCCCATTGCTTCCGTTCATTGGCTGGACGATAGCCACGTTTTGGTCCGAGATTCCAGTTCGACATTGTGGCGTATCCAACTAGCTCCTCTGCAAAAGGAACAGATCGCCAGTGGTGTGCTGCAGGTAGCGACTAGTCCCTTGGGCAAAGTGGGGCTGGCGGCCAGTGACGGGAATGGTACGCGACCTCCCACTGTTCTTCGAATTCGCAGTAGTGATAAATTGGAGACCCCCTACCCGGCCATGGCTTATCCGCTGATTGCTATCGACAGCCAAGGGAGTCGGGGGATCAGGATGGAAGAATTTGAAAAAGCTGGGACGGCCACACTGTCGCTCATGGGAGATCCTGCCCAACAACCGACGGCATTCATCGATTCCCAACTAGTGACCGATATCGAACCCAACTGCGTTACTTGCCTACAGATCAATGAACTCTGTTTTGCCGTGGTGGGTGGCAAATCTCAGAAATATCCTGGTGGGTTGGCGGTGATTCCGTTTCCCGCCGTTGGCAGTCCCAACCAAGACGCGCAAATCGAAGTTTTTTATCCCGTTTCGAGCATCGACCAAGATTTGTTTGGCGAAGCAGGGCGTGTGGTGCGTTCGCTAGCCACACATAGTTCTGCCGCACAAGCCTTCGGTCTTCTGGCCACGGGACAAGATGCCAGCATCGAAAGCTCCATCACGGAACTGTGGAAGGTGTTGAGCGATGGCTCCGCGATCCACCAGGGGCTAGTCGGCCAAGAGACGCAGGGACCCTCCATATCTTGCTTAGCCTTCGATCCGTCGGGAGATTGGCTAGTCAGGGGCACGTCGTTTGGCGAGGTGCTGTTGACCAAACTTAGCGCTCCCCAAGTCGACTTTGAGTTGATGTCCGAGGACTACCAAGCGAAAGTGCGCCAAGTGCAAGTGATCGACGGAAAATTGTTGGCGACGTTTGACGATGCGAGCATTTTGATGTGGGACTTCCGCGAATGCCAGATGGTTTACCTAGCCTGTCAATCCAAGAATAAGGAACTGCCGCAACCAGTATTAACTCGCGCCCACGCAGGCTGAAAGTCGCTGATCGCTCCGCCGATCAGTGCTATTTATCAGTGCTATTTATGGTAACCGTTCACGGTAAACCTGGGAATTGAGACAGAGTAGAAGCATTGTCTCAATGGTTCACCGCTTCTGATTACTTAACCCCGTCAAAACCCTGAACAATTGGGGACAATTGTTCTACTCTTCACAGCCATCCTTTGGTTCCCAGGCTCTGCCTGGGAACCCAATGCATTGCAGGCTCCGCCTGCCGGACGCGGGAGGCGGAGCCTCCAAGACAGTGCGTTCCCAGGCAGGAGCCTGGGAACGAGCGTGTTCGTGGTGGTGATGAGCGACTGACCGGCGGAGCGATCAGCGACTATAGCGTTAGTCCGGGGACTGCAACCAATCATTCCACGCGGCGACGTACTGAGCTAGAAACTGCTCGCATTCGTTGGGGGTCATGGCGGCCCGGTTCCAGGCTGCGGAAAAACAGAGTTGCCCCCAATTGATACACAGACCTAGCGAGATATTGGTGTTCTCGCGAATCGGCGGAGCGGCATAAACGTTGGTGATTTGTGTGTCTCCCACGATGCGCACACCATTTTGCTCGGGGAAATGGCGTTGCATGCCGCGCATGATGTCACCGGTGTAAGTCAAGACCACTGTCGCCATGCGGCGGCTGCGATTGATGACCCACTTCATCGCTCGCGGTCGCGTCGCTGCAAAACGCAAGGCATCCAGGAAATCGAGTGGCAAGCGACTCTCCTTGATCGCTTGCACTTCCGCTTGTACGCCAGCCAATAGCTTCGCGAAATCGTCGCACTGACCAGCGCTACGTCCCAAGAACGAAAAGCTGAGGCGATTGGTTGCCGGCATTCGCAAATCGAGACGGCTCCGCAAATCGTAGGGCATCAATAATCGAATATGGGATCTGGAGTTGTTGTCCCCCAAAACGCGATTCCAACGAGTGCAAGTTTGAAACAACAGTGTCAGCGCCAAGTCGTTGATCGCTACCTGCGATTGACGCGCACGCTCCAAAATTTGCTGTGATACTTCGCGACTCAGTTTCGCATGCCGCAACGGCTCCTGCTCGTCGACAGCCACGATGGAATCTTGTTCCTGGGCCGAGCCTCGCAAGGCGACGGGTAAGCGAAAATGAAAGTAGTGCGTGTTCTTGATTCGCTGCCAGGCCGTCAATGGGCGTTTGGCAGGACCACTGTAAGCACCACTGAAATCAAACCGCTCACGCAACGACTCCACCGACAGCTTTTCCCATCGCAATGATTTGTCTTCCGCGATGCCAAATGGAATTTCCTCCGTTAATGTTTCCTCCTCCAACTCATGCGATTCCACCTGACCGGAATCGAGTCCCACAGCGTCACTCTCAGGAGAATTGATTAACAACGCTTCCATCGATTGCGCATAGCCCGACAACGCGTCGATCATTACCCGCCGCATTCCTACCCCATCGCAACAAGCGTGATGCAGTTGGATCGTCAATCGCCAACCCGTATCACAAGCCCCATACCAATACCTCCCACCACACTCGCCACGCAAATCAATCGGTACGGGCCACCCCTGTCGCAGCGGAGGGTTGGTGGACGAGCTGAGTAAATCCGGCTGATAAAGTGGGTCGTAGTCCCACCACAGTTCTCCCTCGCGCTCAACCACGCGACTGGCCAACAACGGATTGCGATGCACGGCCACGGTCAATGCAGCTAACAACTTTCGCGAGTCTAGTGGCGACGCAAAGTGCAGTTCAATGAAGCTGGTCATTGGCTGACGCTGACGTTCATCCCACAATATAAATTTCTCGAATGGGGACAGACGCAAGGGAAAAGTCATCGTTGGATCGTCACGAGGGAAGCCGGGCAATTTGGAAGGTCCGATTGCCTGAGAGCTAGCCATGAAGCGTCTCTCCGCCATCGACCACTAAGGTTTGGCCTTGTACCAAATCGCTCAGTGGACTGGCCAAATAGAGAATACTATCCGCCACAGCCTCAGGGGAAAGAGGGAGTCCATTCACCACCCGCCGCGCTGACACTGTTTCAAAAGCCAACTCACTCCCCGGAAACCCCTTGGTCGAGTCTGTTTCCACTAGTCCAGCCAGCAAAATATTGACATTGATCTGTCGATTGCCCAATTCTAGCGCCAAGTGACGCACCAAGCTCTCCAGCGCTGCTTTCGAGGCTCCGATCAAACCATAGGCGGGGAGCGCGCGATGCGAACCGTGACTGGAAAGAGCGATGATCTTCTTCCGCGGCCCCTCGTGTTGCATCAAAGGCACAGCAGCTTGGGCCAGCAGCAGCAACGCGCGAACGTTGGTGTTCATCGTCGCTTCAAAGTGCTTGGGAGTGGCTTCGAGCAAACTCCGAAATCCACCCGAGGCCGCATTGCTAACCAAAATATCGAGTTTACCAAATTCGCGCGCAATAAACTCAAACATACTCACGATGTCTTCCGCTTCGCTGACATCCGCCTTGATCGTTGCCGCGCGAACTCCTAGTCTCGCTGCTTGTTCTGCTACCTCCTTTGCAGCCGCCGAGCTGGTAACATAGTTGATAATGACATCCGCTCCCGCCTCAGCCAGTCGAAGTGCCGTCGCCCGACCAATCCCTCGCGAGGCACCAGTTACCAAAGCTGTTCGTCCTGATAGATCGATCATTGCGGTTCGGCGTGGAGTTGAAGTGAAGGAGTGAAGGAGTGAAGGAGTGAAGGAGTGAAGGAGTTGTGGAGTGAAGGAGTTGTGGAATGAAGGAGTCGTGGAGTGAAGGAGTGAAGGAGTGAAGGAGTGAAGGAGTGAAGGAGTGATGAGAGCGTGTGAGGACCGTGGATTTAGGGCTGAAAGCCCGGCCGATTTTCTAGCCCAGGCTGCAGGCCTGGGGGACGTAGCATTTCGGAATGTGAATAGGGCTGAAGGCCCGGCCGATTCATGCATGTGGTTATCGACGGCACGTATCAGGGTTGAAATCGATGGGAATCTACCGGGCCGTTGGCCAACGCTGTGAAGCATTTTTAAGCAGCATTTTTTAGCTCGTGGGATCGAAGTTTCTTTTTCTCTTCGGGCGTAAGCTTGCGTATAGTTGGATCTCCAAGTGGTTTGATGCCAGGGTTCTTGGGACGAT
>JBGSJT010000092.1:0-6353 GCA_041741715.1 Pirellulaceae bacterium | reverse complement strand
TGACCGCGCAGCGCATTCTCTTGCACATAATCGACACCGCGTTCGACTTTGCCTTTGTGTCGAGGCGTTCGCGGTCGAGTGGGAATGAAGGCGAAGCCATAGTGCTTGCATAAGTCGATAATCTTGGGATGCAGTTCGGGGTCATACCAATCGGCTTGCTTGACGGCGCATTTGGCGTTGTCGAAGACGACTCGCTCTGGGACACCACCGAGCGACCAGAAAGCGTTTTCCAGGACCGTGATGAAGCTCTCGGTGGTTTGACGATAGACTGCTTCGCTGTAGCCCTTTCGTGAATGGCTCAAGACGGCGCGGAAGACGTGCGTTTTGCGATAGCGTCCATCGGGTAATCGAATCTTCGCTCCGGTGCCGAAATCGACTTGGAGCTCCACTCCCGGAAGGGTCTCCAGTCGCCTATATGGCAACACGTTGACGACGCCGAGCGCCTTGACGAATCGATAGACGGCCCAAGGCTTGTGAGCGAATTCATGATCGATGACGAGGTCTTGATGGATGCGCTTAGCCGAAAGTCCCTGGTCAAGTTTGGCAAGAATGATGTCGCGAAACGGCTCGCACGAACTGCCCGATCTGGGCTGCGGTTTGGCCTCAGAGGAACCGATGGGAGTGGTACCGTTTAAGGCGCCAAAGTCGCCTGCGGCCTGTTCCTCGGACACCAAAGCGGTGGTACTGTTTGGCGCCAAAACGGCCAGATGCCTGCGAACAGCACCTCGGGACACACCGAGGGTATTCGCGATCCGCCGCTCCGAGTAACCCAGCGAGCGTAAGTGGTTGATAGAGTGAGACTTATCCATTGCCAGTCGATATGCCATGAGCGTGATTGAGAAGGAGTTTTGAAACAAAACTCCCATTCCAATCAGATCATGAACCAAGGGGACGACTGGTACCGTTTGAGGCGCAAATCACTGGTACTGTTTGGGCGCCAACTGACAATGGTTTTGCTACTCTGGATCTGCCTATTCCGCTGGAGCCCCATTCCGTCGCCTGCAGCCCATACAACGAGAACTCTCGAGACGGCGGTTCTGCGCCATTCATCCCGGACACTTATCCGGTCAAAGGTCGAGGGGACGTGCTCGATCGAATCCGCGCGACACAGCCGAATCGGGGTTCAGAACACTTAGACGAATGGATGAGTCTCATTGCACCGTCATCCAAAAAGTCGCCGCGACTTACGTCCCTTGCAAGGCAATTTCGCCTCCAACATTATTGGCGGGTCATTCAAAATCGCTACGCCGACGAAGTCGCTGGTAAGAAGGTACATCTCTATCAGGCGTTCGCGGATTTTCTTGGTGAAAACGTTGAAACAATTCGGAAAGAGATTCCAAAGCTGGCCGACACTCTCGGCATAGTACTGAGTAAGTGGCAATAGCCAGAACTGGCAACCAAGACGATCGAACACACAAAGGGAAAAGGTGCGCGCACCTTTTCCCTCGATCATTGTAGGCGACTCGTATTTCATAGCAGTGTCACTCGACCTTGCTTTGAGAAAAACGATGGATTGCCAATCTGAACAACCGCGCCGATTCCTTCCTTTGAAGGATTTTGTTGCCACGGTGCCCGCATCCATGTCAAAGGTGCGGCGGATGATCAAACGCGGACGTCTTGAATACGTGCAACCGGATGGTCCCGGTATCGAGCGATTCTGGACAAGTTTGAAGTGTTCGCCGCTGACATGCAAATCGAAGATTGGCGAAGTGTGAAGACGGCTGTACTGATCGCATACGCGAAACATCTCGAAGAGAAAGGCTATGGCCGCAAAACGATTCTCGGCGAGATCACGTTGCTGTAGACAGCGGTCAAGTGGCTGATTGAAGAGGGGCATCTTTCCGCAGATCTCATCAAGTTGCCGATGAAGAAAGCGGATTGCGAACGGGCTTACTGCTACACGTCCGACGAGGTGAAAGCCATGCTTGAACTTTGCAAGCGGTCGCCAGATCTTTGCTGGCTTCAGAACACGATTGTCGGGTTGGCCTGCACCGGAACACGAATCACGGAACTCTACAATTTGAAGTGGTCGGACATCCGGTTCGATCGGCAGATGCTGACGGTGGCAGACGAAAGCGGATTTGCCAATCAAAGCGATGATCATCGTTCCAACAAGATCTGTCAGTCTCGACACTTGCCCTTTCGTGGCGAGTTGCTTGCTGTTCTTGAATCACTCCCCAGGATCGACCAATACGTCTTTCACGGACCACGTGGCGGTCGGCTGAAAGCCGACACCGTTCGCAACACGCTTGTCCGCGAGGTCATCACTCCGCTCACAAAGCGTTTTCCAAAACAATTCGAGAACGAACGAAGCTTTGTGGATGGCCGGCTTCACAGCTTCAGACATTACTTTTGCAGCGTGTGTGCCAATACCGGGATCCCTGAACGGATCACCATGAACTGGCTTGGCCACGCGGATAGCGAGATGGTGCGGCACTACTACCACCTCAACGACGAGGAGTCTCGTCGCAAGATGGATCAACTAAACCTGCTCGTAGGAAGTGACGGGTGTTCCGCCACCGACGATGAGCGACATTTGGACGAGGAGTGACGCCAATCCGATAACCAAGTGGTTCAAACCGGACCGATGAGACACACGATTTTGTCCCAGTTTTGGCCCAGTTGACTGGGCCAATAAAAAACACCGCCTAAAACCCAATGTTTCAGGCGATGTTTTTAGAAAAGCGGAGGACACGGGACTCTGCGAAACGCTTGCCGTAAGTTGTTGCTGAGAAAGCACTTCTGGCTGCAAGCTGTTCCGTGTCAACAACTTGCGAAGATTCGTTTGTTGTCAGCTGTTGTCACGTGTTCTCACCCGTAGGCAGGGTCTTTGGCACAGTGTGCCATGGCTTGAAGTCGAGTCACTTCACAATGGAGTGACGTTATGCGATATGGACATGTTGAAGTCCCGCCGCCGAAAAACGGAACGACTTATCGCGGCATCGCGGTTTGTCGGATTAGCAAGGAGACGCAGGATGAAATGAGTCTGGAAGACCAAGAGGCCCTTTATCTCGAACAACTGCCAGACTATTTCGATGGTCGCTACGAGTTAGAGGTCATGGCTACCCAAGGTAGTGGCGAAATCTTGGAACGGGCTGAGTTCATTGAGCTTTCCCAAAAGATTGATGCCGGACAATACGACTTCGTGATCTGCGAAGATCTCGGGCGGATTGCTCGCCGTATTCAGGTCATGATCCTTTGCGAAGCAGCTGAGGACTCGGCCACCCGGGTTATTGCGATCAACGACCGCGTCGACACGTTGGACGAGACCGGATGGCGGCAGAACGCTTTCTTCGCAACCATGCGACACGAAAGTTACAACCGGGATACCTCTCAGAGGATTCGTCGGAGTCAGAGAAATCGTTTCGCTAACGGCGGCATGGTCACTCAATTGCTGGCGGGGCAGATTAAGCCTCACCCTGGTGCCAGCGAGGCAGAATGTTACAAGGATCCAACTGCGGAAGCGGTTTACGACGAGTGGTTCGATCGTTTAGAGCGTGGGCAGACTTTTCGGATGATCGCCGATTGGCTCAACGCAATCGGTTTCGATACCGGTCCAGCTTCTAAAAAGGCTAGCTGGGATGGGACGCTCGTGCGTTTGACCACGTACAACCCGCTACTGAAGGGATTGAGGACTCGCAACAAAAAGATCGCCAAACGGGTGAACAAGACTGGTCGCCGCAAGTGCGTCGCCGCTCCGGAAGACATGCTTCTGACCCGAGAAGCACCTCACTTGGCCTTCATCAAGCCTGAGCGTTACGACCGCGTGGTTCGCATGGTGCAAAAGTCAAACGAAAGGTTCGCCAAAGGGCGTGAGCTTGCCAAAAATGGTCGACCGGCGGGAACTCGTAACGATTCCCGTTGGCCGAGCCAGCACGTTCGGTGCGGGATCTGCGGTCGCAAGTTTGTGCTTGGCGGACACGGCAGGAAAGACCGCATGATGTGCGATGGCGCAAGAAGTTATCATTGCTGGAACGCCATGACCGTTGATCTCGCCGATCTTGCAAGTGGCGTGTCGAATGAAATCTGTCGCCAAATCGAAACGTTGCCCGAGTTTGATTCGGAGTTGGTTCGGCAGGTCCGGGCAGAGTCGGAAGCGATGGCTGGGCTTCAGAATCACGAACTTCAACGTCTTAACACTGAGCGGTACAAGGTCCTTACTGAGATCGACAGGCTGACTGAGGCAATCGCAACAGTAGTTTCGAGTCAGGCATTGATGAGTCGCTTAATGACGACGGAGCAACGTTTGTGTGAGCTCGACGACGAGATCGCTGAAGTAGCCGCCGCAGTTCCCATCACTCCCGTGATTCCAACGGCTGAAGAACTGCGGAAACTTGCCCAGCAGGAGTTCCTTGGACTTGCCGTCGAAAGTCGGGAATATGCTGAGGTCATGCGGAACATCGTCCGCGATTTTTATGTGCTCCCATACCGGCTGATTGACGGTGGAACTATTTCGCCCCGCGTCGTCTTCAAATTGGACCTGGGTAGCATCGAGGGCGTTCAGGTGCCTAATCAACTCGACTGCATGACACTTGATTGCATGGTCGATTTAATGAAACCGCCTCAACGCGAAGAGTTTCGTGAGCGTATCGTTGCACTTCGTGAATCAGGCTTGAAGGAACGCGAGGTCGCGGTCGAACTCGGCATCACTCAAACCGCCGCACAGCGTGCTGCAAAGCTCCACCGTGAAATGATTCGCCGCGGTGTTAGCGATCCGTGGCAACCCGTACGCACGCACGCAGAGGCCGCTGATTGCTTTCAGCGCATCTCGCATCCGAGGTTCTGCTTCACACCCTTGGACGGCTTTACGCGGAAGTTCCCAGTCGCTGACGCGTAGTGCTGCAGCTAGCACTTAAACATGATTTCGACGCCTCCAGGATCTCCCATCCTGGAGGTTTTCTTTTGCACCCTAGGAAACAATGAACCAGTTTCAAAAGCAGAATCCATCAATCAGCCGACTGATCGAGTTGGTGGCCAAACGAATCGCGGCGCAATTGCATGCGGACGCCCGGGCACCCACAAGCCAGCAGGAAAATGAGTCGGATTTGGATAGTAAGCAGCGCGCTAAATTGACGGCAAAAACGCGGCATATGTAATGAGGAAAACCCTATGTGTACCTCGTTTGTTTAGCCGTCACCCGTTTGTGGAAGGAGGTGAGAATCGATCACGTTTTATCAATAGCCTTAAGCGTGTCACTGCTCGTCGCAGTGATCGCTTTGACCCGCGAACGCAAGTTGCGTCTGGGGCTTCAGGCCATTCTCAATCGCATCCTCGAACACTGGAGGCTACATGCAGAAGATCAAGACGGTGCTAATGCTGACCATCGTCGTTCTCGCCATCGCAGGATGTCGCGACGACGAAAACAAGCGACTCGCCGAAATGGCAGAACGGACACTTGAAAGACAAGCCGAGCAGGAGGCTCGTAACACCGAACTGCAACGTCAAGTTGCTGAGGGAACGAGAGAGTTAGTGGAATCGGACGCTGCCGCTCGCGAAGCAATCGTTGATCTCCACCGCGACTTACAGGCGGAGTGGGCGTTCATTGGAGAGCAACGCGACCTTCTCGAAACCGAGCGTCGTGAAATCGCGTCGGCGCGGAATCGCGAGCCGATTATCGCCGAGGCAATCAAAGGCACTGGGTTATTGGTCGCCTGTTTGGTGCCGCTTTTGATCGCCCTGAAAATCTTGCATCGTAGCAATCACACCGAAGACACGGCGGCAATGGCTGAACTGCTATTGAACGACCGCGTTGCTGACAAGCCTACTCTCAAACGACTTGTCGGCTCCACTCCACAGAGATCCAGCGATCCACCGATACGTCGACTCTCAGTCAACCGACGCGGTGATCACGACATTCAACCCACCTAATGGAAAGGAGACAAGCAATTTCACACGTCGTCACAATCACAACGGAAATTCGTGATCCAGTCGCATTGCGAGCATCATGCCGACGACTCGGTCTCGATGAACCAGCCCATCAAACTGTCAAACTCTTCAGTGCGGAAGCCACCGGCTACTGCGTGCAGTTGCCGCGTTGGCGCTACCCAGTTGTCTGCGACATCGATTCCGGGACCGTCCAATTCGACAACTACGGAGGCCACTGGGGCGAGCAAATTCAGCTCGATCGACTTGTTCAACGATACGCGGTGGAAAAATCAGTCTTAGAGGCTCGCAAGCAGGGTCACTCGGTGACCGAGCAATCGCTGCCTGACGGCTCGATCAAGCTTACCGTTCAAGTTGGAGGCCAAAGTTGAAAACCATTGAAATCACTGTCGCACCCAATGGCGAATCGAAAATTGAGACCAAAGGTTTTTCAGGAAGTGATTGCTGCGAGGCGAGTCGCTTCCTGGAAG
>JBGSJT010000091.1:0-10847 GCA_041741715.1 Pirellulaceae bacterium | reverse complement strand
TCGCATCGGGAAGCAACGATATCCCAATGCGACTTCGATACTACTGACCTGTGATGGCGGCGGAAGTAATTCGGCAGGCAAGTATATTTTCAAGCATGATCTACAGGAACTCAGTGATTCGATAGGAAAAGAAATTCGCATTGCGCACTATCCGCCGTATTGCTCTAAATACAATCCAATTGAGCGGCGTTTCTTCCCTCACATTGCACGTGCTTGCTGCGGAATGCTGTTCGACAGTATTGATCGAGTAGTCGAACTAATGCGAAAAGCCAGTACCCGAATGGGACTGAGAACTACCGTTAACGTCATTTGGCGTGAATATCAAACAAAACGCAATGCAACGGAAGAAATGAAAGAAAACCTACGTACGCAGTTCGATGATTTTCTTCCAAAATGGAACTATATTACAATCCCAAAGTTCCGACACTAATTTTCCGTACGATGCTAACGCCCTCAAAGGTCCCCAATGCACTAGCGCTCAGCGTAAGCAATTGAGGCTGCTGCAATTGAATTTTCAGTCATTCCGCAAATTTTTTCAGTTTGCGCGCATTGCTCGCTCTCGACGGACGCCTTTGATATTAGAAGCAAGGCAATCTTTATCCAGTCCACAGTCTAGGCGTCGCAATATTCCTTTGTCGGGTGAGTTATTGCTTTACCCTGAGGATGCTGAAACGCGTGGTCCTTTTTTGTGTTGAGACGACTTATGAAAGCCGAACTGATCGTCACTGACGCGGAAACGCTGATTATCAACGCGCTCGCGCTACGATCCGTCGGTCAGATTGGCGAAGCGCTGGACCAGAGTCTAGCTGCGGTTGACGCTTCCGACGGACGCGAAGATGCAGTATTGCTGGCTGCGGAGATGATGCGGCAATGCGGGAAATCCGAACGGGCTAGCGAGTTCCTGCGAGCCTGGATTGACGAACGTCCTTCGAGCGGCGAGTGGCTGGCCTCGTTGGGCAAGACGTTGCGTGAACTCGGGCACACCAGCGCAGCGATTGCCTCCTATGAGCAGGCACTGCTGGTGGAACCTTGCTGCCAGAGCGCCTCGTCCGGCCTAGCCCTCATGTTGATCGAGAGTGGGCGTCCGACGGACGCCGTAAACTACCTGATGCAAACCGCAGCTGTCGTTGATGAACCGTTGTATTACCTCTTAGGCGCCGCGACCCTTTTGGCCTTCTCTGGGTTTCCGGATCTCGCTGAGTCGTTCCTGGTCAAGGCGGATGAAATGGACCCAGACAACGCAGAAGTCAAGTATATGGCCACTGCTATCAGAAGGGACAACCTGAGGGCTCAGGCTTCGCAAGAATATGTCAAGTCGCTGTACAGTCGGCATGCATCGTTTTACGACGTCAACCTGCGTAAACTTGGCAACGCTGGTCCGGAAATTGTCCGCAAAACCGTCGAAAGTTTGATCACCGACCGAGCATCACGGCTCGATATTTTGGACGTCGGCTGCGGGACCGGGCTGTGTGGGCCATGCTTGCGACCTATTGCGGCCAGACTCGTCGGGGTCGATATCTCGACAGAGATGTTGAGTCTGGCGCGCGGGCGGGCCTGTTATGACGAGCTCATCGCGCTTGATTTGCTCGATGCGGAAAACGTTCTTGGGCCCGTCTTTGACTTGGTTGTCTGCTCCGATGTGCTCATCTATTTTGGGCAACTCGATCGGGTGTTGGCCGTTTTACGGAGTTGCATGAAGGAAAACGCTTACCTGATCCTGACGGTCGAGAAAAGCCCCGAAGAGGCCAGCTCGCCAGGCTACGAGATGCAACCGACCGGACGTTATAAGCACATGGCAAGTTACTTGCGAAGCACAATGCTGGAAGTCGGATTTCGGGATGTGCTTATGATTATGGAAGATGTGATAAGGTACGAAAACAGAGTCCCAGTAAATTCTCTTACGTTAGTCGGTGTAACTCACTAAAGGAGCAATATCTTGGCACAAGATTGGTGGTTAGAAATTGATGGTATTAAAGGCGAGAGTTCGGACAGTTGTGGAAAGCCCGTACTACCGCTGTCTGGTTTGATTCGTCTGAGACTGGAACGCTTGGGGATGACGAAGGTTGGCGTCGTTCAGCTCACTGCTGGCGTACCGCTTTCGGACGCCAACGACCGTCGCCTGGTAGAGCACATCGTCGCGGGTGCACTGGGTCCGAAGTGAGGTTTGGTTTAGCAATTTGCCTGTGATGATGTAAGTTGTGTTCAAGTACCCAACAGCGTCTTATTGAAATGTTTCACCTAAGTCGCTGTTGGGCTTTATGAGATGGTCCAGTTCTCCACAACGTCCGGGCGTTTTGTCCGAGGCATCGCTGCTAATCAAATTCCGTTCAATCGCTGTGGAATTGCAAGTTTTTCATAAATGTTCTTGTATTTTGCGCTCGCTGCCTGGAACATAAGGCTGCACAGGATCTTGAATTTTCGCTTGTCGTTCGAGGCAAACGCCTCCGCAGCTTCTATGAATTTCTTCCTGTCTTCGCTGGTGGCGGCTGCACCTTTGTAGTGCAAGAACAACGCCTGAGCAAAGTGCGCGTCGACTTCCATCTCTAAAGGCTCATCCGCCATTTCTTCATGTCTTGTATCATATGGGTCGCTTCGTGTGCGATCGTACTCCAATGTGCGGGGGTGTTGAGCGCTTCGGTTGCCTTGGTGAGTGTCAGGCGAGGAGTACCTTCGATGTTGTAGAAGGCCTAGGCACCTGCAACTTTCCCCTCGCCCAGCACGACTTCGATTGCGCCACTCGCGATCTTGCATCCAATCTCCGCGTAATACTCTGGTCGGTAGGCATTGATGGCTGGTGCGCTGATTTTGGGGAATCGGAAGTTCTTCAAGAGATCTCCGTGCTGAAGAAAATAGCTAATGTTGTCAATGGACTTCTGCGGTGCTTTTCTGGTTGACACTTCATTCTCCTTTGAGTGGCTGTAAGTATCTGAATCATTGCTGGGCGGAATGTCATTAGTTGCGTTTCGGATGCGTCATCTTGCTGGATAGGGTGACGTTGCCCCAAGTGTGATAGGCGTCGAACGCTAAGCATAAGAGCGCATTGTCTGGCGATTTCATGGAAAGTTCTTCGATGCAGCGCTTCGTGCCTGCGTTTTTTGCGCCCAAGTTATCAGTCCTGAATAGAACCACCTCTCTTCTCTCGCATTCGGTGCAACATGTCATTACGGTCACTACGCTTTAAGGGAATTACGCAGCTCGAGAACGCCCAACTCAACGCACCCGCAATGTCTCGCGGCACCGTTGGTGATGGTGTTCGCGCAATTCAGCAGGCACTGCTTGATTTGAAGTACCCCATGGCTAACTCATTCGCATCCTACGGAGCGCCAGACGGGGTTTATGGAGGTGAAACCAAATCTTCATTGATCAAATTTCAAGGGGATAACGGGCTGGTCCCCGATGGCAAGGCTGGCAAAAACACGATTGGCAAGTTCGATGAAATTTTTGAACCGGAACACATCCCACCACCCATTCCTCCAATAAAGAACATCGAATACCGCGTCCCCGGAAAGATTCGGCTTACCAACCAGCGAGAATGGTGGGGAGGCGCGTCGTTATGTTGGGCGGCGGCTCTAACCATGATGTTTGAATGGCGCGACCGGAAAGAACACAATACGCGTGACTTGCTGGACGGTATCGGCTGGCGATTCCGAGTAATGTTCGAATCGAATCAAATGATCCAAAAGGGTTCGTGGTACGAATTGGCACGTGGCGCAGGAATGAAGTGCTTAACGCCAGCGAGTATGACGCCGCGAGATTGGCACACGTTGCTGAAGACACACGGTCTATTGTGGATTGGCGCGATGAGCGAACTCGGCCCCGGCGCATTCGGGCATTCATTTATTATGTATGGCTTGACGCTCTCGCCCGCAGGCGACCAGCACGTCATGTTAATCAATCCCGACGGCGCTCGTGAAACCTACCCCAGTTTCGCGAGCTTCAATGCTGCCTTTGAGGCGGCCCATAGTGCAGGCTATCCGCAGATTCGATACTTTGCCTATGGACGTTGACGTGTCAGCCCCAACAAAAGCCCTCGCAACTTTGAGAGCTGATATTCGAACCGGCATATCATGAGCACGGCAATGAATCGGAAGGTTGATCCGAAATCGCTGGAAACCACCGCTCTCAAATTCTCTTGGTTCATCGTCGGGCTTCACGAAAAAATAGGATTCCAGAAATAGTCGAAGTTATGGTTTGCGGAAGCAAACTTGTTTGTTGATTCGCGATACCTTCACGGAAAATCCCTTTAAAATCGACACTTCTCGCTGAACGCCACCCTCTGGTTCCCAGGCTCCGCCTGGGAACCCAATGCATTGCTGGCTCCGCCTGCCGAAGTGTGGTTGGTTCCAAGGACGCGGGAGGCAGAGCCTCCAAGACAGTGCGTTCCCAGGCAGGAGCCTGGGAACGAGCGTGTGCGTGGTGGCGTTCAGCGAGAAGTGTCTTAAAATTCGGGCTATTTCAAAAAGGTGTTCTTGTAGACTTTCCATCGCTCTAGCCACTTTTCCGAGGTCAGATTTACGATTCCATTCTCATCAATCGACCTAGACGAAAGCAACTCGCCCAGCATATCAACGGACTGCAAGTCGAGTTCCTGGGTACCGTTGAAGGAGGTCAGGTCGAGAACTCTCGAGTCCGAACCAAGCCCCATGGTGATGATGTGCCGTGAGTCAAGGCCGTAGAGAATCTCTTGCGTTCCTAAGGGTGCGGACATTGGCTTGAGGGCCCATTGTCGATCCTGAATATGCCACACAAGAACTCGCATTTCGTTTGTGAGCGTAGCGACACATAGGCCATCTGGCGAAAAGCAAGCGTCGAGGACTCGCTTATCATGTGCGAGTTCAATCTCCTTGCGATCCATCGACTGACAATCAAATATTCGAGCTTTACCATCTTGGCAAGCGGTCAAGAGTTCTTTCCCCGACGGTGAGAATTCGACCGAATCCACCTGCGATGCGTGCAGAAATTCCCGAAGGACTCGTCCATCGCGTCCATCAATCAAAACGACGCTATTAGTTTCATCGATCGCTGCCGCGATATGGCTCTGCGTCGGCGAAAGAGCCAGGTGACGCACAGTCCAATCGTCGGCGAAATTCGTAGAGAATGGCTGCCGGTCAACTTGCCAATCCCAGACAGCCAACCCCTTTCCTATCCCCCATGAAACCAACAAATCACCACCTGCAAAAAACTGCAGCTGTCCGTTTCGGAAATTTCGCGGAAATTGTCCAGTATTCCAATCAATTTCAGTTTGCGATGAATATAGAGTCTTGATTATGGAAGAGGCGATCACATCGATAATCAGAATGTCCCTATTGACCAGCAATACTGCTGCTTTGTCGCCACTTGGATGAAGGACGATTGATCTTGGCTCCGCTCGAAGCCGGATACATGAACCGCTGGGCTCTCCGCTGGGGAGTTTCCAGACTTGAATGCTGCCTGCAGTTTCATCTGAAGTCTCCATCGTTGTGCCACTTCGTCTTGGGTTGGCGTGCAAGGAGATCAGTTTATCTTGCTTTGCAGTAACTACCGCATCAAGTAGGTGTCCGCGCTCGTCCAAGCCATGCAATGGCGTCTCAGCAACTACGACTCCGTCCTTCAAGCGTCGAAGACTAGCGTTGATAGCGTTGCTACGCCAATGGGTAGCGCCGGCAATCAACCAACGCTCTGTATCCATTGGCTTGGCAACGAAGCCTCCCCTTGTTCCGCGCGAGATGTAGCCGGGTGGCTCGAACGATGGGAGTTGCCAAACTCGAACGATGCCATCTTGCTGTATCGTAACGAGTTGTCTTCCGCCATTGGGGAACAACATACCGACGACATCATGGGTATGCGGTAAAGTAGCTAACGGGATGGCAGGCTGGTTGAGTAGTACACCTGGTAACATCAGCTCTCCGACACTCCATATTTGGACAAGCCGGTCGCGTCCTCCGGTCGAAATGAGCTGCTTTCCGCCAAAGGCTAGTGTGGTGACTGCATTGTTGTGGCACAGCGGACTATTGTGGCGTTCGAATGTTGGCGTATTCTCCTTCCAATGGATCGACTGAAGGCGTGCATAGTTTTCACCTCCAACCGCACAGTAGGACTGGCCTGGCGACAATGCCACCGACTCAGTATGGCCGGTTAGGATCGGTTGACCAATTTGCTTGCCATTGTTGGTGTCGAATATGCGGACACTCCGCTGTTCAGTTCGAACAAATAGCTTGTTGCCATCCTGCGAAAATTCTGGCATCATCGATTGGGCGAAGGAACTCTGCTGAGCCATGAAACAACCGGCCCGCATCATCGACCGGAGTGTTCCGTCTACAAGACTGTAAACGGTCACAGCTCCATCAGCGGTCACGACGTAAATCTTGGTTTCATCATTTGAGAATCTCACGGCAACACATGACGCAGTTACTTGGAAATCGCTCTCTATTGCCAAGTTGTGGGAGTTCAAGACCATAACTTTGCTTGCTGTACCGATGCACAACTTCTTTCCTGAAGTCGTAAATGCGGCACTGGTTATTTCTTGGTCAAGAAGAATCATCTTCTTAGTCGCTTTGGTAGTGGCATCCAAAAGGCGCAGCTCACCGTCTGTGCTTCCAAGAACCAGTTCCCTGCCATCATGCTTCCAACTTGCGGCGCTGACCTGAAATTCTTGACCTGTCGGTCGCCAGATTTCTTCGCTCTCAAAATTCCAAATGCCAAAACCTAGATCTGACTTGAACATCAGTTCGGAATTCGATAGCTGCCATAACGGCCAGTCTCGTTGAAATGTAGCTTGCGGGAGAGTTGCACCCAACTGAAAGACTGCGATCGGCTTTGGACATTGGCTGAGCCAACTTAGGCAACGTGATCGACTATGTTGGGTGCGTGCTTGATCAATGCCCTTGAGCTGAGCGGCTCGGGAAAACCATAGCAAAGACTCTCCGTACGAATTCGTCCGGTCCGCCCATAGGCCGTTGGTTGTGTATAGGTCCGCGATGGCTTGTTGGGCCGCTTGATTCTTCTTTTCCGCGTCGGCCCTTGCAGTGTCGATCGCTTCTGTCATCGCGGCTTCGCGAATACGTGTGAACTCTACGTTCAATCTGGCTACATATTCTCGCCATACGACGCCTGCCAAGATCAGTAGAATAGCAGTCACCAACAATCCGGCGAAGAATGAAATGAAGGCTAGAGTGGGATTCCGCCTACACCATCGCCATCGGCGCTCGATGATTCCAATCGGTCGAGCCTCAACCGGCTCGCCGCGCAAATAATGACTCAAGTCATCGGCAAGTTTTTTCGCAGAACTATACCTTGATGCTGGAGTTTTCTCGAGGCACTTCATGCAGATCGTATCGAGATTTCGATCGAGCTCTGGACGCTTGGCGCGCGGACTTGTCGGTGTTTCTTCGATTACCTTTCGTAGGGTGACCAGATCGCTGTCGCTCTTGAAAGGCGCCTCGCCGGTTAAAGTGGCGTAGAGTATCGCCCCCAGACCATAAACATCCGCCGCGACCGTGATCGATTTTACCTGCCCCATCGCTTGTTCTGGTGCCATGTAGCCCGGCGTCCCGATGATCGCGCCGCTTCGAGTTAGCTCGACGCTGTTTCCCATTTGCTTAGCAAGTCCAAAATCAGTGACGAAGGGACCTCGTTCTTTATCTAGGAGTACATTCGCGGGTTTGAGATCGCGATGCAAAATCCCTCGCTGATGCGCGTAATGAACAGCCGTCGCAATCGTCCTTACCAAAACAGCAGCCGCCCTAGGAGCCATCGGACCCGTCTTCAAATGTTCGTGAAGATTTCCACCCGAGACGTATTGCATGCTGAGGAACGGCTGGCCCTCAAATTCACCCACTTCATGAATCGCGATAATGTTGGCATGATGCAATGAGGCGGCAGCTTCCGCCTCAATCCGAAAACGAGTCTTATCGCGAATCGTATTCAGCACCATTTTCAATGCGACAATTCGGCTCAGGCTTGTTTGGCGCGCTCGGTAAACAACCCCCATGCCACCCGTGCTAATCAGCTCCAACAGCTCGTAGTCACCCACGATCTTCCCATTCAAGTTCTCAGAAGCCTCATCACACGCCAAGAATTCTTTCACAGCCAGCGAAGCGGTTTGATGCTCCATGGCCAGCCAGTTGTCGATGAATCGATGAAGGTCACTTGCCCACTGCGAGTATTGATTCAGCAGCTTTTCCCGATCCAGCGGTTCGTCACTCTCCAACATTAAAACAGCGGACTCCAAGGCTTCTTCGAGTGGCACTGATCGCTTCGCCAAGCCGTCTGCTGTATTTGACACAGAGCTCAAGTTGATTCGCCCACAGAATGTTGAAGGGAGCTGAGGCCGCGGTGAAGCAAGCCAGCGATGGCTGCTGTTGAACGGTTCATTTGAGTCGCCACCTGGGCCAGCGTCTGCCCTTCGAGATGATGCAACGTGATCGCCAAACGCTGCGCTTCCGGCAATGCCTCTATTGCTTTCTGCATCTGTTGCAGTTCCTCGTTCCAAACAACTCGAAGGCTGGGTGAAGTATTTCCAGCTTGCAATTGCATGCTAGTCAATTGCCCTGACCATTGTTTCGAACGCTGAATTCGAAGCTCGTTTGCCACATCGCGTTTTCGAGACCGTAAGCGTCGTACCGCATCGATCATATTGCGGGAAAGCATCCGACGAAGCCAACTGGTTAGCTCTGCTTCAGATTGGCCTCGATAGTCACCAAGGTGCCTCTGAGCGTCAACCAACGTCTCTTGAACGATATCCGATTCGTCAAACTTGGCCTGATATTTGCGCGAAATGCGTTCGACACACGTCCGAAGCAATTGCCGATATTCCCCCAGATCGGGGGCAGTTGCTGCGACAGGGTTTATCTCGTTCATGATAGGGTTCATTCTCCGTCAGCCGCCAGCAATAACTCCGCTAATTACAGGATTTCAACACACTCCCTAGTCTGGGCGCAAAACCCGCTGGGCATGTGCGCTATAAAAGCTAAAAAAAAGACACTTCTCGCTGATCGCACGTAACTACCGCTTTCAAACTGTCGTTTTTGCCTGCAAAACACTGTACAAACGAGATTTCACCTTGGACTACCAGTCACGGCTCGCTGCGAAAGCTGGCATAGCCCCGAAATTGCTTGCTTTTAATTGGCCAAGCGACAACCTATGAGACAAATGTGCGCGCGATCAGCGAGAAGTGTCAAAAAAACTGAAATATGTTGCCACCATGGTCGCAAGACTGTTTCCCACCACATTTTACCTGAACCTTGAAAGGCTTGCGAACGAAACGAGCGAGAATCGCGCCTTGTTTCAGAATAGGTAGATTCTTCTCCGACAAGGTTTATTCAATTGGACAGTCCATCTCAGGAGAATCATGAACTCGATCGACTTGAACACAATTGGAGTCGGGCGGCTGAGCCTGAAAAAATCACATGTCCCAGGGCAATTCTAGAATCTTAATGGTCGCATTGGCTGTCTTCGGAGTCGTCGCGTTGCCTCAATTATTGCCAAGCAAAAAGCCTCCGGGAACGCACCTGAGAATCCAGCTCGATCCCAGCTTCCAGGGTGGGCGCAGCCGAGATATCTGCCAGAAATCACTTGATGACTCGTGGTTGCTGCGAGCCGAACGGACAACGAAGGTCAAAGGTGGGATGCTCAGCTATCTTCCACGGCGGATCAAAATCCGGTGCGACAATCCAGTGAATGCCAAGCTCTTCGACTTGAGTGACGTTTCAAGCCGCGAACTAGTCGCTCTGAACATCCATCCAGATGCTCGTAAGCCAGGAAACAATCCAAAGCCACTCGAGGAATACCCTCAATTGACGACTAGCGAGGGTCAAAAGCAAGTCGATTGGCAGTTCAACCGCACGTTTCGGACTTGGGGAACTTGTCGATATCGGCTCGTCGTGGACTGTCCAACCGACCCTCACGCTCTGATTGACGTATGGGTCGAATACGGCGACAAGCGGTTTGACGAATCAAACTAGAAATCACAAATCGCGATTTATTCGCGCACTATCGGCCACTTTTCAACGCCCATAACTGTGTCGCGAATGCAGTGGTTGCATTGGCACACTGTTCGACAAAGAACTGACCAGTGTGAACAGCGGTAGATAATAGTGGATTGTCTTAAGGAAAAGCTCATGCGTTTAATGTCCCATTGTAAATTTTTTGTGATTGCGGTCGCTGTAGCCGTCGGAGCCATGGCATCATCGCCAGGTCATATCATGGCCGGAGAACGCCCCTATCGGGCGACCATCGAGGCTGTTGCTGTTGGCTTCCCGAGCGGAGTCTATGACGCATCGGGAAAGGCGACACACTTGGGCAATATCACCGAGTTTGGCACCTACCAGGTTGTTGAGCCCGCAGGTCCAGGATTGTTCTTGCTTGCCGGGGAAGGAACTCAGATTGCTTCAAATGGTGATACCCTTTCCTTCACCTTCGTCGAAATTGTGGATTTTAACGTCGCCCCATTTGCTGCAGTTGGAACCTTTACTATCACTGGAGGTACAGGCCGATTCGAAGATGGGACAGGGGGCGGAAGCTTTGAAACCACCGGCGTTTTCCTGGACGAAGGGTTGGGGCTCAGTATCCGATACGATGGAAATATCGACTATTAACGATCTGCTGTGTCCGTGAATCGCATGACATCTCCGCAGTATTACAGTCGCGGAATGTCATGCTGATTCGAGAACCGATACGTTGTCGCGCAGAGCGTGGAAAGTTGCGCGAGCGACACGGTAGATGGTCGGCTTAGCATCGTACGGAAAATTAGTGTCGGAGGTTTGGTTCGGATAGTGTAGACTTCTAGGATTCTGATTCGAGAGTCATGAGTTTACCCTAGGAGGCCAAGGATGGCGACACTGTTGTTCGAAAGTGACGCGGCGACGGAA
>JBGSJT010000090.1:0-4956 GCA_041741715.1 Pirellulaceae bacterium | reverse complement strand
TATCAACTATGAAGAATCGATCAACAACAGCGCTCCGCTAACGCTTTTTCAAAAATTGTTTTGAAAAACGACATTTCGCGGTGCGCAAAGATGGTGCAAAAATTATTTTAAAATGGAACTTGACAGTGCTAGAAGAGCTCGGCGGAAGGAAAACTGCGCAAGTCTAATCGTGCCGCAACATTAAACTTTTAACAGCCCAGGCTTAGGGCTTGGGGCAAAGCTGTACAGCGTTTTCGTCCGCTCGGAGCTTGCCTCCGACGGACGCCGTTTTGGCGTTCTAAGACGGTGCAACTAACCGTTGGTCATACCACTCAGCAGGCCGATTCGCTTTCAGCGAATCGGCCTGCTGAGTGGCGGGTTGTTGCTCGGGGCTGATAGGTCTCCAAAGCGTGCTCGGAGGGGGGGCAAGCTCCCGCCAAGCTATGAAATCCTCGACGAAAATGCTTCATAGCATTGCGCTAACGCCCTGCGCGGCTGATGGAGAATCCGGGTTAACCGCCAATACTGTTCCATATGCTTTCTGGCTCCAACCCTGCCGTCGCCTGCACTGGCTGTGACTTAACCTCCGGGAAACTCTTTGCGTTTTTGTGATTCTCGCGATTGATACGATTGGTCGACCGAACTTGGTTCGACAGCCTGCTCCGGCTCGGCGTTAAACAAATTCTGCGTACTAGCTCGTTTTTCTTGTTCTTAAACGCGTTAGTGCTAACGCGATCAGCGTGGAGAGGACAAAGCCTGACGGCTCAGGCACGGCGTTGAATGTTATCGACCATCCGCCGCTGATCGTCCCAACGTCAAGCGCTTGCCCATCGAGCACATAAAGATTCCATTGGCCGTTGGGGTTTTGTGACAGCAACGGCTGAAAGGAAAAAAACCAAGGCGCTGCGTCTGTGTTCAACACCTTTCCAAGGGGACCGGGAGCTGGAAAAAATTCATCGAACTGCTCCTGACCTGGCTTAAACGTTCCGCTCGTAAGTACACCATTGTCAGGCAGCTGAGTTGCTGCATTGTCATTGAAGTTGAACGTTAGATTGACTGCGTCCGTTCCGTCTCCCGGGCCGGAAAACAAGATGACAGATGAAAGGTTTGGCGCAACAACTACCGCAGCAAGGTCATTGGGAAATGTGTGGCTTAGCCCAAACAGTGAAACGGTCATGTCGGTCAGAACACCATTTATGCCTGCCACGTTGATCGAAGACGGATAGGGGTTGGCCACTGCATTGTCTACCAGCACAATCGGCGTGTTATTCTGAAAAGTAACAAATTCCGCCTTAAGAACCCCCGTCGAAACGCTCGTTGTCAGCAGCAACAACACATAACCCAAAAGATATCTCATTGGTGTTCTTTCCCGTCTAAGAATCAGTACTCAAATTAGGGTGCTATCAATTCCTCGATTGGTCAATCAATTCGTCATGCAATATGTAGACCGGCGAACTTTTTCGTGGCTCTCCCACGGCCCGCGTGGCCAGGCCAGCCAGCCGTGTGTTTATGCTATGCCTGAGGCTGTTTTTATGCAATGCCGGCGACTAGCGGGCTGTTGATTTGGTGAGCCGCGACGCGTGAGCGGCCGGGTGACGCGCAGCACCCGGTGCCTTACGGCCCACGGCTCACCTGCAAACTACCAAGAAATCAAAGGGGTCAGGCCTCTTTGTTTTCGTTTTGGCGGAAGCGAACTCGTTTGCGGCCACGCGGGCGCATGGGGGAGATCAAAGGGGACGGGGGTCATTTGCAGTTCTCAAGCCGAACTACCACAGGGACTGCCTCGATCGAGGCACCGACGGATCGCGTCGAGTTCTTTCTGCGAGAGCGAAATAGGCCACGACGCGAGTACTTGCGGACAAGGCTCGGTCGATAGGTTCGAACGATTAAGCGAGGCGTGCATCCAGAAACAACCCCCGTCCCCTTTCCTTACCCGTCCCCTTTCCTTCCCCGAATCGCATGAAGCGAGGAAGAAACGCACTGTCATTCCACTTCTAGGGCACGAACGTAGTTTGTCCCCATGCCTTCCTCTGAGCACCCGACGAGTTTCACCAATATGCTACGTATCGAAACACGGAGTAGCGAACACGGAGTAGCGTCTGATAGCCGCTTAGCCAATGAGGCCCAAGAAATCCGCCGAAGAGCAGGATTCAATTTTGTTCAGGAATTATGGAGAGGGCTTCACCTGTCGTCTTTCGAAACACCAAAAAGTCTCGGCGGTCCAAAGTGAAAACTACATTGATATTCTCTCGCTCCGCAACATGCATAAGCGATACATCGGCTAGCTGAAACGATGCATCAGAATACCGCTTCATGATATCTACGAGTCCCGCTACGTCCGACTCTTCAAGCCTCGCCAATCTGAGAAACCCATCTCCCAATGACTTGACGAGTTTGCGAACAAGAATTGGCTGAGACCGTAGAAGCCACGCAGCCTCAGTAACTATCGGCCAAGTGGTAAGAAGAGGTGGTTCAAGATTGCGGAGTTCACTGCAACAGATGCTATGTTTTGAATCGCGTTTATTAAGTATTGCAACCAGTGGTCCGGTTTCGACAAGTATCCTCGGCTTCATAGACCAAAGCCGTTCATGTGTTCCACATTGGTAGATAGATCTGTTGGGCCATCAAACGCTCCGACCAGGCCGAGACGAACCGCGACCTGCAGTGCATTTTCTGGCTCTGGCAGGGCAGTCTGAATTTTCATTTGATGCATGATCTCCTCCAATGTACAGCCAGTCGGCGATTGCGAAATTATCTCAAGAACGCGTGCAATCACTTCCGCCCTGCGGTCGCCATTAATGCCGGCCGCTTCCAACCGAGAGACTATCCGTTCTACTGTGCTATCTGCTATTTGAATATTCATAATGGTTTTCTCCTCTCCCATTCTAACACGCCTAGCAAATTTTGGAGGGGCGGAACGGACCGAAACGGCAGGGGAGAAATCAAAGGGGTCAGCGACGGTCTTAATGTTTGGCAATAGCTGATTCAAAAATATTTTTGAATTCCGTTTTTCCGCAGTTTGGAACGCAAGTGGACACAGCAGCTTGCTGGATAGTTTCCAACCACCCAGCAACGTGCTATGTCTCCAGTGGTCTCCTATTGCCGGACCACACAGAACACCACCAGAGATTTCTTTCGTGTTGTTCGTGTGTTTCGTGGTTAACTTGACGGAGCTGCACTTGACCACGCAGCTGCGATTGTCCTTGTTGCGAGCTAAGAAGGTGGCGAGTGTTATACGACTGGGGCGTTACGGCGCGTTACGCTTCAGCGTCGATCAAGGCATGCATATCTTGGCCACCACCAAGAACTCGCACTACTTCAATTACTTCGGCATGTGGCCTGTAGAACAAAACGTACCGAGGAAAATCCGTGACCAGTTTCGCCCGAATGCCAATCAGTCTCGAGTTGATTGTCTCGAATTCGCCCCCCAGGTTCGGGTGTACGCATAACAATTCCACGGTCTCGTTAACGCGATCCAAGAACCTCTGCCCCGCACTGCCCACGGAAACTGCATGGCTCTCTATGTCACCCCATGCCTTTGGGCGCCATTGCGGCAATCGCACTGCGGCCACTTTAGCTTACGCACCTGCTTGCAACTCGAGATCGTAACTGAGCCCAGTCGTCCTCAGATTTTGCCAGCGCTGGCCCGCTGTCGAGACCTTCAAGAAGTTCTGCCTCTACTCTTGTTTGGCGATCTCTCGCCTCCGTCACCAAGGCAGAGATGAAATCGCTAACCGTTGCGAATCCTTTGTTTTTCGCGCAGTTTTCCGCAAACAACCTCACATCGTCGGGCAACTGAACAGGTATTGTTGTCATTGATGGGCTTCCTGTGATTTACCATGAACTGCGATCTATTGTACACTCGTAATGGACGGTGGCAATAAACCGACACCGGGAGAAGTTGGCGTATCGTGGGAGATCAAAGGGGACGGGGGTCATTTGCAGTTCTCAAGCCGAACTACCATAGGGACTGCCTCGATCGAGGCGCCGACGGATCGCGTCGAGTTCTTTCTGCGAGAGCGAAATAGGCCACGACGCGAGTACTTGCGGACAAGGCTCTGTCGATAGGTTCGAACGATTAAGCGAGGCGTGCATCCAGAAACAAGCCCCGTCCACTTTCCTTATTCCCGATATCGTCAGGCTGGAGTCATTGAAACAATGGTTAGAAAATGTAAGGTTAGAAAATGCCATGCATAGAGGCCCGAATAGCGACTAAGTCCGGACAGAAGCCCACGTATGAATCACAAATTCCCTTGACCTTCCCTACCGCATTTCAAATCTTCTAACCTTCCATTTTCTAACCTCATTTTCACTTCTTTTTTTCTCCATGCCCCATCGATGTGCTCTGTGGGGACACAGCACCTTGCTGGATAGTTTCCAACCACCCAGCAACGTGCTATGTCTCCAGTGGTCTCCTATTGCCGGACCACACAGAACACCACCAGAGATTTCTTTCGTGTTGTTCGTGTGTTTCGTGGTTACTACGGCGTTGATCACGAAAAACACGAAGAACACGAAAAATACGAGGGAGGGGAAGTAACCGGGAGGAACGAGGGGAGATTGGACCAATTGTGAGGCTTGTAGGGGCTGTGCTTTTCTGCTGGGTGAGTGGACAATCCCACTTCGGCTATTGAATCAAAGGGGTCAGGCTTATTTGATTGACTTTTGCCACTGGATCGACAACAAAGAGGCCTGACCCCTTTGCTTGGCTCCACACATTCACGGCAAGCTCATCGCAGCGCCCCGAACCATGCACGCCTGGTAGAGCGCCAACACAGCAGTTCCAAAACGCTCACGCATCGCCCAGCCGACACTAAAAAGCAACTAAACTGTTACCTCAAGCTTGACCTGCTGAAGTTCTTTCTGAAGCCCAAGGTTCTCATCAACGAGTTTCGAATTGCGTTCTCGCTCGGCATCAAGTTGGCGATGCACCTGTTGGATCGTTTGCTCGCTGTGATTAGCGATCTGGGCCAGAGA
>JBGSJT010000089.1:0-46260 GCA_041741715.1 Pirellulaceae bacterium | reverse complement strand
GACGGTGAACCCGGCTGGCAAACCATCTGGCGCGGATTTCAAAAATTGCAGTCACTACTTGACGGCATGCGCCTAGTTGGTGCGATTTAGTCTTATGAATTGTGGGTAATGACAAGGGCCTTCAGCCTGGGCTAGACAATCGGCCGGGCCTTCAGCCCTAATTCAACTCCCAGTCTCCCAGTCTCCCAGTCTCCCAGTCTCCCAGTCTCCCAGTCTCCCAGTCTCCCAGTCTCCCAGTCTCCATCACTCTTCGAGCCTCTAGCCTCTAGCCTCTAGCCTCTAGCCTCTAGCTTCTAGCTTCTAGCTTCTAGCTTCTAGCTTCTAGCTTCTAGCTTCGCCATCTCGACCACTTCCTTGCGCAACTCCTTGTAATCGGTCTTACCGGTTCCGAGGATGGGAATAGCATCGATTCGGCGAACTTCATCGAGACGCATTACGCCGCGGAGACCAGCCTCTAGTAGTAGGCTGCTGGCTTGTTGAATGGTCAGGTCAGTGGTAGTAAACAAGACGATGTGCCTGCCATCGTCGGTTTCGATCCCTTCGACGGCGACCTTGGGACCGTTTTCGTCGGCAGGGTAGGCGCGAGAGAAGGGCTCTTCCAGAGCAGGCAAGGAAATCATCTCGCCCCCAGCTTTCAGGAAGCGTTTCAAGCGTCCCTTGAAGTGCAAGAAACCGTCAGTGTCTTGCGATACTAGGTCGCCGGTCTTGTACCAGCTTTTCCCATCAACTTCGACGAACGGACTGGGGCCATCATGCTGGTAGTAACCGCTGAAGATCGACGGACCGGCGACGAGCAACATACCAGTCTCACCTGACGGGACCGGTACTTCTGAATCGATATTAACAATGCAAACTTCGACACCTTTCACAGGTTGACCGACCGACCCCAAGCGTGGACCGCTGTAGGGATTGGCCGCGACCACGGGGGAACACTCAGTAATGCCATATCCTTCCAAGATGGTCGCATTAGGTGCCAACTTCTCGCATTGTCGAAAGATCGCCTCCGAGCATTTCTCGGCACCGGTAATCAACTTGCGGAGGCTATTCAGTTCATCCCCTTTGCAAGCCGACATGATATAACCTAAAAATGTCGGAGTGGTAAACAACATCGTTGGCTTGTAAGCGGCAATCGTCCGCACTAAACCATGCGCGTCGGTCGGATCGGCATAGCGCACGCTGGGAATACCGGACAAGTGCGGTAGCAACAAATTGCCAGTCATGCCAAAACTATGGAACGGCGGGAGAAAGCCCAACAGTCGATCTTGGCTGTCGCTGGCCAATACGCCCAGGCCAGCGTCGACGTTGACTAACAAATTGCGATGCGAGAGTGGTACTGTCTTGGGCATGCTTTCCGAACCCGATGTGAACAGGAACACCGCCGTGTCGTCCGCACTTCGGTGAGGCACACTGCGCAAAAAACTGCGCGGTGCAAGATAGCTCTTCAGCAATGTCAGCAGCGCTTCGGGCTTCTTAATCGATCCCTTGAGGTCTTCCAAGAAAACATAGTCGGCACCTGCGACCTCGATCCCCAGTCGATCGACCATCTTCTTCGATGTCAGGATATGTTTCACACCAGTGACCTTGACGCCGTGCGCCAAGTTGGCGGGACCGGTGGTCCAATTCATCATCACGGGCACTTTGCCAGCCAGATGCAATGCGAAGAAGACCAAGTCCGCCGCAACGGAAGCGGGAAGCATGACCCCCACATGGTGTTCCTCAAACTTTCGCAACCGCCGCGCCATCAGTTCAGCGCCAACCAACAGACGACGATAATTCAAGACACCTGAAATGGCGTCGGCCACCGCCACGTCATGCGGTTGCTTCAAAGCACGTAGCACGAACGACTCACCGACTGTCTCCCCGAGGATTCCGGGCGTATCCTGGCTCCGTTTGGGTTTCAACCAAGCTGGCGGCGCGACCAGTTGTTCGCCCGCGCCTTGGCTGAGTTGGCCATCGGCCAGCGCCCACAATCCACCCAACGTCGGCGAGACAACGTTGCTGCGAAAACCAAATTGATGTTCGATCTTAAGCGCCAGGTCCATGCGATCCAAACTATCCAGGCCGATCTGCTCGAGCGTCGTTTCAGCCTTCAAGTCTTCAATTGGAATCTGGCGCCCCAAATGCGATTGCAATAGTTCGTTGACGAGGCCGATAGTCTTGGGTTTGATCTTGGTCAGGTCGTAGTTGGCGGAAGTCAGTCCTTTTCCATATTCCGCCTCAGTCGGTCCAAACAGGTGATGGTAGCGGACGAACTTCGGCGCTTGACCACCATCCGCGTTGTACCATTGTTCTAAATATACATTGAACGCTTCGCGTGTTTCGAGTGGCAATTGCTCACGATCAACTACTTCGAGTTGCATCGTGACTTGTCGACGCGGTAGCCAGAAAAAGAGACTGGCCAAGACCCAACCGAATGACTTGCGAATACAGTTGCCGAGTTTGGGTGGCGCGCCAGCCTCAGCGCAGCTAAACATACTCCCCCACACTCCGCGCGTCCGTAGTAGCACGATGTTGATATCCGGAGAGCGGGAGATGATCTCGTGTACCGCCCGCGCCGCTCCAACTACTTCTTGGTCGCCGCGTTGCAGTCGCCCAGACGGATAGATCAGTAGATTGTCACCCGCCTGCAGACGTTCGACCACCGAGTCGATCATGTCGCGTGTCTTGGCTTGAGCATCGCGACTATGGGCGGACAGATCGGGGACTTCAAATGCATTGACCATCTGCATCATCGGTCGCAATAGTGGTACTCGGTAGGTTCCCGAAAAGACCATCGGTCGCAAGGGCTTTTGCAAGCGGATGTGACTGGAGACCAGCGGCGGATCGATATAGGCGGGGTGATTGGGGAGCACCAACGTCGGCCCCGACAGCGATCGAAGTTGCTCGGCTCCCAGGACTTTCACGCGATAGCGAAAGCTCAACAGCAGTCGGCAGATTCCCCAAAACAAACGATTGACCCAAGATTTCACAGCTATCTTTCCTCGGCAAGTATAGATGGGTTTCGCAACAGAACTATGCGCCAGTTTCCTTGGGGCGGGCTCCAGATTGCTACCCCGCGATGGCAATTCATCATCTTCGACATTGTAGGCGATCTACCCCAGTAGGGCTGAACAGAGGGTACACCGCAGGGTAGAATCAGCATCCGTCCCCTGAAACTTCCGCAAAACAGCCCTTTTTTAACTTCGCAATGTCAGGATTTTCATGTCTCGTCAGTTTATCGCAGATTTGCAAGCTCGGGATAGCGTCGACGAGATATATCGAGTGTCCGACAAACAAGTCCGCTCCAATCGCCAAGGAAACGACTACTTGCTGCTGCAACTCATGGATCGCACTGGTCAAGTGAGCGGACTGCGGTGGAACGCTGGTCAATCGATCTATGAGACCTTTCAAAAAGGTGATTTTCTTCGCGTCCTAGGGACCACTCAGTTGCACAACGGCCTGCTGCAATTGATCATCCAGGACTTCGAAACCGTCCATCCCTCCAAGGTAGATCACGACGACTTTTCCAAATCCGATCCCGGAGAGATCGAGCACTTGCTCGCCGAGTTGAAGGGGAAGCTGTTGGGTGTCAAGCAACCTCATTTGCGACGCTTAGTCGCCGCCTACATGGCCGATGAACAGTTATTGGATAAGCTGCGTCGCGCGCCAGCCGGCATAAAAACTCACCACGCCTATGAAGGTGGCTTACTGCGGCACGTGGTCGATTTAATGCGCATCGCCGAGTCGGTAGCTCCGCACTATGCGCAGCTCGACGTGGAGATGCTGTTGGTCGGCGTCTTCCTGCACGACTTAGGGAAACTCGCCGAATTGACCTACGATGGCGAGCTTTCCTATAGCGATCCTGGGCAATTGCTCGGGCACTTGGTCCAGGGGACGATTGAACTGGAGCGCCGCGCGATGCAGGTCATGCGTGAAACGGGACAAGCCATACCCGATGAAGTGCTGTGGCGATTGCAGCACATGATCGTCAGCCACCACGGGCAACTCGATCACGGCAGCCCCAAAGTTCCGATGACCATTGAAGCCATCGTGTTGCACTACATCGACGATATGGATGCCAAAGTCAACGCGGCCACCGAGCTGATTGAATCTGATCGCAACACCGACAGCCTTTGGACCGCCTTCCATCCCGTGATGGGCCGCAAGCTGTACAAACCTTCCGTCAGAAAATTATAGTAATAGTACGTCAGGCTTTCCTGCCTGACCTCGTCCTCGCGTACTTCGTGCGGAAATTTAGTGTAGGAGTTCTGAATTTCAATAACAATTGACTATTGAAAAATAACTATTGAAAAATCTCTTGTCGTTTCGCATTTGATTTCGGAAGCCCCCACCAAACCTCGGCTACCATAGGGAATCTTTCATTAGTTATTTGTCAATAGACAATTATCAATGAAATGAAAAAGTCGTGCGCCAAGCACACGAACTTATTTGAAGCTGTTTAGCGTGACGTCTAACCACAAAACTTTGGTTCGTGCCAGGCAAGCTGACATGGGGCCCACGTCGCATCACGGATTCTTACACTACTCAGGCGAACCAACTACTATGCTCTATCGCGCCACAATTGCTTTTTTGTTACTTGCCACATCGCTTCCATTTCATACACCAGTCCCAGGTGCGTCCCCAGCCGCACTCCAACCCAACATCGTTTTCCTATTTTCCGACGACCAAACAGAACGAGCTGTCGGTTGCTACGGCAATCAAGAGATCATCACTCCGAATCTCGATCGCTTGGCCAGCGCAGGAGTGCGTTTCACCAATCACTACAACACCACTTCGATCTGTATGGCAAGTCGTTGTTGCGTGCTGACAGGATTGTACGAGTATCGCCACGGTTGCAATTTTGAGCATGGAGATTTGGAACGACGCTTTATTGAACAATCGTATCCAGTCCGACTTCGCCAAGCTGGCTACTACACGGGCTTTGCGGGGAAGGTAGGATTCGTTTTAGAGGGCGAAGACTTTGACGCCATGGCACCTCTGTTTGACGAATGGGCTGGAGGGCCGGGGCAAACGGAATACGAAACGGAGAAGAACGTCGGTATTGCGCAATACGCCGAGCAGTATCCGCATTGCTCGCGGGCCTACGGCGCGTGGGGAGCCGATTTCATCCATCGCGCCAAGGCTAGTGGCAAACCGTTTTGCCTGAGCCTCAGCTTCAAAGCACCCCACTTACCATTCACTCCCGACCCCATCGACTTGGCCCTCTACGAAAACAAGACCTACACGCGTCCACCGAACTACGGTGCCGAACACGCTGGGCATCTCTCGTCGCAATCGCAGACTAGCCGTGCTGCAACCGGCTATCGCGAATGGATCGACGACTACGACGCGACGGTCCGCAAGTACTATGCGCTAATCACTGGCGTCGACGCGGCGGTGGGCATGATCCGTGAAAGCTTGGCCCGTGAAGGCTTGGAGGAGAATACCGTCATTATTTTTACATCGGACAACGGTTACAATTCTGGGTCGCATGGATTCGGCGATAAAGTTATTCCGTACGAGGAGGGTTCGAAATCGCCATTGATCGTCTATGACCCGCGATTGCCGCAAGAACATGCGGGGACGACGCGCTCCGCCGTCACCGCCAACGTCGACATGGCGGCCACCATCTTCGCGCTGTCCGGAGTTCCCGCACCCGCCGACATCGACGGACAAGACCTGGGACCCTTGCTAGTCGATCCCCAAGCTCATGTGCGAAACGTCTTACCACTTTTCAATTTCTGGGGGACCGCTTCGGCTCAAGCCATGGCCGTTGTGACGCCTGAGTGGAAATACATCTATTGGTATCATGCTGGCAATGGTCAGCCCCCTACGGAAGAGCTGTTCCATGTGGGGACAGATCGCTACGAAATGGCCACGCTGGCGGGTGATGCCAACTACGCCAAAGAACTATCGATGTTGCGACAAATGTATGACATGGAACTGGCCAACATCGCAGCCCGAGTTGTAGCAAGTCACGGCTACGAACACTATCCAACACTCTTTGATCGCACTAGCGATTGGGAAACGAAGTCTCAATTGCTCAAGTCGCCAAAGACCACCGACGGAAGTAAAAAGAAAGCCAAACGCAAAAAGTAAAGAATCTAACCGTGCACGTGAAATCGCTGATCGTTCCGCCGATTAGTTGCTTGGGAGTCATTAACATCGTCGTCGAGTGCTTCATCTTTTTGCCGCACATTTTTTTGCCGGAAAATATTAGCAGCTGGTCGGGACCTACTTTCGACTCTGGCACGGCTCGGTATTGGCCTGGTCTAAAACACACCGACAAAAAGATGTGCGGCAAAAAAATAATACGAGGAGTTCTCGCGGAGAGCGTGGTTTAGGACCGATTTGATATCAAATGCAACGCTCTATAGTTCGTGTTAAAATCTGTCATTAGTTGCTCCTAATCATTCAAACTACATGGATAGGTCACGATGCCGCGTTTTCATGTTCAGCGATCGATTCAAATTGCCGCGAGCCCTGAACAGGTGTTTGACAGAGTCGCCGATTTCAATACTTGGACCAAGTGGTCGCCGTGGTTGTTAGCGGAGCCTGAGGCACAAGTGACAGTTACCGACAATGCCAGAAACGTCGGGGCTGTCTACGCTTGGCAAGGCGAAGTGGTGGGAGCGGGTGAGATTGAACACCTGCGACTCGATCGACCGCACAAGATCGAGGACGAGATCCGCTTCCTCAGGCCGTTCCGTTCCCGATCCCAAGTCGTCTTTGAATTGCAACCCGTCGGCTCCGAGACGCAATTGACTTGGCACATGCAGGGCTCGTTACCGTGGTTCATGTTCTGGATGAAACCGATGATGCAAACCTTCATCGGCATGGACTACGGTCGTGGACTTAGGATGCTCAAGGAATGGATCGAGACAGGGAACATCCAGTCTCAGACAACAATCACGGGAGTTGTACCAGTCGGTCCCTTACACATGCTGGGAGTTCGCGACCAGTGCGCGGTGGCCGATGTATCGAAGTCGATGGAAGCGGCCTTCAAGAAGGTTAGCAACTTATTCCATCAGCAGAACTTACCAACTGACGGAGGTATGATTTCGGTCTATCATCGCTTCGACATGAAAGCGGGTACGTTCGACTATACTTCTGGATATGTAGTGCCGGAGTCGACACTGGGTCAAGCGGACCAGTTGACCTCCTGGTCGCTTCCGGCCAGTAACGCGTTTTGTGTCAAGCACATTGGCAGCTACCATCACTTGGGAAATGCCTGGAGTGTCGCCAATCAAATTGCGCGTTACAAAAAACTTAAGCAATGCAAGCTGGGGACCTTCGAACTCTACAGGACCACTCCACCTGAAACGCCCGATGCTGAACTACTGACTGAAATCTATCTTCCCCTTCGCTCCTAGTCGGATAACCCTACCATGCCGCGAATCGTTTGGTCACTCACGTTGACGATCATCCTACTGCCACTCGACGCACTGCCAACACGGCTGGTGGCGCAATCCGACATCGGTGCCTTTGATCGCTCGGGCCCATATCTCAACCAATCGCGGAGCGTTACTTATGCGCAACATGGCATGGCAGCCACTAGCGACCACCATTCAACCATGGCAGCGGTCGACATTCTCAAAGCGGGTGGCTCCGCTGTTGATGCGGCCATTGCCGCCAACGCGGTGATGGGAGTTGTCGAGCCGATGAGTTGCGGCATGGGGGGCGATCTGTTTGCCATCTGTTGGTCCGCAGATGACAAACATTTGACCGGGCTAAACGCCAGTGGTGCCGCGCCCCAATTGGCTACCCTAGACGCCTTTCGCAAACGAGAACTATCAGAGATCCCCATCCATAGTCCCTTGGCGTGGTCGGTACCAGGTTGTGTCATGGGCTGGCACGACCTACATCAAAAACATGGCAGACTGCCGTGGGCGAAGTTATTTACAGCGGCCATTGAACTGGCCGAAGGGGGCTTTCCTGTGGCCCCCGTGATCGCCGGCTATTGGCGTGGGGGTGAAAAAGAACTAGCCAAGACACCGGAGGCCGCGCGAACTTATTTGATCGATGGGCGAGCTCCCGCTGAGGGACACTTGTTTCGCAATCCACAATTGGCCAGCACGTATCGCATCATCGCACAACAGGGAGCGGAGGCCTTCTATCACGGTGAGCTGGCTCGGGAGATCGATCGTTACAGTCGCACTCTGCCAGACGGATTGCTGCGATTGGAGGATTTACAAGCGCATGCCAACGAGTGGATCGAGCCGGTCAGCACGAACTATCGCGGCTTTGATGTGTGGGAGTTACCACCCAATGGCCAAGGGATCGCAGCGCTGCAAATGCTGAACATGCTGGAACCTTTCGACGTTAAGTCACTCGGCTGGGGTTCGCCAGAATTCGCGCATCTCTTCGTCGAAGCCAAGAAGTTGGCCTTTGCCGACCGCGCCAAATTCTACGCCGACATGCGCATGGCCGACGTTCCGCTCAAACAATTGATCTCTAAGGAATACGCGCTTCAGCGATTTGAAAAATTTGATCCTGAGAAAGCATTGGTGGGTGTTCCTGCCGGGGATCCGAAGTTGGTTCAAGGCGATACGATTTACCTGTGCGTGGTGGATGACGAACGGAATTGCTGTTCGCTGATTCAAAGCAACTACCATGGCTTTGGCAGCCAGTATGTGGCGGGTGATTTGGGATTTGCGTTGCAGAATCGCGGCGCGCTGTTTGCGCTCGATGAGCAGCACCTAAATTGCTTGCAACCTGGCAAGCGTCCCTTTCATACAATTATCCCTGCTATGGTCACCAAGGACGATCGACCGGTCTTTGTGTTCGGCGTCATGGGGGGTGACATGCAGCCCCAGGGGCACGTGCAAGTCTTGGTGAATTGGATCGACTTTGGCATGAACATTCAGATGGCCGGCGATGCAGCTCGTATTCGCCATGACGGCAGTGCCACGCCGACCGGAGTGCCCGAGGAGCAGGCTGGCGGCAAAGTCTTCGTCGAGTCGGGTGTGCCTGCCGCGACTGTAGAGTCACTGCGCGCCAAGGGGCATGTGGTGGGACAAGGTGGTAGCATGGGTGGCTATCAAGGTATACTTATTGACTGGGAACAAGGAGTCTTGCACGGTGCCACTGAAGCTCGCAAGGACGGTGTTGCGCTCGGCAATTAACCGCCCGCTTGCGGACTGGTGAAGGTTATGTTCGTTAGCAGAACACCGTCGATCCGCTATTCGCCATCTAACAAGATCTCGATTAGAATAAGTACTTATGTCAGATTTGCGCATTAGCCGACGTTGATTCTCAGTCGACCGAATCTCCTAGGAATTTTTTATGACAACCGTGGCACGACTTACGGGAGCCGATTTTGATACGATGGTCGAGCGGGGTGCCTTTGATTGCCTTGGCCCTAGAAAAGTCGAGTTAATTCATGGAGAGTTGCGTTTTATGAATCCCGCAGGCCCCATCCACGACGACCACATCGAGTACCTGACAAGTTGGTCTTTTGAAACCACAACCCGCAAGGATTGTAATATTCGAGTCCAATCAGGTTTTGTGTGCGACGACCATCGCCCCGAACCCGACGTGTTGTGGCTGCGACCTAAGCGCTACGGGCGCATGCGTCCGACGACAGCCGATGTGATGCTCTTGATCGAGGTTTCCGACAGTAGCTTGAGCGACGACCTGCGTGAGAAAGCAGACTTGTACAGCGAGAGTGGAGTGGAAGAGTATTGGGTCGTCGATATTCCCAATCAACGCATTCACGTCATGAGCGACATCCAACTAGGTCGTTATCGACGCATTGAGATCCGCGTTCCACCCGCCACGCTCTCCCCCCGCTGCAAGCCCGAGGCGGTGCTAAATATCGCTGAGCTGTTTGATATTGATTAGTCGAAGCAAGAAACACCGTATCAATAGGGTCAGTTTGCAGCAATGTCTTTAGTTGGGTAGCGTCCGTTTAGGCTTTTCTCCCTACGGATCGTTGAGTAAATTGGTCCCAGCTCAATGGATAAACCCCCAAATTTTGACACTTCTCGCTAATCGCCACCCTCTGGTTCCCAGGCTCCGCCTGGGAACCCAATGCGTTGCAGGCTCCGCCTGCCGAAGTGTCATTGGTTCCAAGGACGCGGGAGGCGGAGCCTCCAAGACAGTGCGTTCCCAGGCAGGAGCCTGGGAACGAGCCTGTGCGTGGTGGCGTTCAGCGAGAAGTGTCCAAATTTTATCGGAATTGATTTTGAGTGTTTCATCTTTTTGCCGCACATTTTTCTGTCAACGTGTTTTAGGCTTCACCAACTTTGAGCCCTAGCAAGGTGATAGTCGCTCCTAAACAGCCATCAACGTTTTCCGACAAAAAGATGGATGCGTACACTTTGCCCGGCGAAACAGTGCTGGAGCGCGAACTAATCCACGACTCTAAGCATCGTGCGGGAAATAACTGTCCGAACTTAAACGTAGCTGCGGTCGCCAGACCGCAGGGAATCGACGTTCTGGCGAACGTAGCTACGACAGTTATTTCCCGTACGATGCTAAATGATACTTAGCCACCACTTCTCCATTTTTATAGATCCACGAGTTTCCACTCTGACTACGCTAACCGATGAGCAGCCACCGTCCCAAAGTCGCAACGGTGAGGGCAATTCCTCGAAAGCGCTGAGGACTCCACCGTCCTCAGCACGACCTGTTGCTCTATCTCCCCGACGCTGGGCAGCCGATGCGATTTTACTAGTCACCGCGCTCATGTGGGGGGCTAATATCATCGTCTTCAAAAGTGCGATTGGCGAATTCAATCCCTGGGTCTTCAACGCCCTACGGCTAATTTTTGCGAGCATCACCCTGGGACTGCTGGCGCTGGCCGAAGCGATCTATTGGCCGCGTCCCAAGGCGGCTGAGCCAGTGAGCTGGTGGCGAGTCGGAATCTTTTCAATACTTAGCGGTTTTCTGTATCTGGTGATCTTCGTCAAAGGGATCGCCTTAACGACGGCGGGGAACACAGCTCTCATTCTGGCATCGATGCCCATGTGGACCGCCATCCTGTCGTTTTTCTTCTTGCGCGAAAGACTGCCGCGAGTGACTTGGTTCGGTCTGCTGGTGACTTTCGTCGGCACAGCGATTGTCACGACCCAGGGGAGTGGTGAAGTGAGTTTTGCCAGTCAATATTTCCTCGGCAACATCTACATGTTGGTGGCCGCGATGGCCTGGGCAAGCGGGACAGTCATGAGTCGACCCATTTTGGAAAAGATCTCCCCGTTGCGATTGGCCTTTATCAGTTGTGCATTAACGACACCTCTGCATCTGCTGATTGCCGCGTCTGAGATACCAGCCGCACTTCCGCAAGCGCTACAGCCAGCTACCTTGGCGGCGATTATCTATTCAGGAGTTTTTTCCACTGGCGTGGCCTATGCGACCTGGCATGCGGGGGTCAGGGCAGTGGGAGGCTCTCATGCTTCGGTCTATCAGAACGTCGTCACCCTGGTAGCCGTCATCGGTGGCTGGATCGTGCTCAGGGAACAACCCCTGGTCGCACAGATCTTCGGTGGCCTACTCACCATCGTTGGCTTATTTTTAATGCGCCGCGGACGAAGCTAGATTGGGGTAGTGAGTGAGTGGGGTGGCACTGGAATTGGGTGGCACTGGCATAGCCAGTGGAGATCGAAGCATTGAAGCTAGTTGCACCTAATTCTATCCAACACCTCGAAGTAACCGAAGTTGACACCAGAAAAACCTGTTCCAACGTAAGCGCTCATTCCAACGTTGTTGCAGTTGGAACCACCCAAGGCGTCCCTTCATCGTTGAAGTTCCATATAGATTCAGCTTGCGCACTACGAGGCATTGGAAGAAGCTGTGTGAATCCAACTCTCATCCTTCGTTGACACTGGCCATGCCAGTGCCACCCACGCGCTTGCTTGCGCGTCGAGCTGATATTCCCGTTGATTTCAGCTAAAGTGGCGCTGTCCAACTAAGGAGCCTATTTCCCCAACCAGCCTTTGACCAACGCTTCAGGCGAGGTGAACGTCGCCGAGCAGGCCGCTTCAAACGATGCTCCTGAACGGAGTTGATCCAACAACTGATCAAAGCGTCGACGATTCGCGCGCTCCATCATGAAGTTAGTCAGTCCCATGCCGACCAAGCCAGCCGCCTCTTCGTCGAGCCGACCTTCCAGCAGCGTCTTGGCGTTGTCAACGCGCAGCAATGCTGCCGGATAGTTTTGTTGCCAAGCGTTGACTCGTGCATCCCCACGACGATAGCTTGTCTTGACTAAATTCCGCGCGACCCCTTCGGCAAACCAAGTGGGAACTTGCGATTGCGCTCCGAGGTAAGCCCCGACGACAATTTGCAACGCCACCGCATCGGATTGTTTGTCGGCAGGTTTGGTGGGTGTGGAATCAGCGGCGACAACACCGTAGACATCAAGCGGATCAGCGTGCCAGTGCCCAATCCATTCCTTGGGTAACTCCCGCTGCTCAGTCATACGACCGAATTCGCTATAGTCATATCGGTTCTTGAGCACAAACACGCTCAACCCCCCTTTTATCAACGGCTGTTCAATGGGGGCCTTTAGAAGTTTTTTCGCTAGAGAAGTAGCCGCGCTAAATTCCTTCAAAACACGGTCGATGCGATCTGGTGGCACATTGCCGAGCACGTATAGCTCATCGCTGTGAGAAGTGGCGGGTTGGTCGTTGGGGAGCACCTTCGTCCAGCGCTCGAGCGAACGTTGGCGACGGCGATCGAACAATTCAGCATGATCTGCCGAGGCGGCCCAGACCTGTGCCACTACGGTCTGAATATTCATCTCTACACTCGGACCATCGAAGCTCGTTCCCTCATCGATCCAAGTTGCAATAGCCGTGATTTGATCAGTGGTTAGCGCCGGTCGTCCCCCTGCTGGCATGCGATCTCCCGTCTCACCCTTAATCTTTTTAACCAGCAGACTCTCGTTGGCTTTTCCGGGAAGAATGATTGCTCCACTGTCGCCACCGCGCAGCAATTGCGTAAACGTATCCATTCGTAGACCACCCGAGGCCTGAGTCCCACCGATGTGACAACCTTGGCAATTGGCCATCAGGATGGGTGCCACGGTCGTTGCGAAGCTCACCGTCTGGCTACCGTTGGGAGGTGCGACTTCTAATTTAGCTGGTGGTGCAGTGTCTGACCCATTAGCACCGTTACCAGCGGCGATGGATATCAATGGCGCGGATGAGTTGGGGCCATCGAACTTCGCACCCTCGTCGATCCATTTCTTTAGAGTCGCAAGTTGCTGAGGTGAGACTTTCCCGCCACCACGCGGCATGTCACCACTCTCGATAACATCGACTAATCTGCTCCCACGACTACTTCCAGCGAACAGGACCGCCGCTCCCTTGGCACCTTGTTGCAAGGCGTCAAAGGAAGCCATCGAAAACTGTCCACGCTGCTGATCGATATGACACTTGCCACAGACGCTGATCAACCAAGGAGCGATGTCACTCTTAAAGCTAATTGGTTTCGTGCTATCGTTGGCAGGCATCGGTTGGGGAGTGGTCAGTTGATCCCAGGATGCCAGTGCCTCAAGCTCAGCCCCTTCTAATTCCAGAAGTCCGTGAGCGCGAACCAATCGCGTGTAGATAGGTTTCAGCAAGCCACGCAACGCCGCATCGTCAACTTGCAGGAGCGTCAGTAGCTCTTTTTGCACTTCCGTGATCTTGGCGGCCGACTGCGCATGGGAACCGGTCGAGTAGAGCTGGCCAGCCACAGAAACACCTTCTGACAGAGCTGACACTGCGACGCGTTGTTCGTCGGTTACGGCCTGACACTGCGCAATTGGAAGCACGAGCCAAGCGATGCACAAGATCAGTGAGATAGAAGGACAATAGTTATTCAATGATGGTCGACAACGCGACTCGGCCGAAATTGCATAATTGTCGGCGACTTGATTCATGGATTCGCTGGGAGGAACGGTAATTGGAAATAACATTGAAGACGTGCCTTACGCACTCGTGAACCTCAGGCGCAAGCCGTGGGCTCCGCCGGGGCGAATCGTGACCTGCGGCTAGCGCCCGAGGTTTACCACTTTACCTAAGCGGTCAAACGGGCGATTAGTACTCCCAGTAGTACGGCGACGACGAACATGAAAGCCAGACCAATAATCCACAGCACGCGAGGGCCCGTTGCGTCAGGAAGTGGGGCCGGGTTCGGTGCCACTGGTTGTCCAGGCAAGGGGGCAGGGGGCGTCGTGCGTACCACTGTGCTACCACCGTGAGCCGAACTGTGCCCCGATCTCAATTGACTGCGCCTCGCGATCTCCGACTCCAAATCTATTTGGCTGCTAGTATCCGATGCGTTAGCGTTCCTGGCGATCCGCACCAGCACGCCACTATCGCTAGTGCTGAGATTGGTTATCACGCTCCCTGATCTGCCCGACATTGTGTCGCTGTCACGGTTGCTAACGGTATCGATCGCCGCGCTAAAGCTAGAACCTCCGCGTAGCGCCGAACCGCGTTGGTCATGTTCGTCCCCCAAATTGAGCGAGCTACCACCACCACCGCCGCCAGCCGGGCTGAGCACTTTCTGTTTGGCCGACCAAGCTTCTAGCACTTCAGCGGTTAGCGCGGCGGAGGCATAGCGAAACTTCGGATCCTTCTGCATGAGCTTCCAACAAATCCCCTCCAGCTCGCCAGGGCACTCGGGGCGAATCTTACGGATCTCCTTAGGCATTTCCCGTTGATGTTTGGCGATACGTTGGGCGATGGTCCCTTCGGGAAACGGTGGATGGCCGGTGAGCATGAAGTACATCGTGCACCCCAATCCATATAAGTCGGCCCGCGCATCGACTGTGTGACTATTGAGCGCTTGCTCTGGGGCGAGGTAATCGGCGGTCCCCAGAACTTTGTCATTGAAGTCGATCGTCAAACTAGCTTGGGCATCATCGGCGAACAGGGCCAACCCCAAGTCGAGAATTTTTACCTTCCCCGCCGAATTGATCAGAATGTTGGCCGGTTTGATATCGCGATGAATCAGTCCCACTTCGTGCGCATGTTGCAGACCATGTGCGGCTTGAGCTATGTAGTTGGCCACTTTGTCAAATGACATCGGCCCTTTTTTCTTGACAATCGTTTGCAGGTCATCACCGTCGACGTACTCCATGACGATGTAGTGCGTGTCTCCTTGATTATCGATGTCGTGAGCCCGCACCACATTGGGATGATTGAGCGAAGCAATCGCTTTGGCCTCTTGTTGAAAACGAGCCAAATAGGACGACTTGCCCAAGCGACTTTGCGGCAGCACTTTGATGGCTCGTAGGTCGTGCATCTTCATATGCTCGGCCAAATAGACACTGCTCATCCCCCCGCTGCCGATATGTCCCAGCAGTTTATGCTTACCGAGGAAAAAGCCCTTGTATTTCCCCTGCAACAGTTTTTCACAGTGCCAACGCGTGACTATTTTTTGCTTCTGTAGCGCCTTGGCCAGCTCAACTGGGTCGGTGGGGAGCTTCCCCGCATGCTCGGCGCGTATGGCTTCGAGCGCTTTTTCGAGCGCCTCGGGCTCTGACAACTGGCTTTTCTTAACCAGTTCAATTAGCTTCTCTGCGGTGACTGTCGCCATAATGGCCCTTGTCCTAACACGGTCTCTATCGACCAGGGCAACGTTTCGAATTCCATCTTGGGCAAGTTCAAGAGAATAGCAGGTACGTAGACTAAGTAAAGAAATTTGCCAAAATTTTCACCCTTCTGGTCTGGGTCTGTCTCTATTGTAGTCTTTCCATCCAGTGTAGTTGAAACCCCCCGAGACTATTACTAGAAACCTTTAGTTCCGTCCGTTATTGTTTCCCTGAGGTTCACTCCGAATTGCAGATGGACGAAACTTAAGGCTTCCAGCTCAATCGCAAACAAAATTCCAAAAATAAAAGATGAATCATCGGTCCGTTCAAACTGTGGTGGTCGGCGGGGGCGTTATCGGCCTGTCGCTGGCTTGGGAATTGTCTCAACGTGGTCGGCAGGTAACTGTGCTGGAAGCAGGCGCGCTTGGCAAGGGTGCCTCCTGGGCCGGAGCGGGGATCTTGCCGCCGGCAGCACGGCAGGGAGCAAGCGATTCGTATGAGCAACTCCGTTCGCTGAGCCACGCGGCGCACCCTGCCTGGGCCGACCGACTGCGTTCGCTGACTGGCATCGATACTGGTTTTCGGCGTTGTGGCGGCGTTTATCTCGCCTCCACGCTTGGCGAAGCTGCCACCCTGGCCGCCAACCGAGGCTGGTGGCAGGAGCACGCCATCGAACACGAAGCATGGACGGTGGAGAAGCTTCAGAAACGCGAGCCGGGGCTGTTTGCTGCGACGAAAAATGGCGTGCAGCGAGTTGACCTCCGAGCCGTGTGGTTTCTGCCTGACGAATGCCAACTCCGCAATCCGCATCACCTGCAAGCCCTCGTGGCGGTCTGCCGCTTGAACTCAGTGGAACTGATCGAAAACTGCCCCACGTTGCGAATCGACCCGGCCTCCCAAGGCACGATCCGCGTTACCACACAGGCGGGAACCTTCGAAGCCGAGCAAGTCTGTATTTGCTCCGGGGCCTGGGCGCGACAAACACTCTCCGAGCTCGGCATCGCGACAGGAATCATGCCTGTCCGCGGACAAATGGTTCTCTACCATTGCGATCAACCATTGCTCCATTCGATCATCAACGAAGGGCATCGCTACTTAGTCGCTCGCCAAGATGGACGACTGCTGGCAGGGAGTATCGAAGAGGAAGTAGGCTATGCAATCGAAACCACCGACGAGGGGATCGCTCAGATTCGCGGCTGGGCCGAAGGGGTCATGCCAGTATTGAAAGAACAGCCCGTGGAGCGCACGTGGGCGGGCCTTCGCCCCGGTTCGTTTGATGGCTTCCCCTACCTAGGTCGCGTCCCCGGTGCAGAAAATCTCTTTGTGGCCGCTGGGCATTTTCGCAGCGGACTACATTTATCGTGCGCCACCGCCATGGTAATGGCCAATCTTATGGAGGGCAATTCCAACCAGATCGACCTGTACCCCTTCCGCGTCGGTCGAGGCTAAATCCATGATTATCTGGCTTGAGCGGTAGCCCTACGACCAATAATGCGCCCGACTTCCGCGCGAGTAGCTCCAAGGTACAAGAGGGAGCGAACGAGTAGCTCCATGGAAACAGTGGAATCGGCAGCTTCCATCTTCGCGATTCGCGATTGGCTTGATTGCAACTCCTTAGCCAGACCATTTTGTGTCAAAGCGTGTGAGATTCGTCGTTCTCTCAGGCTTTGGGCCAATGCGAGCTTCATGTCAATTAACGACGACTCCTCATCGGATAACCCAAGGAATTCCTTCGCCGTCCCGACTTTCCATCCCGAATTTTTTAGTTTTTCGATCTTTGTTTTTTTCATAATCTGGTCTCACTCAAATTCATCATATGCTTTGAGTCGCGAGTGGCAATTGTCAATCACCTTTTTCGGCGTGGTGCCGGTCTTCTTAGCGAAAACTTCCACGATAACAATTGCATCGGGATCTGTGCGATACACAATCCGCCAACTTTGGTTTTCGTCCCTAATTCGAAGTTCGTGACATTGCTTGCCAATAGTCGGCATCGGGCGAGAGCTTGGCATTCCGAGACTCTCTCCGCGCTGCAACCGGCGCAGCAGCGTGCCTGCCTCTATCCGAGCTTCGGCTGAAAACGGAGGTGTTTTAATCTCACCCTCGAGCCAAACAATAGGCTTGTCGTTGGTTTCCATTCCCATAAGGATATGTCACATCTGACATTGCGTCAAGGGAGAGGTTTCTATTATATTTGCCGTTGAGCAATCGGCACAAATTACTTCACCCGATGGAACATGAACAAACGCATTTCCAGCGTTCCTGTCGTCCCGGTCAACTGACTTGCCCGCAGTTTCAGCTCACCGCGCCCCGCCTTGAGTTTCATCACACCTAGCTTCAGCGGTTTGAAATCCTTGACGAACGATTCACTCACGCGTGGAACGCGATCGTGTTCGGCACCCACCGCGATCGGGTCGTTCTTCTCAGTGACCACAGCCCGCACTCGACTCTCCCCTAAGCTCAGTTCGACCTCGGAGCCGACCAACGACTCGGGGCAAGTGTAAAACATCTCAACTTCAAAATTGCCACCCGCCAGTACTTCCACGGGCCATGTCATCGAGTCGTCGGTGTTGTTCCAGTTCGTGAAGTACGAACAATTGGGAGCCCTGTCCGAGCGTTCGATTTTGCCGTGAGGAATACCGTCGCGGGCGGGCAATTGTGTGAGCGGAAAATCGGGATGTCCGATCGTAAACGGGCGATCATCATCCTTCAGACCGGGTAACATTTCGCTCGTCCAACGCTCGACATGGCCTTGCAATTCAGCCGCCACGGCGGCTTGTTGCTGCGTGATCGGCTTGGTCTGTCCTGGATCGTTGACCATGTCGAACAATTCCCCCTGATGGTCGAGTCGAAATTGTTGCGTGCGCACACTCACTTTGCCATTCCAATGCGAGAAGAGCAACCGATCAGGAATCGCTCCTGCTTTGTCCATCAACAATGGTTCCAAACTCACACCATCCAACTCGCGCTGGTCCAAGCGTGGCACGCCAGCCAAGTCAGTCAATGTGGGAAGCAAATCGATCGCGCCACAAATCTGGAGAATCAATCTTCCGGCTTTGATCTTCCCAGGCCAAGTGATCAACAGTGGAGAACGCACACCCCCTTCGTCTGTCGACCCCTTGCGCCCTTTCATCTCGCCATTCCAACGATAGCTGTTGGGCCCGTTGTCGCAAAAGAAGACGACGATCGTGTCATTGGCCAGCTTCAATTGATCGAGTTTACCGAGGATCCGCCCGACGTTGAAGTCGATGCACTCGACCATGGCCAATGCGGCGCGAGTGAAATTGATGTCTTCATTATCTTCTGGCCGTGCCTTCATGGGGAGCACTTTGTTTTTCATCCGCTCCCAATACTGGTCGGGAACTTGCATCGGTGCGTGGGGCGTGGGCATCGGCAAGTATAAGAAGAAATCGTTGGCTTTGTTCTGTTCGATAAAGGCCAGGGCATGATCGGTGAAGTCGTCAACCAGATAGCCTTTCCCCTTGACCAGTTCCCCGTTGTGCTCAAGTTGCGGCGAGAAGTAGTCCCCCCAATGCCCAGAGCAATAACCGTAAAAGTCATCGAAGCCACGCGCCAAGGGATGGTAGGGATACTGCATGCCATTATGCCATTTGCCATACGCGGCTGTCTGATAGCCAGCCGCCTTAAAGGCTTGTGCAATTGTCCGCTCATCCAGATCCAGACGCTCACCGCCACGTGATGTGTCGTGCACACCTCCACGCGGATGATAACGAGCAGTTAGGAATTCAGCGCGAGTTGGCGAACAGACGGGGCACACATAGAAGCGATCGAACTTGGCTCCCAACCGCCCCAGTGAGTCGATATTGGGAGTGGAGAGATTGGTGTTACCATTGAGGCTCAAGTCTCCCCACCCTTGATCGTCGGTCAGGATCACGATGACATTCGGACGCTCCACCGCGCGCGCATTCGACAATGCGCCCAACAAGGTCCAAGCCATCGCCAGCCACATACTTTTCTTATTGATCATCGTTACTCACTATAATCTGGTAGTAGTTGGATCTTGGGTCAAACGCAATTCCAGACAGACGTTTCTTGATTGGATGCTTTCATCGAGTACGTCCATCTTTTTGCCGCACATTTTTTTGTCGGCCCGTCATCTTCGAAAAACGCCGCGTCGAGCCGGCAACTGCTCCATTCTAATCTCCGCTCAATCAGGCTCAAACATTCCAGCTTGCCCAAAGTGGCCCGATGGTCCGTCGTCGGAGTCCATCTCACGATTCAGCCGCACCAAACCGCTTCAAATATTTTTTCAAGGCATGTTTCTTCGCGGTATTCTCGCTGGTCATGTATCGAATCTTACCAAAGATCTCGCGCACCGGTCCCCAGGCGCGGTCGTATCGCCCCAGGACCCAGAAAATACCGCTGTAAGAATTCGGGTCGCGTCCGTCGAGTCCGTACTTGTTGTTGAGCTCAATCATCACTCGCAGCGCCTCGTCTGCGGATGGCGTCCACTGCAAGATCTTCTTCCCCCATAGCATTCTCAAATAGTTATGAATGCGTCCTTCCCGCACCAGTTGCCGCTGGGCTGCATTCCATATCTCGTCATGGGTTCGGGCCTGTTCGAATTCCTCGAGCGAATAGACAACCGGCCGCAGATCACCGGCATGTTCGGCTATGGTTTTCCGAGCCCAAGCCGGGAGTGATTCCATGCGATCATAGTTGGGCTCGCGCCAGCACATATTGAAACCAATCTCGCGCCACGTACAAAGTTGATCCATGAAGGCTTCGGTACTTTCATCGACGCCCCAAAAACCGTTGACTTTTCCATTCGGTTTTTGCAGCTTGCTTGGATTCCAGTGCACAGCTTGCATAACTTGGAAAAAAACCTCATGTGGACCAATGTGCCCGAAGTGTAGATGAGGCGAAAGTTCGCTCGATCCGAATTGATCTGGCTCATTGCGTGCCGAGTCGTAGTCGGCCAATCTCCGAGTTGTAAACCGACTAACTAGTTCACTCGCGGCCACCGCCCCACCGCGCACCGCTCCCGCATCTACAGAGTGATCGATGGGAATGTCTTTCAACCCATCACGCTCCAGCAGCCGCGCGATGTCCGCCGCTGGCCAACGTTTTGTGATTGAGTCGGGCAACTTCTTCAAGACAGGTAGTCCACGCGTCGAACGTCTATCTAGCGGATTGTCGGCCGGTGGCTGCTCGAGGTGTTGAGGTAATTCCTTTTGCATCCAACGGCGATAGGAATGCGCGACCGTAAATGTTCTCTCCGCCGCCGCCAGTGGCATCAGGCAATTGGCATCGACGGCCAATAACGCCGCAGGGAGCGATCGGCTGACTACTTGCAGCATGCGTGGATGGAAAAAGCAGGGGTAGTCATCGGTCACCACCGCGCAGGCCTGTTCCGCCAGGGATGCCAGCAATCCCGACCCTGCGCCCGGCTGTGGTTCCACGTACGGATAATACAGCACATCACACTCCGCGCACGCGGTCGCGTTGTCGCGCATCCCTTCGATGATGAAGCGATGAAAGCGATCGCTGGCCCAACGATAGCGAACTCGTACCGCTTCCAGGACCACCAGCGGCTTGTTGAGTCGCTTGGCCAAGTCGCGGGCGGTTTGCAGCGCATAATTCGAACGCGTGCGACGAAAGGCGGTCATCCAGTACAGCACCCAAGCTTGCTCCCCGCGAATCGGCTGCGAGTTCAGCATCCGCAGTCGCAGGCTGGGAACATCGCTCTCTTCCAACACTTCAGTTTGCATCAATTCTAATTCCGTAAGTTTGATCTAAGGTCTACCACAGGTTTGGCTGTGACATGCGTTGGGTGGCACTAGCACAGCCAGTGGAGATCGACGCACTTCGCTGCGTTCCACCAGACTATTCTCCAACGCCTCGAAGTAACACAGCAGATATCGCCGAGAACCGTCCCAACAAATGGACGGCTTCAAGTTGACATGTTGCGATTTTCGCCCACAGAACTGCGGCCACCTCTATTTTCCGACAAAACAATCTGCGGCAAAAAGATGAAGTACTCAGTTGCAGAGTAGTGTACCAGCCGAAGTTCGCGGAGTTCGCAAGCATCGCGCAAAAAGCCCTTCTACTTTCGCTTATGACAGACCAAAAACTTTCCGATCGCAGACGTCTGTTCGAACTGCTCAACTAACTCCGCCACGGTTTCATCGGAGAGCTTGGCCGAGTGCCTGGGTTCCAAATTGATGACCAAGACCCTCACGTCGAGCTTACCCAACAAGCCCAAAGTCGAAACCACTTGTTCATTGGCCGAGTCAAAAAACTCTAGGAAAGTTCTGGTCGGATTGTCTCGTTCAGACAGGAAGTATACTTCTGGACAATCGGGAGTGGCCAGCAGCGTTTCGTCGGGCTGGCAATGCGACTGAATCTCGTGTACCAATTGTTGATAGGTATCTTGATCGCGACTGCTTACCAACAATCCCCCACGCGGCACCGCCAACAACTGAATCGGGGGATCTAAGGCTACTTCGCGTGGGTCGTCGAAAAAACTATGTCTGTTGATATAGACCATCCCCAATAGCAGCGCGATGCAGGCCATTGACCAGGCAGTGAACGGCGCGCCCTCTCTGGCAAGTGTCAACAATTGAATCAGCAACACTAGATACAACGTCGCAACAAAACAAAAATAGATCGGTGCAGCAAAGGGAAATTGAGTCAAGCTGCAAAACGCGGCAATCGTCAACAACATAAACAATTGTCGTCGCTGCGTGCGTTCCAGTTTGTTCTTAACGACACAGAGCAAACTGCCAATGATGGCCAGGGCTGGTGGTAACATCCGCGCGGCCAACAACACCACTTCGCGTGTAAACCAATAGGGGAGCAACATCACCAGCGCGACACAGGCCACCGCCAGCACTGCGAACACGCGATCCCACTTGGGAATCGCTAGATATGCGACACCAATGCAAATCCACAGTACGACTACAACCTGCAACAACCAACCGCTGGGAAAGGCATACGTGGCACCGGTCAGTCGCGTAAAGGGCAGTACAAACAGGCCCCGATAGAGATCTCCAACGGAACCAGCCAGGACGTAAGGAACTAGAAACAGGGCAACGGGCAATATCACACCCAGCCCAAAGACAGCTCCATTCCTGATCCACAGTTGGACTTGCGCACCAGTGCTGCCAGGATCGCGAAATGCAATCGCGATGGCGGCCACAGCCACGGCAATCGACGGGACGATCAACTGGGTCACTAGCATGGTATCAGCATTGCGACGCGTCATCAGTAGCACCAGGGCCAGCCACACACAACACACGAGCGTGGTAGCAATCGGCAGCAACCAACGCGTAATCCAGCGCTGACTCTGCGGATCGTGTTTTGGCAATTGCGCATCGACGGTGATAACCAAAACCATTGCGGCAATGAAATACAGTCCGACAATCTTGAAGAGTAAACTGGCACCACCCCAAAAACCAACCCAGATGAGCCAACGCGTCTGGCCGCTATCCATATACCGCAACATGGCAGCCAGCCCGAACACGATGCAGTACAAGTTGTACCAGGAGGGCATCGCTTCAAAATAGTTGGTTAAACCCCAGGCCAACGATGCCAAGAGCGTGATTTCCGCGACGCCAGGAGGTAACAGCCGTCGAACAACTCGATGTAAGACGCCGATGAAAACCAGTGACCAAAGCAAGAACATCGTCCGAATCGAACTGAGTTTGATTCCCCACACCATGTAGGCCAGCGCATTGAGGTAACTCAAACCGCCGGTGTACAATTCATCGAAATCTCGATGCGGCAATTCACCTTGCAACACGCGCAGGGCGCTCTGGGCCAATATTCCTTGATCGTGCGGTATCCAACCGCGATAGGCGATCGGAAACAGATAGAGCGCGCACACGGCGACCATCAGCAGCCCACTCCACCAACTGGCAGGTGCGACCGGACGGTCTAGGGTCCGCAGCCATCCGATGTCGAACTGAAACGCTGTTCGATCGGTGGTGACGGTCCCTTTCGGTACAGGCTTGGCTGCGCGTCCCTCGCGACGCCGCGAACTCTTCGCTTGCGACCATACGCTAGAAAGTGCAGATTGTTGGCTAGGCGTGCGTGTCAATGTGGTTGCCAATAAGTTTCCCCAGGGGAATGAAGGTTGTAACTACAGATAGACACAAATGAACACAGATCGACTGGATTGAGAGTAGAACAATTGTCCCCAATTGTTTGTTCAGGATTCTGACGGGGGTAGACAATCCGAACCATTGAACCATTGAACCATTGAGACAATGGTTCTACTCACAATAAATCACCACGTTTACTGTGAACGGTTTCGATCTATCAGTGTTCATTTGTGTTCCTCTGTGGTCAATTCCCAATGTTTCGTCCTGAGGTGTGGAGGTGAACCTTAAGTGTATCCAATCCTTTGCGGCGGAGCGGTCAGCGACTATCAAGCGACTGACCGGCGGAGCGGTCAGCGACTTTGGCATGCTCGACTGCATACCATCAGCAGCGAACTCCCAAATGGCAAACTAGATCTGGCGAAAAGCTTTTGCTCCAGCCGCGCTAGTATCAATAGCGTGCTATTAACCAAACTTGCTGGTACGCGTGGAGGAGTCGGTGTGGTCTTACAGCACTTCTCCTTCCAGCGCGTCACCAATTTGAGTGGTGCCAGCCAATGGAAAAAGTAACGTTGTTGACAGATCTCAAGTGACGTTTGCTCGACTAACAGCTCAAGTGACTCTTTAGTGAACCGTGTCTGGTGATGGTTGATATCGTCGTGGGTAGTCCAGAGACTCATGAAGGCGGGGACCGTCACAACTAATCGACCGTTGGGTTCTAGTAGTTCGGCGGCTTGCCGCAGCGCGGCCAGCGGATCGTGTAGATGCTCGAGGACATCCAGCATGAGGACCAACGAATAGGTTCGTCCGGGTGAGTAGGATTTATCGAAGGGACCAGTGTGAATCGAGTAACGCTCGCGACTCGCAGTGGAGATCAAGGCCGCTTCCGATTCCAGGCCTGCGACGGTCCCTCCGAGCTGCAACAAACGTTCGAAGAACAACCCGTCGCCACAACCGATGTCGAGTACGCTCGGCTTGATTGGCAATTCCAAGCGTTCGAACAAGGCCATCAAAAAATCCTCGCGCGCCCGCCACCACCAATGTCGGCGATAGAGGTCGGCGTAGGCTTGACCATATTCACTCTCCATCGCGACGTTGCCCTACCACTTGTCGTACCACATAGTGCGGACGTTGTTTGACCTCTTCGTAAATGCGCCCGATGTACTCGCCGATAACTCCCAGAAACAACAATTGCACCCCTGACAAGAAAGTGATAGCGAAGATCAGCGCGGTGAAGCCAACAGGGGAAAGTCCGAAACAGATTTTTATGATCAGCGCATAGACGGCGAATAAAGCGGAGCAACCAACGGCTATAAGTCCAAAGAGCGTAGCCAGTCGAATGGGGAGGACCGAAAATGCGAAGACGCCATCGAAGCCCAAGCGAAATAGTTTGCGAAAACTGTATTTCGAATTTCCTGAATGACGAGATTCACGCTCGATCTCGATCCCCTTTTGTTGAAAGCCATACCAGGTCCGCAGCCCGCGCAGGTAGCGATTGCGTTCGGGGGACTTGCGCACTAGATCGGCCACCCGCCGCGACATGATGGCAAAGTCCCCCGCTCCGACCGGAAGTTTGAGATCGGCCAACGAGGCGATCAAGCGATAGAAGCCCGCATAGGCGGCCCGCATCAGGAAATTCTCCTTGCGTTTGACCCGCACCACGTACACCACGTCAAAACCTTGCAGCGCCTCGGAGAGCAAGCGTGGGATGACTTCAGGTGGGTCTTGCAAGTCCCCATCCATGACCACCACGTAATCGCCCGAGACATGATCGAGCGCCGCTCCAATCGCCGCTTGTTGTCCAAAGTTGCGCGACAGCGCCACACCGATGACCCGCGATTCCTGCTCGGCTGCTGCCACCACTAGGTCCCAAGTCTGATCGCTACTTCCATCATCGACCAACACCACTTCGTGCGGGCCACCCGGCAATGTATCCAGCACCGCCAACGATCGACGCAGCAACTCCTCCACAATCGATTGCTCGTTGTAAATCGGCACGACGACGGAAATAGTTGGTGCGGGACTCAATTGGAAGTGATTCGCGTTGAGGGAGGTTTAAGTGGATGGGCATCGATCATAATCGCACAAGTCAACGCGGCTAGACCACATGCGATACATGAATAGAAGTATACTGGTCATCGTGAAACCTTACCTGCTGGGACGCCAACTAAATGGCTAGTCACATTTGTTGTTGGAGGGGATATAATGATTCGACTAACGGTAGAGCAAAAAGCACTAGTGCGAGCGGGAAAGGCGGTCAAAGTGTGCGACGATGGAGATGAGCTTGTACTTGTGCGCAGCGATGTTTTTGAAAGGCTACAGCGTTGCGAGTACGATCGCAGTTCGTGGTCTGCCGAGGAATTGGACGTCGTTCGTGAAGAATCGGTGAATTTGCTCGACCAGTTTGGAAAGTCACAATGAAGGTCGGACGCGGGGATGTTGTGATGACTCGTTTTCCGCACGCGAGCGGAATACGTGGTAAGAAAAGACCTGCACTCGTCATCCAGGCCGATGCGTACAACGCAGACCTAAGCCATGTGCTGGTTGCTGAGATTACAACCAATCTGACCCCAACTTCGCATCCAGCGTTTGTGTTGATCGACATTACCACTACCGATGGCCAAGCATCGGGACTCGAACAGAATTCGTTGGTAAGCGGACTATTCATGGCAACAGTTTTCAAGGAGCGAATCGACCGAGTTATTGGGAAACTGTCTTCAGATTTAATGGAGCAGGTCGATAGCTGCTTGAAGGCAGCACTGGGGATACCCTAATTTGAAAGTTTGATTCAGGCTGAAAATGCGCATAGCTGGCGAAAGAATTAAGCGTACTCGTTTGATTTAAACTGACAAGTTTGTCGTGGCGGTAGAAGTGGAAATGGTGATTCCCGTCGATGATCCGAGTGAGCCCTGCTACGAATCTGAGACAGTTCAATTGCTGCGAGAAGTCAAGGAGCACGCTGAACGCGAAGATGTGATGTGGCTAGTCCAGCGCGGCAAGGTCTATACGGCAATGGAGCCGGTTTGAGCCTCTTTCACACTATGCTTAGCGTCAGCTCACAACGTTGCATTGGCCTACGCAGTTTACCTGTAGACCATTTGTTGTTGGAGGAGCTACAATGATTTGATTAACGGTAGAGCAAAAAATCGCCTTCACTTATCTCATTGACGCATCGATCCATGGCAGAATCAATACTCAAAGTTGCCGCGCGAGCGGATCAATTCTTTATGGGTACATCGAATATTCACCAAGCCATGCAGCGGCTGACGAAGGCGCTGGGCGAGATGAAGATCTCGTTTGCCATTGCCGGTGCCATGGCGGCCAACGCGCATGGGCATCGTCGCACCACGGAGGATATCGACATTTTGATCCGCCGCGAGGACCTGGCGCGTTTCAAACAGCAACATCTTGGCTTGGGGTGGGTTGACAAATTTACAGGGTCCAAGAATTTTCGCGATGTGGTGTGCAATGTGAATATCGATGCCCTACTGGTCGGCGAGTATCCCGGCGATGGTTTGCCCAAGCCGGTCTCGTTTCCGCCGCCAGAAATTGTAGCTGAGTTCGACGCGGACGGACTGCCCTATGTCTCCCTGAAAACACTTTTGGAACTGAAGCTGGCTTGTGGGATGACCGCCGCACATCGACCGCGTGATTTGGATGACGTGATCCAGCTTATTCGTATCAATCGCTTGCCATGCGAGATGGCAGAGCAGCTCAATCCGTATGTGACCGACAAATTCCTTGAACTCTGGAAAGCCGCTCAGGTGAAAGAAGACTATTGAATCGTCATAGTCTGGTTCGTATGCCTTGCCACGGAGCGACGATTTAGGGATGCCGAAGTCGGTGGGGCGAGTCGTTTTTGAGCATGACAACTATTTGGCCAATCAGATTCGAGATCTCTATGAAATAGAGGAAGATGGACAGACTAAATTGGCTGTCGTTATGGAATCTGGCCTACGGGTTGTGGAAAGACAAAGGTGCATTGATTGTTGCCCTCGGTCACAAGCCGAACATAGCTCGCGTGCGTGTCGACTACACTTTTTCATCTGTCTCGGGGGAAGGGAGCAACACGCAATACTTGAAACGGGCACAGGACGATATCGAGTCGCTGAAGCAACTCCGCGATGAAATGAACGCCGAGTAGAACTTGGCTTGGAATCCATTTGGGAGGTTTCTTCGGCCTGAAAAATGGCTAGACTGAGCAGCCAGACCGATTAACCCTTCACGAGTTTCGCAATATAGTCGCTGACCGCTCCGCCGGTCAATTGCTGTCGCTCCGGCGATCCACTGTTTCCGCGACTGGCTTTCGGTAGCGTCAAGCAACCGGGTGACGCCAAAGCGACTGACCGGCGGAGCGATCAGCGACATAAACAACTGACCGGCGGAGCGGTCAGCGACAATGGCGTGAACGGCTGCCCGACAAGAACTCACTATCAACTTGGAGAAAAACATGAAATACGGAATGAACCTATTGCTGTGGAGCGGGGAAGTCAACGATGCGATGTTGCCGACTATCGAACGGCTGAAACAAATGGGCTATGACGGAGTTGAGCTGCCGCTGTTTAACCTCGACCTCGACTACGCAGGACTTGGCAAGCGCTTGGACGGTATGGGGCTGTCGCGGACGGCCGTTACGGTCCGCAATGTGGACGACAATCCGATCAGCCCTGATGCCAAAGTGCGGGCCAAGGGGATCGAGCTGAATAAGAAGACGCTCGACTGCTGCGCGGCGGCGGGAGTGCAGACTTTATGCGGCCCCTACCACTCGGCGCTGGGGTATTTTTCGGGTGCCGGTCCCACCAAGGATGAATGGGCCTGGGGGGTGGAAAGCATGCGTGCATGCGCCGAACATGCAGGAAAAGTGGGAGTGAAGCTGGGGGTCGAGGCGCTCAATCGTTTCGAGTGCTACTTCTTGAACGCGCATGCCGACTCGGCCCGCTTCGTCCGTGAAGTCAATCATCCCGCCTGTGGCATGATGTACGATACGTTCCATAGCAACATTGAAGAAAAAGATATTGTGGGGACACTCGAAGAAATCAAGGATGTGCTGTGCCATATACATATCAGTGAAAACGATCGCAGCACCCCAGGCGCAGGGAATGTCAACTGGGAAAAGAACTTTTCAGGGATCGGCAAAATTGGCTACGACGGGTGGCTAGTGATCGAGGCCTTTGGACTGGCGCTACCCGAACTGGCCGCCGCCACCCGCATTTGGCGACGGATGTTCGACAGCGAATTGAAGCTAGCCGAAGAGGGCTTGGCCTTCATGAAGTCCCAAGTCGCTAAGTACTGCAAATAGTTACCGCGATTTTAGTTGATTCCAATAGATCTTGACGTTATGCGTGGCGCGGCCGACAGCGACAATATCGTTGTCACCGTCGCCATCGAAATCGGCGACTGCCAAGTCTTCGATGGCCACACCGCCGGGATCATGCAGGGTGCGTTGCCACTTTCCCGCCGCCGCATCGACTGGATCGTAAATCCGCAGTCCGCGTCGAAATTGGTCGTTCTGATCATCGCGGACGCCAATAATCAGTTCTTGCTCTTCGTCATTGTCTAAGTTCGCGCAGGCCACCGCATGCCCCCAAGCAAGCTGGTCATCGAGCACGGTCCGTTGCCAGAGCTCGGCGGACTGTCGCCAGTTGTCGGGTGCCACGTAGACCACCACTTTATCACCATGCCACGGCTCGATGGTCGCCAAATAATTCCTGCCGTGACCTAACTTGCCCGCGCGGATTTCACTCGCTCCGCGTTTGGGAGCTGGTTCCTCTTGCCCAGCACCAAGTCGTTTCAATGTGATCACACCTTGGTCATTGGCGCGAATCCAGGTTGCCCCTTCGTAGCTGGCAGCCACAATCTCAGAGCCCCCATCAGCATCCAAGTCGATCGCTTCGAAGTTATGCATGACATGCAACGCGTCGGTCAGCACGCGACGACTCCAAGTCTCCTGCGTGGGATCGCTCGGGGGATCGAAGGCCAACAAGCGTATGCCAACTTGGTCGAAGCCCGGCGCGCGACTGCCACGCCCCTTGAGCGGTGCCACCACCAACTCCATCCGGTCCGAACCACCCAACGCGATCCAATTCATGCGATGCGTCGTCGGCTCGCTAGCGATTTGGCGATAAACCCAGGGACCGGTTGCTGTGTGCTGTAACCAACCGATGGTTCCACCCGAATCAGCATTTCCAAATTGCCAATCGGCACCCAGAGCTAGGTCAACTAGTCCATCTCCATCGATATCATGCGGCGCAAAGCAGACGTTGTCGAACTTGGCATCGGGTGTTTCGTAAATCACGTGCTCGGTCCAGTTGGGCCCTTCCAGCCACAGCACTCGTTTGCTGTCGACGATGGCGATATCAAGCTGCCCATCTTGGTTGATATCGATCGCGCGCACCGCATAGCCAACTTGCAATTGTGTCGCCAACTCCTGCGGCTCGAAGCTGGTCTGAGCCAAGACGAGTAAGGGACTGAGCCAATACAAACCGGTGACGAGGATTGATCGAATTGATGATTGAGTCCGGCGGGTCGATGGAGTGCACATGGTCGCTCTCGGATACTGCTGAAGTTAGCGTCGTTCGGGAAATAACTGTCGTAGCTACGTTCGCCAGAACGTCGACTCCTGAAGTTAGCGTCGTTCGGGAAATAACTGTCGTAGCTACGTTCGCCAGAACGTCGACTCCCTGCCGTCTGGCGACAGCAGCTACGTTTAAGATCGGACACTTATTTTCCGATCGATGCTTAGCGGAAAAGATGGCATGTAATGTTGCTTCATTCTATCAGATCGCATGACAAACACGAGGTCTTTCTAACAACGTGAGTTGGTCTCATGCCAAACAAGTTGGCATGAGAACGACCTAGAATTGCGTTCTGTCGTACAACGAGGCCTGCTGCTGGCTTAGACAATAAGCTGGACTTTCAGCCCGAATGCGGAAATGAGCAGCCCTGCTTGGCTTTGCGTTTGCCTGGGAGTAGCTCAGCGATCGAGGTGGCGCGGTAGGCGGCGTCGGCCAGTGCGGCGACTTGGTCCAAGCGCGCGTGCAACGGACAGAGATCAATGTGTTCTTCAATCCCCAGCGGGCACTTGTCAATTCTCGGCAGTGCAGAAACAGCGGCGATGACGTCATAGACTGTCAGATCGGTAGCGCTGTGATTGAGGCGATAACCACCGCTCCGGCCGCGTTGTGACGATACGACGCCAGCTTCGTCTAACGACATCAGCACTCGGACCAAGTAATCCGAGGGAATCTTGGTCTCGCGAGCTATGCGGTCGCGACTGACAAATTCAGTGTCGTCGCCTGCCAGAAAGACTACGGCTCTGAGTGCATATTCGGCAGTCGCATTGATCAACGCAAAAACTCCGGGAAAGGTTCTAATAGTATAGTTGACCCGAGGGTCAACTAATTGTAGATTGTCCAGTCAATTCAGTGGACCCTACTTGGTCACGCGTCGCAACGGAGCTACGACATTGTCCGAATCTACGACAGAAACTTCGATCACTACGAATGCGGGGTCATCGCCCGAGACCCCTCGCCGTGGTTTTATCGGCGGCGTGCTAGGGTGGGCTTCGAGTGCCATTATGGTTACTGGGCTGGCGGCGGGCTACGGCACTTTGGCTGCATTCGCTGGCCGGTTCCTCTTTCCGGCTGACAAGAAATCTGAGAATTGGCAATTCGTTACCACGGTCGATCAGATGTCGGTGGGCCAAGCATTACCCTATCAATTGCCATCGGGTGCCAAAGTGGTCATCGCGCGACAGCAGGCAGGGGATTCGGCTGACGCGTTCATTGCGCTGTCGAGCATTTGTCCCCACTTGGGCTGCGCAGTGCATTGGGAAGCCCAGCACGACCGCTTCTTTTGCCCCTGTCACAATGGAGCCTTCGATCCCACTGGCAAGGCAACTGAGGGCCCGCCAGCAAGCGCCAATCAGTCGCTCAAGAAGTTTTCACTGAAAGTCGAGCGGGGACTGTTGTACATAGCGGTTTCCAACGATGCGTTGCTGTTGAGCGCCAACACACCCGTGGCTCAACCCTACGGCTCACGAACTGAGAGGGCTTAAGCGTGACCAAAGTGGGAAGCTGGCTGGCCGAACGCATTCCGGTAAATACGGTTGAATTACGAGAGCTGACCAACGAACCGGTCCCGAATCATCTCAAGCGCTGGTGGTTCGCGTTGGGGGGCACCCCCGCCTACTTGTTCGTGGTGCAAATCGTGACCGGGATACTACTGGCCTTCTATTATCAGCCGTCCCCTGCCACCGCTTACGAATCGGTCGACTACATTACCAATCACGCCGCTTTCGGTTGGTATCTGCGGAGCATGCACAAATGGGCCGCCACGTTGATGATTGCCGCCGTCATTTTGCATCAGATGCGCGTCTACTTCACCGCCGCCTATCGTCGCCCGCGCGAGTTGAATTGGGTGATCGGCATGGCGCTGCTGTGCTGCACGCTATTGACGGGCTTCACCGGTTACAGCCTAGTGTTCGAGCAGCTTAGCTACTGGGGTGCGACGGTGGCTGCTAATATCAGCGATGCGGTGCCCGTCATTGGGAACCTTTCCAAACAAATGCTGTTGGGAGGTGAGGCCTACAATGACCGCACACTCTCCAGATTTTACATTCTGCACGCAGCCGTGTTGCCGACCACCATCATCGTATTGGTAGCGATCCACATCGCCTTCATTCGCATGCACGGTGTGACGGAGCTGAAGTTTGGTGATGAAGATCCGAAGAAGCCCCAGCACTTCAATTTCTTCCCCGACCACATGTTGACTGAGTTGATGATCGGATTGGTGTTGATGATCCTACTCAGTGCGCTGGCCACTATTCTGCCAGCCACGATGGGCCCACGAGCCAATCCACTGATCACCCCCGAAGTCATCAAGCCCGAGTGGTTTTTTTACGTCTCGTTTCGCTGGCTCAAACTGTTCTCACTGTCATTTGCCGTGCTCAGTACGGGCTTCATCGTGGCGGCTATGTTTTTATGGCCGTGGATCGATGCGGTGCTCCGCCGCGTGACCGGCAAAGAGGACATCAGTATTTACATTGGCATCATCGCCACATTTTTGCTCGTCGGACTGACGGTGTGGGAAGCTGCGGTAGCCCATTAGCTCAGATTGTCAACTTCATCCAGCGTGACCAACTAGGACCTAACCTCCACGGATAACTCCCCATGGGACTTAAGACAAAGCAATTGATCATCGGCTTCCTGGGCTTGGTGTTTCTGGCCTCACTGGTCTTTGTGCAGTGGATGGAGGTGACGCGACGTCGCCAGGAAGCTGGCTTGGACGCGCATCCTATTTCCGTCCCAGCAAATTCGAAAAGCTGCGTGGACTGTCATCGCCAATCCTCGCCAGGAATCATTGATCACTGGATGGGGAGCACCCATGCCGAGAAAGGTGTGGGTTGCATCGAGTGCCATAAGGCGGACACCAAGGACGCCGATGCGTTTGAGCATTACGGTTCGACAATCGCCACCATTGTCACCCCCAAAGATTGCGGTGCGTGTCATAAAACCGAGACGGAGGAGTTCATGGCCAGCCACCACGCCAAGGCGGCCAATATCCTCTTTTCGCTCGACAACTTCTTAGCCGAAACAGTGGAAGGCTCTCGAGCCCCCTTCAATCCACACTCACCCACGCCCGGTCGTGACGTGGACATGGTCAATGGCATGGCCAGTGTGAATACTGGTTGTCGGCAATGTCATGGTAGCAAAGTTGCGTTGGAAGCCACCGATGGGACGCTAATCACCGTCGATCAACTTGCACCGGACGAAAGCGGGAAACCAACCAATCTGCAAATGGTTTCATTGATTAAGAAAAGTAGCAATGGTCGTCCTGTATTGTCCCAAGATACATGGCCCAACACGGGGATTGGGCGATTGAATCTCGACGGTTCACGGGGCTCTTGCTCGGCCTGTCACTCGCGGCACGACTTTTCACCGCGTCGCGCGCGGCAACCAGAGAACTGCGGCAAGTGCCACTTGGGGCCAGACCACCCGCAAAAAGAGATTTACGAAGAATCGAAGCACGGTGTGGCCTTCCGCGATTTGAAAGACCACATGAACCTCGACGCCCACGACTGGGTACTCGGTGAAGACTACACGCAAGCTCCAACATGTGCGTCATGTCACATGTCGGGACATTCGCGAAATGGTGGCAAGGTCACGCATGACCCGAGCCAGCGGATTTCCTGGACCAATCGTCCGCCGATCAGCACTGTGATGGATACCGACGCGGACGGGAACGTGGTCAAGGAGACCGATCCAGAGAAACGTCGCGCGCTGATTACCAGTACTTGGCAAGAGAAGCGGACCAATATGCAGCAAGTCTGTTTGCACTGCCATACCGACAACTATGTCAACGCGTTCTATAAGCAGTACGATGATTTCGTAGTCAACTACAACGAAAAATTCGCCAAGCCAGGGATGAGCATTATGAACGCCCTGAAGGACAATCAACTCATCACCAAACAAGATTTCGATGAAGAGATCGAATGGACCTGGTTCTATCTCTGGCACCATGAAGGTCGGCGAGCGCGGCACGGGGCGTCGATGATGGCGCCGGATTACGCTCACTGGCACGGCATGTACGAAGTAGCCGAACGTTTCTACATGGAGCTCATTCCGCAAGCCCGCGAGATCGCGCATCTAGCAGTGGAAGCGGGTAAGACCACCGAGGCCGAGGCAGTAACGAAAGTCATTGAGGACTTGCTACGCCGACCTGAACACAAATGGTTTGAATCGCAACAGGCTCTGGTGGCTGCGGCCCCCAAGCATACACGGGCCGTGAAAGCACCAGCCGATCACGATGCAGCGAGTACCGCTGAAACGCCTGCCGAAACCGATGCGGCGAGTGAGCCCAAGCTTGAGAATTAGGTCTATTCGATCCATCCACCGCCGAGGACGCGATCATCGTCGTAGACAACGCACAGTTGGCCTGGGGCGATGCCGCTGGCGGGCTCCTGGAACTCGACCAGCATAACGCGTTCCCCCAGTGGCGTGATTTGGGCCGCGACAGCCGCACTATTGTAGCGAATCTGCGCCATCCCCTCGAACGGCAGCGAAGGTGGCGGTATTAGCCAATTGACTTCCGTGGCTGTCAAACTGGGACGCTCGAGTGCTTCTTTCGTCCCCAACACCACATCAAAGGTTCGGGGGTCGATGCGCAGCACGAAATGAGGCTCACCCAGCGCGATCCCCAGCCCCTTGCGCTGGCCGATCGTAAAGGCCTCGATACCTGGGTGTTGGCCGACCACAGTACCATCAACGGTGACAAAGTTTCCAGCCGTGTTGGTGCCAGATCGCGCTCGCACAAAATCGCCGTGATGGCCACTCGTCACAAAACAGATCTCTTGACTATCTCGTTTGTCGGCCACGCGCAGGCCAGCTTCGCCTGCCAAACGGCGAATTTCCGGTTTGTGAAATTTTCCGACAGGTAGCAGCATTCGCGATAGTACACGGCGATCGATTCCGGCCAGCGCGTACGATTGATCCTTTCCAGGATCGATTCCGCGAAGCAGCGCGGGTTGGCCGTCACGTTCGACGATTTGTGCATAATGGCCTGTCGCTACAAACTGCGCATCGACGCTGTCGGCATAGTCGAACAACCTTCCAAACTTGATCCAGTTATTGCATTGCACGCAGGGATTGGGGGTGCGACCATGGGTGTATTCATCGACGAAGTAGTCGACGATTCGCGAAAAATCGGCTTGAAGATCGAGCGCAAAAAAAGGAATGCTCAGTTTGTCGGCCACGCGCCGCGCATCCATGGCATCGGACGCACTGCAGCACCCCTGTTTGTGGTCGGTGCGACCTTGAAGGATGGGGAGGAGCGGATTGGGGGAGCCATCTTCGAGCTTGCAGGCAGCAGCCGATTCTTCGCCGTGCCGCATGAATACGCCAACGACATCGAAACCCTGTTCGAGCAATAGGTGGGCCGCAGCAGAGCTATCTACACCGCCACTCATGGCTAACACAACGCGTTGCATCACAGATTACCGAACTTGCCCTGACACTTATTGTGTAATGCTGCCACCTGTTCCCTAAGCTCAGCTTGTGTACGCTTTACCAGATCTTCGACAGACTGCACCGGTACTCCGAGCATTTTTTGCAGTAAACGAATCTCTCCAGCGACCAGCCCCTGCTCAATTCCCTGCTCAATACCATGCTCAATACCCTGCTCAATACCCTGCTCAATACCACGTTCCTCAGCCATTCTTTCAATGGAGGTTACGTACGGCATGTTTTTCTCCGATTCGATTTTCTCTAATTCTCGGTTAAACTCGAGTGCGAGTTCGGTGGGCAAATCCATCATCCAGTCAATAAACTTGAAAAACGTACGAATATCATCTCCAGCCAATCCTCGCTCGTAAAGTGGACGCATCAGCCGCACCTTCCACAAGCAACGATCGCGGGGACTCCCCGCTGTTTGCATGGTCATCAAATGGGCCAAAATGACTGTAGCAAACGGGTTCGTTGACTTTTCAAGCTCGTCAATGCGATTCAAAAAGTCGAGCAACTTGACCATGGGAAACTTGAGTTCAACGCGGCAGCCCAATGTCTCTTGCTCAAATCGATCTGGTCGCCAGAGTGGGCTGTCATCTCCCAGCACAACTAAACTGGCCACCGCTTTATTGTACTTGTCGGACGTGCGATAGAAATAGACAAAGACGCGTTGGGCCAAGTCGGTTGAGAATTGGCTCTGAATCTCCAAATGGATCAGGATCCATTCGACTTCTCCGGAAAGCAGTCGGACTTCGACCAGCTTATCGACCACTCGTAAGCCAACTTCACTCTGCGGAGCAAGCTGTTGGAGCTCCTTGTCGAGCATTTTTGGTGGAACGCTCCAGTCGATGTGAGTATGTTGTGCGGGAAAGCAAAGTTGCATGAATTGTTCAAAGAAGTGATCTAGGACTTCTTTCCATGGCCCGTCATAGTCAGTCAATCATCACCTCCTCTGAATTATCTTTCTGCCACACATCTTTTTGTCGGGTGCATTCGTTCCTGGCCGCTTCGGGCGTATTGCAGTTGCCCGTCACACGCAATCAGCCGCTCGCGTTTTTCGACAAAAAGATGTGCGGCAAAAAAATCAAAAATTCAAAACCCTGCTTCCAGATCTCACGCTCCACTATCTACCAAATACCCAGTTCTATTAACTGTCGCGTTACGGTTCCGCTCCAATCGCGATTGGCCGCTGGCGAAGCGGGGCTGGGATGCAGGATGCGACCCACCTGCACATCACTTATATTTTCCGCCGCAATCACGCGCTGCGCACATTTCTCGGCAAAGCCACCGATACCAATTACCCATTTGGGCTCCAAGATGCGAACGATCTTCGCCAAGTGGCAATCGCAGGTGGCTTCGAGCGGCTGTCGTAGTTCGCTCGGGAGTTTGTCTGGAGTCACATTCCGCGCGGACTCTTCCATAAAAACCAACGGACAGTAATTGGCGACGAAGTGTTCACCGGAAAAGTTTTCGGCCGTCTTATAACGCGCAGCCATCAGTCCCCACAGCCGCCGACCTGATACTTCACTGCGCGGGCAGGCCAATCCCTCGATGGGGCGCTTGGGATGTTCTGGCTTGGGTTTACCTATGGGAGCGTCGATGTTCAGCCAGGTCTTGACTAGCTCGACTTCACCAAATGGAACGCCACATTGCGCCATCCCCCAGGGGCCCGGATTCATGCCCAGCAACAGCACACGACAGCTACGCTTGGCATAACGCTCGAGATACTGCTGATGAGCGGGCCAGGCGTAAGTGAGGGGATTATAGACCCATGGGACACTTGCACTGAAATCGAGCTGATCAACGTCGCGCTGCAATTGTCGCGCTGCCGCAATCATCTTTTGCCCAGTAGTTTTGGGAGGCATAACAGATTCACACACCCTGCCGCAATTGTTTCAACCATTTCGCCAAGTCTTGCGGTACGGGCATATTGAACTTCAAATGCTGCCCCGTGAACGGATGCGTGAAGGACAAATTGTCGGAGTGTAGAGCGTGTCGCGGCGCGCCACTGGGGTCAACTGTGATGGCACCTTGAGGAGTGCGAAAGTAGATCTTATCGCCACACAGCATGTGTCCCGACTCAGCCAAGTGGATACGAATCTGATGCGTGCGTCCAGTTTCCAGTCGGCAGCGAATCAGCGAATAGGCTTGTTGGTTGGGCCCCGCTACAAAGTGTTCGGCTGATAAAATGTGAGTTACCGCGCGCTCGGGCTTTGGGGATTCGAGCTTCGGGGACTCAGTCGCGGCGTCATCGTGATCGGGTGGTATGGCATCTGCAGGCAAGCTGCCACGTACTCCATCACCACGATCGCGAACGAGCCGCGTTTCGATCGTGTGCGGCGCGACATGCCCCAAGCAGACCGCTTCGTATTCGCGGACGATCGTGTGCCGTCGGAACATATTGGTCAACTTCTGCTCCGCGGCGATGGTACGAGCGAAGAGCATTAACCCACTGGTGTCGCGGTCGAGTCGGTGGACGGCGATCACTTGCAACTCAGCCGGGAGCTTCTTGGCATTGTGAATCGATTGTGGCTGCTTGAACTTGGGAGCGCCATGTACCTTCCCTTTGTTCATCCCCATGGGTGGGAGTGGCGGCCAGCGTAAATGTTGTAGCTTAGCCAAAACCGGGGGGAGCAATTCTTCTAACGTCGGCTGCAATTGCCTGCGGCGAGTCGATAGTTTGCGCTCGGCGAAGTGCCTAACGCTGGTTACGCCAGCCGGTTTGGCGACTACCAGTAAATGTTCATCTAAATGGACGATCTTCAAATCGCGTGGTTCAACCGGCCTGGCGAGTGGCTGTCGGAAGAGCTTCACGACATCCTTTTCACTGACCCGCCGGGCCTCGTCCAGACAAAGATTGCCGTTAACCTGTACCTGCCGTTTGGCAATCCAGCTTTTGGCGGCAGACCAGGACGTATCTGGAATTAAATCTTTTAGCGCAGCGGCCAGCGTCAACCCTGTGTGACGCGGGCCCAAGTGGTAGACTGTGGAGGGGGCGGCATTGCGCCCAGAGTGCGATTTCGACATATTCTCATTTATCGCAGAAAAAAGCGATTTGCAAAGGAAACCACGCATGCTTTTAGCCAAGAAAATTGCCCTGGCCTCGATGGTTTGTGTCGCCTTGACAATCGCTGGCTGTGGTGATAATCCCGGCAAGTGGCCCAAGGAGAAACTGAGAGAGCACGTCAAGGAAAGCCTAATCAAGGAAGGGATGGAGATGACCGAAGTCACATTGGCGGAAAGAGATGGCGGAGGTTTCGAGGGGACAGGGAAAGTGGCCGGCGGTGAAACACTCAAGCTGATCGTCACTCAAGATGCCGCCCAACATCGCATTACTTGGGATGCCCAGGGGGATCGCGGTTCTTTATTAGATGGATCGTATGAATTGAAATAGGACGGCGAAGTTCCCTGAGCGGATATTCTACCGGCCATTTTCTACCAGAAAAATCGCCCGGACTAGTCCAACGGAACATGATTGAAGCTAAGAGCGAGTTCGCAGTGCCTGAAGGTAGAAGATCGCTGGTAGAAAATGGAATCTACAAATAGGAGATTGTGACAGATGCCTCCCAGCAACCAATCATCGCGACAGCGCGACGCCGATGGCGCCATGGCCGGAAGTTGGTGGGAACCGGCTGTAGGAAAGGATCGCATCGATTGTTTGTTGTGCCCCAGAAAGTGCAGTCTCAAGGATGGAGACCGCGGTTTTTGCTTTGTGCGCGAAAACCGTGCTGGAGAAATGGTCCTATCGACCTATGGCAAGAGTACCGGCTTCTGCATTGATCCGATAGAAAAGAAACCGCTCAATCACTTCTATCCTGGCACCCCCGTGTTGAGCTTTGGTACTGCGGGCTGCAATTTGGGCTGTAAATTCTGCCAGAACTGGGATATTTCCAAGTCGCGCGAAGTCGCCAGGTTGAGCGCTCATGCCGAACCGGAGACGATTGCCCAAGCTGCTCTGCGGACCGGTTGCCGAAGCGTGGCGTTCACTTACAACGATCCGGTCATTTGGGCCGAGTATGCGATCGATACGGCGCGTGCCTGTCATGCCGTCGGAATCAAGACCGTGGCTGTGACGGCGGGTTACATTTCGAAGGAAGCCCGCGCTGAATTTTTTGCGGACATGGATGCAGCCAATGTTGACCTCAAGGCCTTCACCGAAGAATTCTATCGCACGATCACCTATTCGCACTTACAGCCAGTCCTCGAAACGATCGAGTTTCTCAAGCGTGAAACCGACGTGTGGTTCGAGTTGACCAACCTGATTATTCCGCAAGCCAATGATAATCCAGATGAACTGCGCAAGATGTGCAATTGGATTTTACAATCGGTGGGGGATGATGTCCCCATTCACTTTAGCGCATTTCATCCTGATTTCCGCATGATGGATCGTGGACGAACCGATCCAGAAACATTATGTCTGGCCTACGACATTGCCAAATCCGAAGGGCTCAAGTACGCCTACGTGGGGAATGTGCATGATCCGCGTCGTCAGAGTACATTTTGTCATCAATGTGGACAATTGTTGATTGAGCGCGATTGGTATCAACTGGGAAGCTATACAATCAGTGCAGCGGGCCAGTGCCAACACTGTCAGGCCACGATACCGGGCCGGTTTGGAACTGAGGTCGGACAGTGGGGATCGCGGCGCGAGCCGGTGCGCATCGAACAATACGCGCGTGACAAACTTTCCCCGGTGGGGACCGCCGACCAACCCCCTCATCAAACAACGCCTGTGGTTTACGCTCTGGAGGAAATGCCTGTGACTAGTACCAATGCCAATCCGACCACTTCGACACCAACAGCTCAGCCTGTCGCCCCCCCCAAGCCGATTAAGATCGATGGCTTGTCCTCCGATCAACGGCGATTGGTTCTCAAGTTGGCAGCCACCAGCGTCGCGCAAACCGTGACTCGGCAAGCCATCAAAGTCCCCGATGATTTGCTGGGCGATTTTGCCAAGTCGATCGTGATGGGAGTGTTTGTAACGCTCAAGCGTGGCGATGTATTGCGCGGTTGTTGCGGCGTGCTTGGTCAACCGATGGCACTTGGCCCTGCCATCAGCTCGGCGGCCATTCGGACCGCCCAGGATGATCAACGTTTTGCACCGATCTCTCCTTGTGAATTGCCTTTCTTAAAGCTCGATGTGACCCTGCTGGGGCCTTTCAAGAAGATCGAAGCCCAGGGGATCAAGCGAGCTGAAGCAGTGAAGATTGGCAAACATGGTTTGTTGATCCAACGCGGGGATAAAAGTGGATTATTATTGCCCTCGGTGGCGACCGAACGTGGGTGGGATGCCGAGCGTTTTCTACAAGCCCTGTGTGGCAAGGCAGGTCTTCCATCCTCGGCTTGGGAAAGCGAAGAAGCGAGTGTGATGACCTTCGATGGCGAAACGCTCACGAGTACTTTGGCCGAAGAGCTACCAATTAACTTGCCCACAACTCGTCCCGTCCTGCTGACAGCCGAACACCTCTCCGCCTACGCGCAAATTGCTGGGCAAAATATCGTGGCGATGGTTACCGGCGGGACGCCATCTTATGTCATCTCCCATCTGCCAGACACGACCGTCAATGCAATCGTATTGTCGATGCAGTGGGGGGCAAGCGAGCAGGCCGAAGATGTGCGGCAGGGGAGCGCACTGCAAGTCTCCTTCCGGCCCGGTATCCCACTCCAATCGACCCTGTATCAAATGTGTCAGCAAGCCGCTCAAATGTTCTACGAGCAACGCTTCAATGGTAACTTACAAATCGGTTTGACTCTGGGTTTTGATCCAGCCATGCATGGTTATGGTGCAAAGGCTGATTTGGCTGGAGTCAATGTGGCGGAACGAGCGATAGTGATCTCAGATGCGCGACACTGCGGATTTGCGTTTGAACCAACCAAGAGCCACGATGAGCTGATTGCACTATTGCGAACCAATCTACCGATCAGCAGCCGCGATGCGGGCGTGCATTCTTTGCAGGTGATGTCCACTATGCCAGCGGTTGTCAGCGTGGCGATACCGCAGCCAGTGCTTGCCACGGGTGTGCGACCGCCAGCCGTGGCAGGAAAATTCTATCCGGCCGAAGATGCGGCGCGGCGCGCAATGGTCGACAAACTCCTGGCCGAAGAGGCTCCTGCGAAATCTTCACCACTCGCCGTGATGCTACCTCATGCTGGATTGAAATACAGTGGTGGCGTGGCCTGTCAAGTTTGGCGGAGTATTGACGATCTGGAAAATCGCACGCTGGTAATTGTCTCCCCCAAGCATACGCGCAACGGAATCAACTGGAGCGTCTGTCCGTTCGAACGTTGGCAGCTTTCTGGAAAAGTTGGTTTCGATTCCGATGCGGAGTTGGCCCAAAAAATCGCAACTCAGATTGACGCGATTCAATTGGACGCCGCCGCGCATCAACAAGAGCACGGCATCGAAGTACAATTGCCCATACTTGAGCGGCTGGCACCGCAAGCCAAAGTCGTTGGGCTAGCGCTGCATGGTGGTAGTTGGGAAGACATCCAGGCCGCCGCTAAGCAGTTCGCCGAATTACTGCAGTCACTGGAGAAGCCGCCGCTATTGGTCATTTCCAGCGACATGAATCACTACGCCTCCGACCGCGAAAATCGACGCCTCGATCGCTTGGCGCTAAATGCCCTCGCCACGGGTGATCCTCAACAGTTGATCGACGTCTGCAGCCAGCATGAAATCAGCATGTGTGGTCTGATACCCGCCGCTTTTGTTATGGAAACATTGCGACAAATGGGGCACACCTTGAAAGTCATCGAAGTCGACTACGCCACCAGCGCGGATGTCTCCGGAGATAAATCGCAAGTGGTAGGCTACGCCGGTCTGCTGCTAGTTGCGGAGTGACTTTGCAGCGTGCGGGAAATAGCTGTCGTAGCTACGTTCGCCAGAACGTTGACTCCCTGTCGTAGCTACGTTCGCCAGTACGTTGACTCGCTGCGGTCTGGCGACCGCTGCTACGTTGATGTCGCGACAGTTCCCGCTCGATGCTAAAGCGATATTGATTGATGATTGATGAACAAGGATTGATGATTGGTGAAGTTTTTGGACTGCCGTGGAGGGGAAGGTGAAAGTACTTGGGGAGACAATGATCTGGCTCCAAACGATCCAGCGAAAGCCACTGGCTGCCCGGCAGAGCGACTTGGCGCACTGATGGAGGAATGTAACGAACTGATAGCGATCTTTGTGAAGAGTATCAAAACCGCTCAGGAAAACAAAAAGCCATGACCGACTTCAGCAATCATCAATCCTTGTTCAGCAATCATCAATCAAATCTCTATCGGCTAAGCAGAATAACTGTCGTAGCTGCGGTCGCCAGAACGTAGGGAGTCTACATTTCAGCACTGACTAATGACTAATGATTAATGATTAATGACAATACGCTTAGTCCTTGCCGTAGTGTTTGACTTGCTCCCAGTATTCTTCGAAGGCACCCTCTAGGTGGAAGTCGGGGCTGTTGTCCATGTCGTGGCACTCAATGCACTTTTCGTGAGCCTTGGCCAATGGCAGCACCATCTCTTGTTGCAGTTGTTTCAGTCGTTCGTTGGTCACGTCTATTTCGCCCAGCTCGGCGGCCACATGCTCGCTACCCGGACCATGGCAGTTTTCGCAACCACTCCCCGTCATCAACGGCGTTTTCTCCAGGCTGAAGAAACCGGTTTCATAGGGATAGTATTTCTGCGGATTCCAACCCGTGGCATGGCAACTGATACATTCGGGATCGTGATGGCGTGGGATACCGCCACGCTCGTTGTCGGGCTCGACAATCGAAGTCGTGGCATGCGAATGAGGAGTGTCTTGCCACTTCTCGAAGGCGCTCGAGTGGCAGTCGCCACACGCTTCCGAGCCGACGAATTTCCGCCCGGTTGGATGGGCAACAGATGTGGCTCCTAGATCATCCAAACCTGCGTCGGCGAGCGCTTGTTGGTAGTCCGCAAACATGGTCAACATGCGTTGCGAGTCTTTGAACTGACTGGAAATGGCGATGCGCTGATAGCGCACCGGTCGTTCGGCATCATCGAAAATACCGATGATGCCACCATACATTCCCTTCGTGCCGACTTGCACCATCAGAGCCTTCGCCCCCTCGATCTTTTCCAGGTTCAGTGTCGGCTCACCAAAACCACCCGCCGTCACGACCAAATCAAAGCCAGGGACTTGGCGTGCAATTTCAGCCGACTCCTCAAGCGAGGCGTGAGCTAAGAGGACTTTGAAATCACAACCCTCTTGCGTGAGTGTCTCGACAACTGGTTTGAGTTTTTCGATCGGATCAAAGAATTCGATGTCGCTGCTCTGCAGTTCATCTTTATGTCCGCTCCCCAGCACAGCAGTGATACCGATCTTGCGCCCACCCGCTTCGATGACGCGATGGCTGGGGAAGAGGCTTGGATCGGACCACACTACCACATTGGCTGACAGGAATGGGGAGCGGTTGAGAGAATCCGAACCGGCAAACTGCACTAGTTCAATACTACTCAGTTTCCAATCGTCAGCCCCCAGGGCCACCCCCTGGTAATCCATCTTCTTAAAGGCTTCGACCGTCGCCTTAAATTTCAATTCGGGTTGACGACCAATGCGGCGAACTTGATTCCCCACATCAACTGGGACTAGATTCCAGCCTCGTTCGCGAAACTGATTGAGTAGTGTATCGCGCCGAATCAATCCACCTTTTTGATTCTCCAGTCCAGTGCAACCACACGGTTCGATGTAGCCATGCTGCTGCCCAGATACGAACAACACAGCTTGGGGTTGTGGCCAATCGGCGGCAAGCTGTTGATTGCGTTCTGCGGCGGTTGCCACGTTGGCTTCGGCAGGTAGGGCTGTGCTGCGCGTATTGACCGGGGTGGCCACCGTGCTTACCGCTGCAGGAGCCAATTCAGGTTCCTCCGCATTTGGTTTCTCAGCAGGATTCTTTTCAACAGAATTCTTTTCAGCTAGCGACTTCTCCAGCAGGGCGGCTTCAACTGTAGCTGGCGTTGCGACGTTTGCCTCGGCAGCTTTTGTTGCGGATGGCTGTGGAACTCCTGCAGACGCCTCCCCGGCTGGCTGCTTGGGGGCAGGACCTTCGAGCACAATCAGCCCTTGGCCATTGACTGCGATTGGGTCCTGCTTGGCTGAGTCAGTTGCAGTTGGAGAGCTGGCTTGCTTCCCCGACTCGACCATGTCGGTCCCCAGCACGTGGCCAGACGCAGCTTCGTTGTGGCCAGCCTCGGACTCATGATTGACGGTGAGTTGATTCGATTCAGTTCGATTGCAAGCATTCAGTGCGACGAGACAACCGAGCACCAGGGCTAGGGAAAAACGCTGCCTAACATGTTGTCGCTGTTGCATCTTCTTCCCCAACCTTGAGTATTCAATCCGTTAATTGACGACTATCAACTGAATGTGAATTGTGACTTGTTGCGTAAATCCGTGATTCGTTTTCACAATCACCTTCCCGAAGTCTTTAGGACTCCCACCCGCATAATAGGTTTCTGGAGCTCCCTTGGGAACCTCGAATTGGAGCGGAAAATATTTTCTCCCTCCCACCATTTTCGGCTCACCGATCGTCACGTTCAGCGATTGTTCTGGCTTTATCGAAACAATTTCAAGCCGCACATCGTCCCGCTGACTCCCTTGCACGGCCATTGAAATACTTACTTTGGCCCCTTCGCTCGACTTAATCGTGCCGAAACGAAGCACGTTCAACTTGGGATCGAACGAAGGTCCACCCACCAACACGATATCTCCCGAAACTCTGCCAGCCACCGGCAATTCGAGCGTTCCAACTTTCTCTTCCTGGTCGGTACTGAACGTGATGCGGGAATTGATCTGCCCCAGGCTTAGCCCTGGTTCAAAAGTAACCTCGACTTCGTAGACCCCCACGGCGTTCTGATGCTGCGGAAATTTTTCTTTGTCCAACTCCACCGGTCGGCTGGTGATCTTGACTTTGTCCTTCGATTTTTCATCGCTCCAGGCGAAATCCTTCAACTCCTTGGATTTTTTCAAGTAGTTGAATACATGAAACGTTTTGGTAACGGGCTCCGTCACCGATAGGTCTCCCAGTGATAGCTCGGGTGGTTCGATCACAAAGCTATCTGCGATTTGACCGCGGATCCGAAGTTGTACTTCGGGCGAGTCGGGAGCATTCGTATGGATTGTCGCCGATTGCCCGAAATCGGATGAAATGGAAACCGCGTTCCAAGTCAGCGTGACGTCGGTCTGTTCGCCAGGCTGCAGAATGGACGATTCGAGCTCTCCCACAGTGCATTTACAGGTCGAGGCTCCCATATCCAAATTGAGTGGCCCATTGCCAATATTGCGAAACACAAACGTATGGCTCATCGAATCGCCATGCTGCATTGTACCGAACTGGTATTCATTGCCACCAACCACTTCAACTTTCGGTGTCCCCGTCGATTGCTCGACCATTTGCTCCTTCGTCTTCTCTCCACGCGTTTCCGCCAGTGTCGCGCGCGTACCAGCAAAACGCTCTTCATAGCCGCTCGTTGCCAGCTGCGATTGTAGACGCCCCAGGCCCAATCCGATGGCGGCACCAATTAAGATGGTTACAACAATTCGAATCATGAAAAAGCTCTCTAAGCTACGAAAGGATGTGCGGCACCGCCGCTAAGGATTTTTGAAACGACACTCAAACATATTAGTCGTATTGGCGCAAGTGCTTTGTCAAAGTTCAATTTTAGGGTAGTGGACGAGGTT
>JBGSJT010000088.1:0-2546 GCA_041741715.1 Pirellulaceae bacterium | reverse complement strand
CCGACACGATGTCGGCGAAATCCTGCTAGGATGGCCCCGTGTTCGCTGTCACGCTTGTATTGTCAGCGGCTCTTGTCGATTTTGCGACAAACAAGCCGCTCAAGCGAGGCCATAATGAGTATCCGTCCTGGGTTGCAACTGCCTTCGGGGCATCATAGTTGGGACGCTTGGTAAAAAGGGGGGTGAGTGTGACAGTCGCGATATTTTTAAGAAGGAGTCTCCACACCGGGTAGTGTGAGGATGGAGTGTCACAGGCAAGTCTGACGCCCAGCTATGACGCGAGAAGCTTCAGCTAATTCAGACGCTTGGGTTTGACTGACCGACAGTAGCTTGACTTTTCATCGCATAAAGTGGTAGGCAACATACAGTAAGGTCTGCCCGTTCTTTCTAAAAGCCATTCAGGGAAGACTCTCTTCCCAGGTCGCGAAGTTGCTAAGCAAGTTGCTTCGCCATCGCTTCAGAGCCACTCGAAGTTAGGTGGTCCATCTGGGCCCACTTAATCGCGTTTGCTTCCATGCGCCCGAAGCTGTCTGTTTCAAACGACGGGATCAGCCGCTTTCTTGTTACGAGGTCTTTCGTCCAAGGAGATTCACCATGGACCATACATCAGCAGCACAGGAGAAAGGCCGAACGGATGCAACGCACGGTCAAGCTGGCTCCAGTCAACCATTGGAGCTGGTATGCGATCACACGATTGAATTGTTTGACCAACAGGGCCGAGTCCGCGGTTCGTGGGTGGGAGAGGATTCCCCCAACGGCATTCGTTACTCCTGTCGCAAATGTGGTAAGTTTTATGGCTACCAGCCAAACAAGCATTCGAAGGAGGCGATGTATCAAGCATATCTTGAGCAGCAGCGGCGATTGAATTGCCCTGGCTGTGGGGATGGGACCTTCATGGGCTGAGGGGTGGAGGTTTTATTCAACTACCTTTGTCGACCGGCGTTTGTTTGCAACGCCGGTCGCATTTTCTTTGCCGATCCACAGTGTCCAACGAACGCCAACATTGTTCCCAACATTGTTTGGAAAATTTTGGCAAGCCAATTTCCACTGGTACCTGAATTTGCATATTGCCAATGGCTGCACGTGAGTGCCATGCCATGTCAGCGCATGACGGCGCGCGGCAGTGGGTGGCAGCGACGTTTCGTATTGGTATGAAGAGTTGCAGCAGACTGCATTTTGGTAGTGAAAACGCTTGACCGGTTGGCTCCTACAATCCTGGCAGTTTCCAACCTTTCCCCTTCAAGGAGTTCTGCCATGTCGACGAGTCAGTCCCCATCTGTCACCCCGCACCGTTTCGCTGTCCGCATTGACGACTGGATATTTCCGTTATCTGGTTCAACGGCAATGGACGGCAATTCTTCGCCAAAGCAAACCTACGAGTTGCTAAAAACCGAGGCTGCATTGGCGGAGCTGTCTAGCTACCTGCAACAGCAGCTCAACCAGCTTGTACATGGTGGCGAAGCCATCATGAACGCAGTCACTATGAAGCAAGCCATCGAATGCTATGCTTCACAAATTGGTCGACTGCATCAACTGTGTAGCGAATGGTCCGCGATGCTGGCGATGCTGACTTCCGTTGCTGGCACGCTGAGCGGCATGACGACGGAAGTTCTGTTGCCAGATCAACTGGAAAAGGAAATCGAATCGTGGCGAGCCGAGTTGTTACACGAGGCTGGTGTCAATGGCGCAGTCACTGAGACGATTGTCACCGCTAAACTGGCTGCGAAACCGCTGCTCGATTTTAAGTCTGAACTCAGTGAACACATTCAGCAGTCAATTACGGAGACCAAACACAAGATGCTGGATCAACTGGTTAAGCTCGTGGAGCGTGAGGTTCTCAGCATCATTGAGTGGTTCGCAGAGGACAAGTGTACCTTCCACCACTTCACGCGTGAGTGCGTGGTCGAATACGACGGAACGACCTACGATAGTCAACGAGCGCCCATTGCCCTCAAGCAGGCCGTTCGGAAACGTGTATTCACACACACTGGCCATACCAAGCGTTCTTTGGTGCGTAGTATTCAGCACTTGGTTAACGCTCGTCCACTGCCACAAGGCGAGGCAACACTCCCAATTCCGCGACGCCAACAGTCGATTCTGGAGGCCTTACCGACTTGGGTCTCCCCGGCAATTAAGATCGTTGAAGGAACTGTCATACGCGCAACGGTAGCTACCCAGGAACAGGGCGCGCATCAATGGACGGAACAGCGCGTAGTGGAAGACAAGGTGTATTGGCACCATGATCCAGCCATAGTGCTCGGCCCGTTTGTACTTTCCGCCTGGGGACAGAAAGAGATCGAGGCGGAAGTGGCCTTGCGTGAACAAGAGAGACGAGCGGCCCAGCTGGCACAATTCGCCGAGCGGACGATCTCAACCTTCAAGATGTGGGGTTATCTGTCGCTGATGTTGGCGTGTGTGTTTATGGTCGGCTGGCGACTCTCTTCCATAAATGTGCTGCTGAGCCTCTTGTGCGGGGGCGTAGCTTGCACCCTTTTGTCCGTCCGGTGGACGAAACTGACCGCCGACCGAGGTGAAAGCGACTATGC
>JBGSJT010000087.1:0-29254 GCA_041741715.1 Pirellulaceae bacterium | reverse complement strand
GTGGCACTGTCGATGGCCTCTCACGTTTTTGGAACCAGTAAGACCAGCGAAGTGATTTTCGCCAGTCAGAAAGTTTCAACAGCGTAATACGACCGACTCGAAAGCCCTAAGCTGTCCACGCGATCCAGGCTTGGCCAGCAGGACTTTTAGACGGTTGTGACGCGAGATAGCGCCCATGTAGCCACGCGTTTTGTAATGCCGCTCGACACGAGCTGCCGCTGCACGTAAAGCGTTGTCACACAGAGAGCTACAGTATTTTTTGTGAGGCGCTCTTGGATCGAATTTCCAGTCCACCTGGCAGCCAGGTCGTCGGCAAGGTGACTTTTTTCGGCGACATCTTTTTGGCCGATTTGTATCACCCTCGCGCGGTGAGTTGGATGGTGGAACTTCAGCAGCAATTTCTTGGCTTGCAAGTTGCGATGGTTGGCTCAACAGCTGCGCAGCGGCCAATTCCTTCTTCCTCTGGCGGTACTCCTTGCACGACTGGCGATGCTTGGCTCTACCGCGATCTGCTCAGCGATATCTCTGGTTGGCTTTTCGCCTGGCTCGCTGTCGTGATTGAGCCCGCTCAAATTCAATCGCCAACTGCCTGCATGATTCGCCGCAGAAGACTTGCGCGGGATGACTGGGCGTGAAATTATGATTGCATGGCTGCCACAAGCACTGGCAGAGCAAAGAATTGGGCTTCGTGACTTGCGAAGCTTCTGGCCGATGATCAGGATTGGTAGTGGGCAAGCGGGAGGATGTCCCGTGAGTCAAGTCTCGCTGGCGAAGGTGAGACTTTACAGCGAGGCGATTTTCTAAGCTGAAAACACCCTTCTACTCTAATCAGCCGCCAACCAACCTGCGATCAGCCAATCGCAAACAACCCAGCCACACTGCTAAATTGGCTGATTCTTAACTGCGTTTGACACCTGGCAAAAACCCTCTACTCGCACCACCATGCCTACGGACAGAGAAACCTCGATCCAAACCATCGAATATCAATTGGGACGGGCTCAAAATCGCTCCGGAGTCTCAGAGCATCCGTTGAACATTCTGCACTTACCCGCAACGTTGCCATACATACTGCTTTGATTTGATCCGACACCAGCAGCCACAGCTTGAACAGTTCGGCCAAATCGTCGGGGATGTTATTGTATTCATATGCTTCGCTTCCCCAAGTTACAGTTAGTCACAACCTAAGCAGAGTGCATGTATGAAGAGGCATGTGGGGAAGGCCCAATTGAGCAGATTATTACCAAGCCTAACATCAGCCACTCGATAATCCAGTTCACTCGCAGGCCGACAAAAGTGACACTCAGCCAAGCATCTATAAAATGATTGGAGAGAGCGCGCAGGCAACAGTAAACCAGGAGCGATAACAAGCAAATCGTGGGAGTCAACACGCGGAAGCTTGACTTTTTATGGGATTTAGGCCGTGCTTGCAGTAGACACAATGCCGCTAAAAGCGAAACAAGCAGGAGAGCAGCGATTGTTTGCAGCCATCGGCGAGCCTCGTACCAGCCTTGTTCTTGGGCAAGCTTGCGTATGAAATCGATGGTGGTCTGGCTGAACTGAAAATAGCGGTCCGCAGCTGCTAGCAGGAGTGCCGCGCCGCCCAGTATCGATCGATACCCCCAACTCCAATTGCCGTCGTTTCGGACCCATACAAATGCCGTTAACAAATAGATGGCAATTGTCAGATTCAGGGCGGTGTTTGGTGTCATAAGAATTTACTCCTTAGTGGTCGGTCTGATCTAGAGTGGGTTAGTTAAGACTTAACTGCTGAACTCGACTGGTTTTTGAGGGAGCCGCACAACGACTGCTTGGAGTATGACCAGGCCCGTTACTTCGACTATCCAAGTTGCCGCAGCGAGTGACACGGGAAGTGCAAACCCAAGGAAATCAGCAGCGCGGATGAGGTAATAGCTGGCCAAGCAGGCAAGCCCCAGAAGTGTGAGTGGATTGCGTCGTAAGAGGTCTCGAAATCGCCATATAAGCCAACCTGCCACCGATACACTACCCCCCAAGATTGCTCCGGCAAAAGCCATTTTCAGTGTTAACTTTGCATGGTCCAGATTAAGGGCTAAAGCCCATGACTTCAGACTGAAGAGAACCAAGGTTTGCAGGTCGGCGATCTTATTGATACCAAAGACCACCAAAAAGCTAGCTAGCAATAGCCAAAACCACTCATCGGAGTCAAGCCTGGACCGTAGTAGCTGCGCGTTACGCCAGCGACGTATTGAAACGCCGGCGGTGAGCATGTATAGCAAACAGATGCACCGCTCGATCAATACTTGGCTCTGCATAGATCTGTCGTGTGTGTTTAGCCGGGAACTTGGGCAAGTCCCAATATCAAGCGGCGATTCTCCATTAATTCCAGAATGGTGCGGCGGGCTGTTTGGTTGAGCTCTCCCTTTTCCGGCGCCACAAATAGGGTGCCGTCACAACGTGCCGCTAACATTTGCACGTCGGCAAAATGCTTGGCAGCCGGTCCGCTCAGCAACACCATGGAGTAATCGCTGCGATAGCTATCGAGCAGGTGGCCCATCAGCGGATTTGCAAATGCCTCCAGGGGGAGCTCGTCGGGACCTAGCTGCACTCGGTCAACGCCGTCGGTGCCATGCTCAATCATTACGTCCTCGGGGCCCTTTGCTCCACCAGCAAGTGCCAGTGCAAGCCCCATTTTACGGGTGCCAAGGACGTGACCATCCCCATTCAATATTTCACTCCCAAGTGGGCCAGGAACCATGCCATATTCCTGTTTGCAAACAGGAGATGCAGCCAACAATTTACGAGTAGATTTGGCCAATGGCCCTCGTGGTCTACGTTTCGAGGATTTTAGGCGACTCTCTCCGACTGACTCCAAGTCGATTATCAAGACCTTTTCCTGGCGGGCGGCCAAACACTGGGCCAGTATCGCAGTCAATTCTTTGGTCGAGGTATGGTCTGCCAGACTACTGAACAGCACTACCGAGCCACGGGCTTCGCGAGCCATTTGTTGGATGCGTAGGGCGAGCAGCCTAAGTTCGGGATCACCAACTTGCAACGAATCTCTGGCGGAACTGCGGGCTACGATTTCATGAGTAGGAATTGTGTCTAATCCAAACTCTTGCCCCAGTTTTTGGGCTGCGGTCATGGGTGAACACAGCAGATCTAAGATTAACATGGGAACACCAAACAGTAATCCCGTCAGGCCAAAAGCCAACACAAATAACTTGTGATGATTGCCATCCGGCTCGACACTTTCAACTGAGGCTGGCACCATTTGTTCGAACGCCGGAGTATCAAGCGTGTGCAAATCTTCGATCCACGTAATGGCCGCCGCTATTTGCTCCGCGTTTTCTTCGGCTCGTGTGATCAGAATGCTGAGTTCCTGGATTTCAGGATGGTTTTCCAAATCGAATTCACCACCAATTTCAAGCAATGCGCGCTGTTGCGCGGCTTGAGCGACCGCGTGACTAGTCTCCTCGATTTTCTCTGGCAGCAAGAGCAACCGATTCCTCAGGTCGTACAAATTATCAACGATGCGATCCAAGGCGGCCGAGTGCTCCGGGGGTATGCTCAATTGAATTCGAGTAGCTACTGCAATAGATCGCAACCAATCTGCGAGCTCGTCTCGGTTTGATAGTCCATTTTCTCCTAAGGACTTCACGGCATCCACTTTTTGTTCCAAATCCCTAGCCGGAGGTGAATCGGCTGCAAACTGTTGCGTCATCAACTCTAGCTGGTGAAGGCAATCGGTCTCTAGTTCCTTGCGTATTTTCGAGACAAGCGCCCGCTCGTCCTGTTCCAGTATTTTTAGCAGACGCTGCGAATCTTTCAGTTCCGATTCGAGCGCTGACAATTCGCCCCGTTTAAGACTAACGATTTCCGTCAGCTCTTCAAAGCGTAATTGGGCGTTGCCATTGTCCATAAGTTTACGCTTCAATGCACTTATTTGTTCTACTTTTGCCTGACGCTGGGAGGAGGCTTCGGCTTCCGCCTTTTTGACCAAGCGTCGGAAGTAGTTCAACGAGGCATCCAGCATCAACATTCGTTCTTCTGTAGATTTATGAATAGCACTAACGACCAACTGATTGACCGATTCAGCGGCTGTGTCTGCCCGATTAGCTCGGATTTTCACGGTGACTACTTTCGTGATTGGGTCGAGTACTTGCTCGTATAGTTTCCCCGGCGGGCCGGCAAGACTAAAGTCCTTCATGAGAGCATCTACAACGCTCGGTTCAGCTAGATACTTTGCAAAGTCTTCGATTCTTGGCGGCGAATAAAAAGCCAGACCTGGCGGAAAGGGGATCAATTTGGCCTTGACCAACGAGCTTGCCTCGTAACTGTAGGAACCAAATTCGCGAGCTGCCCAATATCCAATCGCAACCGCCAGCAAAACAACGATGAAGTAGTACCACCATCGCTTCAGAAGGGAACCTACCAGTTTCCTCGCTGCCTGGCTCGCTTCCTCCTGTTCCAAGGCCAGATTTTGCAATTCAACTGCTTTCGAGCTCAACTCGAAAGACTTCTTGAGTCGGTAATCAATTGGGGCATTCATGGTGCTTGGCTTTTCCGATTCAGCATGAATTTAAAGATGCGTTCGTCGTTACTGTTCTACACGACATGCTCCCAGTTTAAACGCTGCTTTCCAATGCTGTACTGACAATCTAGAAAACTTACGACCTTCTTGAAGCAATTTGTGTAGTTTATGAAGATTGTGTTAGGCGTTGATATTTGGTGAGCCCTGGTGCACGTAACAGCGGTGACTTAGTGAGCTCTTGTGGCCCCAACGAGAGAGGGGATTGTTTTGGCGATGATGATAATGTCGGCCAGAGGCGAGCGTTCACGGTTATATTTTAAGTCGAGCGCCAGTTGCAGTTCAAACGGAACTTCACCCGCGTCCCGAAATCTGCCCGTAACAAGTCAGTAGCAAAACGGCTCTCGGCATCCATGACCATAGTACGCATGTTCGACAGGATGAAGCGTTTTCCATGCAGCCCTACGCGCTCTTGACAAAAAATAACTGGCCCACCTCCTCCAGCCAAACCCAAAGCATACCGACAAGCATGACCGGTCCTAACACCAGCATGCCAGCTAGGGCACCCAAAATGTCGAACAAGCGTTTTATACAGCGCCAAAAAGCCGTTTCCCGTTTGAAAAAGTGTCTAACCATTCGGGATTACCAGGGTAAGCCATGGAATGAGCTGAAAAAGACTGGACTCGACTCTCAATCGAGAATTGGCCCCAAGGACGGGAGAGTACCACTCTGGCCTACCAAAACATTCGCCACAATGGTCGAAGGGTTGGTCGCAACCACTAAATCATCCTTGGACTGGATTGTAGAAGTCACTTGCCAGCAAACTCCCTATCGATGAAAAAAACAGTTGAAAATCAAGTAGCTACTTCCATCGCATTGATATTGACAGTGCTTCTGTCGCTCTTGTGCGAGCAAAACCACTCTGGTTTAGAGCCCGAAGTTGGCCAAACTGGTGTTCTTCGGAGTTCGGACCGAAGGGTTTCTACCGGCAATTTTGGCCAATTTGCACTAAGCTATTTGGGGTATATTTAGCGATTGCGAGGGATCGCCAGGATATGCCGTTTGAGGTGTTTTTAACCGCTTATTGTAGCAAAATGTGTAGAAATGCGTAAGAGTGGGGGGAAAGATCTTTCCCTTGCGATTTTACAATCCGACAGGGGGTAAAACAAAGCATCTTAAGGGTGATTTTCGCTAAATCGGAGCCATAAGATAGCCTCTTTAGTCTGGTCGAACTATACTGCGGTAGGGGTATGCCAAGATATCTGAAGCGGCTCTTGCTGGTTTCTGAATCGCTAGTACACCCTTTGATGAACCTGGATGCCGGGCTTTGGCCAATGCATCGCGGGTCGATGCCGAGATTCTTCGGTTAAGCCAAATCGATCATGGCTTTTCGGAGATTGGCTTACGCGACTCGCGTCCCCCCCAAACTACTTGTGTAATTCAATGTTCTAGATTAATTTTCTTGAAGCGTTTTCTTCTAAAGCCAGCAGGTCAACTGCTTTGAATCTAGATTGGCATAACGAAGTAGCCGCACACCGAGCCACGCAGAATTCCCAACTCCTTGGTACCTGATATTAAACAAATGTCGCTCAGCATTTTGTAAGAGCCTGATTTTGGAATCGGAAATGATTGTCGGGTTGGATCATATTGCCATTGCTGTGCCCGATTTGGAAAACGCCATTCAGCGTTTCGTAGATGATTTGGGTTTGGACTGTGTTCACCGCGAAGAGGTGGTGGCTGCCAAAACAACTGCTGCCTTGTTTCCGTTGCCGGCAACCAACATCGAACTTTTGCATCCCCTGCAGGGAGAGGGGCCGATTGCCAAGTTCCTTGAGAAGAAGGGCGGAGGATTGCATCATTTGTGTTTTCGTTCCGACGATATTGAGGCCGATGTCCTCAGACTTCGTGGGCGGGGTTATCGTTTTCTAAGCGAAGCACCGGCGTCTGGAATTCATGGGGCGCAGGTCATATTCATCGATCCCAAGTGCTGCGATGGAGTGTTGGTAGAGCTCAGCCAGCCCAAGTCATGCGAACCGCTACCGTCAGACACTTCAAATAGCGGTGTGGCATACAACCCCAGAATTGTTTCCGTTGATGACTGGCAGGCATTTGTTATTCAGCAGCTTGAGGGAGAGGGACTCGAATCGCTGCAAACCAAAACTCTGGAAGGCCTTGCCCTCAAGCCGTTGTATACGCGCGAGGATCTGAACCAACTTCCGTTTGCGAATACCATGCCAGGTTTTGAGCCTTTTATTCGAGGCCCTCAAGCGACGATGTACGTTGGTCGTCCATGGACGATTCGTCAGTATGCCGGATTTTCCACAGCCGAAGAATCAAACCGGTTTTACCGCAACTCTTTGGCGGCTGGTGTTCAGGGTATTTCTGTGGCCTTTGATTTAGCAACTCACCGCGGTTATGACTCAGATCACCCACGCGTTATGGGAGACGTAGGGAAGGCCGGGGTAGCGATCGACAGTGTTGAAGACATGAATATCTTATTCGACGGTATTCCACTGGAGCGTGTTTCTGTCTCCATGACGATGAACGGCGCAGTGCTCCCGATCCTGGCAGCATTTATCGTTGCTGGCGACGAGCAAGGAATCTCTCGAGAGCAGCTTTCTGGCACTATCCAGAATGACATCTTAAAGGAGTTCATGGTTCGCAATACCTACATTTATCCGCCGGAGCCTTCGATGCGGATCATCGGAGACGTGATCGCCTTTTGCTCGCAGCACATGCCGCGGTTCAACAGTATTTCCATATCTGGATATCACATGCAGGAAGCGGGGGCGAACACTGCACTTGAATTGGCCTACACTTTAGCGGATGGAAAGGAATACATAAGAGCTGCGTTGAAGGCAGGGTTGATGGTGGACGATTTCGCGCCGCGTCTTTCCTTTTTCTGGGGCATTGGCATGAATTTCTTCATGGAAATTGCCAAGCTCCGGGCTGCTCGTCTACTTTGGTCGAGAATCGTGTCGGAGTTTTCTCCCAAGAACCCAAAGTCGAGCATCCTGCGCACCCACTCTCAAACTTCCGGTTGGTCGCTTACGGAACAAGATCCGTACAACAATATTATCCGAACGACTATTGAAGCGATGGCTGCCGTATTTGGTGGAACTCAGTCGTTGCATACCAATGCGTTCGATGAAGCCCTGGCGCTGCCTACGGAGTTTTCCAGTCGTATTGCCCGCAACACTCAGTTGATTCTGCAGGAGGAAGCTGGCCTGACTCATGTGATCGACCCTTGGGGAGGTTCGTACATGATGGAGAGCCTCACTCACGAGTTGGCTGAAGAAGCTTGGGCTATCATTCAAGAGATCGAACAACAAGGTGGTATGGTCAAGGCGATTGAAGCTGGACTACCCAAAATGAGAATCGAAGAAGCGGCAGCTCGAAAGCAAGCCGCCATTGATCGTGGCGAACAGGTAATCGTCGGCCTCAACAAGTATCGCGTGTCCACAGAGGAACCTGTGGAAATTCTGGAGATCGACAACGAGGGTGTACGCAGTGCCCAAATGGCAAGTTTGAAGCGTATCAAACAGGAACGCTCTGACGAGCAGGTTCAAGCAACCCTAGCATCTGTGATCCATTGCGCAAGGACGGGCGAAGGCAATTTACTCGACCTATCCATTGCTGCCATGCGTGCGAGGGCGACCGTTGGCGAGTTAAGTTCGGCGTTGGAGTCGGTGTTCGGACGCTTTCAAGCGCATTCCCAAACTGTTGCGGGGGTGTATGGAAGCCAGTGCGAAGAAGACGCGGATTGGCAGAGTCTGCGTCAAGAGGTCGCGAACTTTGCCAGCGAACATGGACGCCGGCCGCGCATGCTCGTGTGCAAGATGGGCCAAGATGGCCACGATCGTGGTGCGCGGGTAATCGCTACCGCTTTTGCAGACATTGGTTTTGACATCGATCTGTCGCCGATGTTCTCCACGCCTGAGGAAGTTGCCAAGCAGGCCGTCGAGAACGATGTGCATGTCGTTGGCGTCTCATCCCAAGCTGCAGGGCACAAAACACTGGTCCCACAGCTGGCTGCAGAGCTGAAGAAGTTTGCGGCCGAGGACATTGCCATTGTTGTAGGAGGGGTTATTCCTAAGGCGGATTACCAGCGTTTGTTTGCGGCTGGGGTCGCAAAAATCTTTGGTCCCGGTACTCCCGTTCCCTTAGCAGTCAAGGAAGTCCTATCCGTAATTCGAGTTGTGGCCGGTGGTGCCGCTCATGGTGATGTTTGATGTTCAACAACTGCTTGCCGGTCAACGTCGCGCCTTAGCGCGGGCTATCACTCTCGTAGAAAGCTCGGTAGAACGTCACCGTGAAGAGGCGCAGGATTTATTAGAGACCATCTTGCCCTACACGGGAAAAAGCATTCGCATCGGTATCACTGGCACGCCAGGCGTTGGCAAGTCGACGTTTATTGAGGTATTTGGGAAGATGCTGACTGGGGCTGGGCACCGCATAGCCGTGCTGGCGGTCGATCCAAGCTCGCCCGTGGCGGGAGGTAGTATTCTGGGGGACAAGACACGCATGGAGCATTTGTCCCGCGACCCCAACGCCTACATTCGTCCTTCACCTTCGCGCGGCCATCTAGGTGGTGCAACACAAGTGACGCGGGAGTCGATACTACTTTGCGAGGCTGCCGGTTTTGATGTGATTGTCGTAGAGTCGGTCGGAGTGGGGCAGTCGGAGGTGGAAGTAGCCAATATGGTTGACTTTTTCTTAGTTCTGTTGCAGCCCAATGCGGGCGACGAACTTCAAGGACTCAAGAAGGGCATCATTGAACTGGCAGACGCTTTGATCATTAACAAGGCCGATGGCGAAGGCCGGAGCATGGCCCTGCAGGCCGCTCGCCATTATCAAAACGCCATGAGCCACTTTACCACGGGTAGATCACGAATTCGGAGCGTCCAGACATGCTCCGCGCGCGAGAACGAGGATATCGATTCTGTGTGGCACATCATTCGAAGTTGTTGTGAGCAATCCACTGCATCAGGAGAGTTTCTAAAAAAACGCTTGAATCAGAATCAGGCGTGGATGGAGAAGCTTTTCGCCGAAATGCTGACTTCTGTCCTTAAATCCAATAGTTCATATAAATTGTTAAGCAACGAACTGGCCCGCCAGGTATCGGATGGGAACATGACAGCTTTGGGGGCCGCTCGGCAAATGACGGAGCAGTTCTTGATGCAGCAAATCAAACCACTCGATCCTCGCTGACCCACACGAACACAGAATCAAGAACCGCCTCGGGCGCATGGTAGCTCAGGCTTATTTGCATCGCAGAATAATTTGGGAGTCCCCTACATGAGTTCACGCTCGTCTTTCACTTGCTACCTTATCGGCGCTGATTCTCTGCTCATCGAATGTGCGGAGAGCCTGTTAGCCAAGGGACACCAGATTCTGGGGGTGATTACGTCGGCACCCAAGATCAGCCAATGGGCCTTACGGCGATCGATATCGGTTATTTCCGACGATAGCGACTATGCACTGGCCCTCCAAACAAGGCCATTTGACTTTCTGTTCAGTGTCACGCACATGGCCATTATTCCAGACGCGGTGTTGGCTTTGCCGCAAAAAATGGCAGTCAATTTCCACGATGGACCACTCCCCGCCTACGCAGGCTTAAATGCGCCTGTTTGGGCGCTCATGCACGGGGCTACCCATTATGGCATTACGTGGCATCAAATCATGCCAGGCGTTGACCGAGGACCTATTCTGAAGCAGGTCATGTTTGACATCGCCAGGGACGAGACTGCGGTGTCGCTGAACACCAAGTGCTTCGCTGCCGCGCTGCAGAGTTTCCCGCAACTGGTTGACGAACTCGCCACCGAAAGTTCGACAACTCGAGAGCAAGACAGTTCGCAACGCAGCTATTTTGGAAAGTTCCAGCGTCCGCCGGCAGCCGGCATTTTGCAATGGCAGAAGCCAGCGCACGAGTTGGAGGCGTTCGTGCGCGCTATGGACTTTGGCGGATACCGCAATCCCATGGTCTCGCCCAAGGTATTCCACGAAAATCAAGTCTTCTGTGTCATGGCAGCCTTGGCTCGCGATGAAGAAGTCGACTTTCCGGTAGGCCAAATACTAGAGGTAGGCGAAGGGCAGATCACGGTTGCGACAGGTAGCGGAATTCTTTCGATTACTCAGTTTCGAGACTTAAGCGGAAACAACTTGAGCCCGGGACAGCTGGCCAGTCAGCTTGGGTTGAAAGCAGGCCAGAGTTTTCAGGTATTCGCCTCCGAAACCTTAAACAAGTTAACGCAGCTTGATAAAGTTTTCATCCGCCATGAAGAATACTGGACGAAGCAACTGGCGGCGCTGTTGCCAATGGAACCACCATTGGGAAAGAGTGAATCCAAGGCGATGAAACTGCCAGAGCAGTTACATCGAGCGGCAATCGCTTTGCCACAGCCGGCCTCTCGGGCCACAATAGTGGCCGCTTTTGCTGTGCTGTTGTCAAGATTTGCCAGGAAGCAGCGTTTTGACTTAGCCTATGCCAACCTGCCCATGCAGGAGGCCAGCCGGGTATTGCCCGGTGTATACCACGAGTCCTCGGTCATACGCTTCGATTTCGACAAGGGGCAGACCGCCGAGCAGGCGGTGACGGAAGTGGAGGTAAGTCTCAGCGGGGCGGACAACCGAGGGAGCTGGACACGCGACCTGATTGGGCGTTCTCCCGAATTGAGCGGCATTCCGGAATTGGCCCATGGAACAGCTTTGCCGGTGGCGATTAGTGTTGGCACCAATCAGCCGGTTGCCGGCTCGGTGATCACGTTAGCCATCAGTGAGGATAACCAAACTGTGCAGTTCATTTACGACCAACAATGGCTGACAGGTTCCAACACATATCGACTGGCGTCGTACCTGTCCGCGTACGTGTCCAAAATGCAAGCGTCGCCGCAAACGCTGATTTCGGATTTGGAACTATTGACAGAAATGGAAAAACGGCAGTTGCTGCAGGAATGGAACGAAACGCGTGTCTGCTACGATGCTGGACAGTGCATTCACGAGTTATTCGAACAACGCGTTGCCCAGAACCCGCAGGCGATTGCGCTGGTTTTTGAAGATCAACCCCTGACTTATCAAGAATTGAACTTGCGGGCCAATCAAGTCGCTAGGCGGTTGATTGAAATCGGGATTGCCCCCGATGATCTGGTGGGCGTGTATGTGCAGCGATCCCCCGATCTAATGGTAGCGACATTGGGTATTCTCAAAGCGGGGGCAGCTTATGTCCCCTTGGACCCAGCCTTTCCAAGCGAGCGGATTGCCTACATGGTTCAAGACGCCGGAATGCGCGTGGTGCTTGCTCAGGACGCGATTCGCTCAGCGCTGCCAGCTACCTCAGCTGAAATCGTCTGTGTTGATAGCTTTGAACCGCCAAATTCCCAGTTGCTTAATCCTAAGGTAGCTCTGGATGCGACGAAACTGGCTTATGTCATATATACTTCAGGCTCAACCGGCAATCCCAAGGGGGTGATGGTCGAGCATCGAAACGTCACCAACTTCTTTGTGGGGATGGATGCCTGTATAGAGCACGATCCTCCTGGGACGTGGCTTGCCGTCACCAGCTTGTCGTTTGATATCTCTGTATTGGAGCTCTTCTGGACCTTGACCCGCGGCTTTCGTGTGGTCATTTACAGTGAGGATCGCAGTGGCACGCAGTCATCGACAAAGCTGCGTCTGTCAAAACGACCGATGGAATTTGGTCTGTTTATGTGGGGCAACGACGATGCGGCCGGTAGCCAAAAGTATCGTTTGCTGCTGGAGGGTGCAAAGTACTTTGATGAGAACGGTTTTAACTCTGTCTGGACGCCAGAGCGGCATTTCAGCGCCTTCGGAGGACCCTATCCCAACCCTGTCGTGACCAGCGCTGCATTAGCTGTTACGACCAAGAACTTGGCCATCCGAAGTGGGAGCATTGTTTCTCCGCTGCATCACCCGGTTCGTATCGCTGAGGACTGGGCGGTGGTCGACAACCTATCCGATGGACGTGTTGGCCTCTCATTCGCAGCGGGCTGGCAACCCAATGACTTTGTCATCATGCCGCAGAACCACGCCACTAACAAACAGGTGATGTTGGAACAGATCGAGACGGTACGGCGTTTATGGCGGGGTGAGCAAGTTGCCTTCGAAAACCCGCTGGGCAAGCAAGTACAAATTTCTACTCTGCCGCGTCCGGTGCAGAAAGAACTCCCCGTCTGGTTAACAACGGCGGGAAACCCCGAATCCTATCGCTTGGCCGGAGAGTTGGGGGCAAATGTATTAACGCACCTACTTGGTCAGACTGTTGAGGAAGTAGCCGAGAAGATCCGCATTTATCGACAAGCTCGCCAAGCGGCTGGTTTTGAGGCTGCCACTGGCAAGGTCACTCTGATGTTGCACACGTTTGTTGGAAGCAGCGATACGGAAGTACGAGAATTAGTTCGCGAGCCGATGAAAGACTACTTGCGCAGCTCCATGAAACTAGTGCTCGACTTTGCCTGGACCTTCCCAGCTTTCAAACGTCCTGGCGGTACGGAGGCCAAGCCTGAGGATATCGATATCAAGCACTTGACTGACGAAGAAGTCGACACAATTCTCGATTTCGCCTTTGAACGATACTACGAAACGAGTGGTCTGTTCGGCACTCTCGAGCATGGCCTGCAGATGATAGATCGGTGTAAGGCGGCAGATATCGACGAAATCGCCTGCTTGTTAGACTATGGCGTCGAGACTGACAAGATCATGCAAAGTCTGCCGCTGTTAAAGGAACTTCGCGATCTGGCAAATACGAATTCTGCGACCGAAAAGGGGGAGGTAGCTGGGGCGGATCAATCGTTGCCCTCGCAACTGGACCGACACCAGGTGACGCATTTTCAATGTACTCCATCGATGGCCAGGATGTTAGCTTTCGATCCACAAGCGAGGCGGCAAATGGCCAAGCTAAAGCATATCATGATTGGTGGCGAGGCTTTTCCCAACACGCTCGCCAAGGACCTGAAGAGCTTTCTCACGGGACGACTAAGCAACATGTATGGTCCGACCGAAACCACAATCTGGTCGACGACACACGAAGTAGATGATCCCGACAATATTCCGATCGGTCGCCCAATTGCTAATACTGAGATATACATCCTCGACGAAAATCGCCAACCGGTTCCCGTGGGCGTTCCGGGAGATCTATTTATCGGCGGACAAGGCGTTGTGCGCGGCTACTTGAATCGCCCCGAATTGAACAAGGAACGCTTTATTCTTAACCCCTTCAAGCGCGATGGTTCGCGCGTCTACTGGACAGGGGACCTGGCGAAATACCGTGAGGACGGTGTGATTGAGTTCTTGGGACGTGTGGATCATCAAGTCAAGATTCGTGGTTATCGTATCGAGCTTGGTGAGATTGAAATGGCTCTAGGCTCACATCCGTCACTGCACGAGGTGGTAGTGATTGTGCGAGAGGACACCCCTGGCGATCAACGACTGGTGGCTTATCTCGTAGCAAAGCAGACGGCTCCGCCGGTGGCTGAACTACGAGACTATGTGCGCCGCAGTCTACCTGAGTATATGGTTCCCAACGACATCGTGGTACTAGAACGAATGCCCTTGACACCCAACGGCAAGATCGATCGAAAACAATTGCCAGTTCCTTTCCAGACAGCCACTTTGCAAGCCGCAGAGTATGTTGCTCCAAATGAGGGGCTCCAGCAGGTTATCGCCAGTATCTGGCAAGAAACGCTCAAGCTCGAGAATGTTAGCATCAAGGATAACTTTTTCGATCTCGGCGGACACTCGCTATTGATAGTCCGCGTGCATCAATTGCTTAAAGAGAGAGTCGAGAAACCGATTTCTCTCACCGATTTGTATCGCTTTCCGACCATCAAGTCTTTGACAGATTTCCTTACCTGCGATGACGCCGCTGCTTCACTCAAGCAAAGCAGTGATCGGGCTTCACGACGTCGGGAAAAATTGGGATTGCGCCGTCGCAGCACGTCGTGATCGATGGCACACGGAAGGGAAGTTGCCGGGAAAAGGTGCCCGATGCGTGCCTTATCCTAATTTTAAGTATTCACATACGGCTAGTTTGGCTTTCGCCCGCCTGTGAATGGGACACAGAAAATTTTTAGACTCATTAAGTACAAAAACTCCAATGGATAACGCTGAAGACTTGGGTGGATATGGAGTGGCTATTGTTGGTTTGGCCAATCGAGTTCCAGGGGCATTAACCCCTGAGGCATTTTGGCACAATTTGAAGCATGGCATTGAATCGGTCAAGTTCTATACAGACGAGGAGTTGTTGCTTCACGGTGTTGCCGCAGATCTGCTCAAGAACCCGCAGTACGTCAAGGCGGGTTGCCCGTTGGAGGACATGCAACAATTTGATCCTGAGTTTTTTGGCTTTAGCCCCAAAGAGGCTGGCATACTTGACCCTCAGCATCGGCAGTTTTACGAATGCTGTTGGGAAGCGCTTGAGCGTTCGGGTCACGCGCCTAGTAGATTTGAGGGAGCCATCGGCGTTTTTGCGGGCTCAGGTATGGCAGCCTACTTTGCTCTTAATATCCTCACCAATCCAGGCTTACTCAACTCCGTAGGGACATTTTTGCTGCGCCATACCGGTAACGATAAGGATTTTCTCTCCAGCCGTGTTTCGTATTGCTTCAATCTCAAAGGTCCCAGTATCAACATTCAGACCGCCTGCTCGACATCTGCAGTTGCCGTCCACCTCGCCTGCCAGAGCTTGTTAAACGAAGAATGTGACATGGCCTTGGCGGGCGGTGTGTCGATCGAGATCCCGCATGGACTGGGATATCTTTATAAAGAGGGAGAGATCCTTTCACCCGATGGTCATTGTCGGGCGTTTGATCACCGTTCTAAGGGGACCATCTTCGGAAGTGGGACAGCGGTTGTCGCGCTGCGGAGGCTCGCAGATGCCATCGCTGATGGCGATCACATTCATGGGGTCATCATAGGTTCGGCCGTTAATAATGATGGAGCCAATAAAGTTGGCTATCTCGCTCCCAGTGTTGAGGGCCAAGCGGAAGCCATTGCGGAAGCGCTCGAAATGGCTGGGGTGGATGCGGAATCAATCGGCTATGTGGAATGTCATGGTACGGGCACGCCAGTTGGCGATCCGATTGAAGTTTCCGCACTCACCTCAGCCTTTCGACGCAGCAGCACTCGGGCCGGTTACTGTGGAATCGGTTCGGTTAAGACAAACATCGGACATCTCGATACAGCGGCAGGTGTAGCTGGGCTGATTAAAGCTACCTTAGCCTTGGAGCATCAAGTGCTGCCTCCCAGCCTCAATTATGAATCCCCCAACCCAACTATCGATTTTGGAAGGTCCCCCTTTTATGTCAACGCCACATTAAAAGAATGGAAAGCGACCAGCCTTCCACGTCGGGCGGCCGTCAATTCTCTGGGGGTGGGAGGAACCAACGCGTTCATCGTCATTGAAGAGCCACCACGGCCCGCTTCGTCCGGTCCAAATCTAGCTGCCAATCAACTGCTCACTTTCTCGGCCAAGAATCGTAAATCGCTTGATCTGTTCGGTCAGCGTTTGGCGGAACACCTAAAGACCTTTCCTGATTTGAATATGGCAGATTTGGCGTACAGCCTATTCGAAGGTCGCGAACACTTTACTATTCGCCGAGTATTGGCGGCGCGGAATTGCGAAGAAGCCAGCCGCTTGCTCGAAAGCAATGATGCCCGGCGTGTGTTTACACATTCGGCCGACGAAGACGAGAAGTCTCTCGTCTTCATGTTTCCGGGTGGAGGGGCACAATACGTCGACATGAGCCATGGCCTCTACCAATCGCGAGAAATCTTTCGCAGCTACATGGACGCAGGTTTTGACAGCTTGCATAAACGGACCGGCTTGGATTACAAACGATTCCTGTTCCTCGGTGAACAAGACCGCGATACGTTAGAAGGCCAACTGCAAAGACCCTCCATCCAATTGCCACTTATTTTCTTGGTGGAATATGCGTTGGCGAAGCTATGGATAGCCACGGGAATAGTACCCGACGCCCTTATTGGACATAGTATGGGAGAGAATACGGCTGCCTGTCTGTCCGGTGTTTTTAGTTTTGAAGATGCTCTGGGGTTAGTGCTATTGCGCGGGCAATTAATGGATGATGTACCGGAAGGTGGCATGTTGAGTGTGCAATTGCCCGCTGATGAACTGCTCAAGCATTTGTCCCCACGTCTGACCATTGCGGCCATCAATAGCCCTACATTGTCAGTTACGTCTGGTACCAAGGATGATTTGGCGAGTCTGGCTGCCAGCCTGAACGCACTCGGGATTGAGAATAAACCGGTGGGGATCAATATTGCAGCGCATTCCTGGCTACTGGACGGTATTCTGAAACCGTTTGGAGACTACCTGAAAAGCATCCAACTCAATCCACCCCAAATCCAATTTATCTCGAACCTTACCGGTACATGGATCACGCCGCAGGCTGCCACAGACCCTGATTACTGGGTTCAGCACTTGCGTAACACAGTCCGCTTTTCAGAAGGAATCGATACGCTAAATGCAAGTAAGGGGTGTGTTTTCTTAGAGGTTGGCCCGGGTAACACCTTGAGCTCGCTGACGCGTCAACATCCAACCGCGCCAGCCCATCGCGTCTTTTCATCGCTCCGGCACTTTAAAGAAGAAACACCTGATGATAGCTACTTTTTGACAGTACTTGGCCGGTTGTGGGCGGTGGGTTGCCCGGTGACGACTTCCCAATTGTGGCCTAGTCAAACGCGACGTCGCTTGCCGCTACCAACGTACGCATTTAATCATCAAGCTTTTTGGATTTCGCCTGGTAAACCTGCCCAGGATGCGAACGAGTCGCGGGCAGGTTTGCAGAAGATCGAGGCCATCGATGATTGGTTTCTGACACCGGTTTGGCTTCCGCAAGGCGCATTACCCCAGCGCACGGGCCCACTGACTTGGTTAGTTTTCTTGGACGAGAGTGGCCTTGGTAGGGACGTGGTCCAGCACCTGCGCAGCCAACATCATCAGGTAGTCACGGTATCCGAGAGTGACGCCTATTACCAGGTTAGCAATGACGAATATCGCTTGTCTCCAGAGTCTGGCTTAGAAGCCTATGGAGCATTGGTCAAAGATCTGATTGCCAGTGGTAGGTTTCCGGATCGCGTACTTCACCTGTGGCTGCTGACTCAAGACGAGGGCTTTCGACCCGGCTCAAGTTTTGTCCATCGCAATATGGAGCATGGCTTCTATAGTCTGTTTTTTTTGGCCAAGGCCATTGCCGAAGAAGGTATGATCGATCGCCAGATGCATTGGCTGGTGTATGCCAACGGCATGCAACAAGTCGATCAAGAGGCAGTGCCTTATCCAGAGAAGGCCACCGTACTTGGCCCGTGCAAAGTGCTGACCCGTGAGTTTTCAGGCTTGACTTGCGCCACTTTCGATATCTGTCTACCGCAGCGTTCGCGTGCAAAACCGATTTTCGGACGAAAAAGCGACGGGCCAACGATTCCGTCAGAGCTGCTGAACTTGGTAAAACGTGAAACGAGTGTGCCTGCAAAAAATGGAGTCTTCGCCTATCGCAAGGGCCTGCGTTGGCAGATGCATTATGACCATTTAGATTTAAATATCGACGATCCGCTCGACGGACTTCCCGACCGATTGCGTCATGAAGGAGTTTATTTGATCACAGGTGGGCTGGGTGGGATTGGCTTCGAAGTCGCCAAGGAATTATCGCGCCAGTACCGCGCGCGACTAGTCCTCGTCAATCGGACTCCGCTGCCGGCTCGGGGGGAATGGGCAAATTGGTTGAGGACTCACGAACACGATGATCGGGTCAGTCAATGCATCAAGAAAGTGCAATGGTTGGAGTCGCAGGGGGCCAGTGTTGCGGTCTTTGCCGGTGATGTAATCGATCGCGATCGCATGCGTGACATCGTATCCCAAGTCATAGCTCAATACGGCTCAATCCAGGGTGTCATTCACGCGGCTGGTACCTTGCATGACAGTTTAATACAGATGAAAAACCAGGGCGAAGTTGAGGAAGTCTTTGCTCCAAAGATCTATGGCACACTGGTGCTGGATGAAATTTTCGAACAGCTTCCACTCGATTTCTTGGTTGTCTTTTCTTCGACCAGTACTGCGATCGCGCCTGTCGGGCAGATCGATTATGTTGCGGCCAACGCTTTTCTTAACGCCTACGCCCAGAGCCGCAATGGACGGGGCAATCGCTATACGCTTTCAGTTAATTGGGGCCTGTGGAACGAGGTGGGCATGGCTGCAGCCACTGCTGCCAGGATGGGTTACGCCCACTCAAAGTCAGCAAGCTCAGAAGTGAGCGAGCCGCGGTACTCGCTCTTTGAACAGCATGCTCGGTCTGTCCATAACGGGCGCGATCTGCATTACATAACACTGCAGCTCCAGCCTCAACAGCAATGGGTGCTCAACGAACACCGTCTCAAAGGGGGCCAAGCGCTCCTACCGGGTACGGCTTACATCGAGTTGGCGCGAGCGGCCTTGGAGGAATGTGGTGAGACCGCTGGTTTCGAGATCAGCGAGTTGATTTTCCTTAAGGCGCTTTATGTACCTGACGGTCATACCGTGTCTGCGCGAATAAAGTTAGAGCAAACAGTCGAAGGCTACAACTTCTTCGCGCAGAGTGAAGTCAACGGAGCGGATGGTGCGGTGGGCTGGCAGACCCATGCGCAGGCGCGGCTCATCATGGGCTTGCCGCTCGCAAATGCTCAAAACTCATTGGCTTCGATCTTGGCGCGCTACCATTTAGATCTACCTGCGAGTCAACTTCCCGCTTTGCGTACGCCACAGGAATCGCACTTGAACTTTGGGCCACGCTGGCATGTGCTGCGTCAGGTTGAATACCAAGCAGCTGAAGCAGTTGCCTTTCTAGAGTTGGCGGAGCCATTACAAGCTGATTTAGATGAATTCAAGTTACATCCGGGGTTGCTGGACATTGCCACTGGTTTTGCGATGGAGTTGATACAGGGCTATGCGGAAGCCCAAACTGCTACCCAGCTGTGGGTCCCTGTTTCCTATCGTAGTTTCCAGTACCATCGCCCGCTGCAGGCGCGTATCTACGCGTGGGTTCGCAACGCGAGCGGGAACCGCAGTGAAAATGGGTTTGTCAGCTTCAACGTTACCCTCTTTGACGAGAGAGGAAACCTACTGGTGAACGTTGACCAGCTGACGCTAAAGAAGTTGTCTGATGGTATTGATGTGACCACCGCAGATTCCCATCCGATACTGGAGAAATCGACCAGTGCGTTAATGGGCAAGTCAGAATTCAGGCAGCTTTCGCCTGCCGAGCTGGCTTTTCAACATAACTTATCGCAAGGTATCTTGCCAAGCGAAGGTACCTCTGCGCTGTTCACTGTTCTCCAGCATGGCCAAAACCCACAGGTGATCATTACCTCTCTTGAGCTTGATGGGCTCAGCCAAGAGGTGGAGGCCTCTGCGCGATTACTCCATCAACATGCTGAGGTTACCAAATTCGCTCGTCCGGAGCTCGACAGTGAGTATCTTGCCCCCAGCGATGATATTGAACGCACGTTGGTGGGATTCTGGGAGGAACTTCTCGGTGTCGAGCGCGTCGGAACGCTCGATAATTTTTTCGATCTGGGAGGGCATTCGCTAGTGGCGGTGCGGCTGTTTGCTAGGATCCAACAAGCCTACAACCTCGAGTTCCCGATCTCCGTGCTTTTTGAAGCGCCAACAATTTTCGCTTGTGCTTCGATGATTCGGGAACGGATCGGCGGTCAGACGGAACATCCGCAGCGGGGAAAAGACAGTCAAGAGCCTGTGCACCGCACCCGTTACCTGCATTTGGTTCCCATGCATGCGGCGAAATCAAGTCAGATGACGCCATTTTTCTTGGTGGCAGGCATGTTTGGAAACGTACTTAATCTGCGACACCTGGCACAATTGATCGGTAACGAGCGTCCCTTTTTCGGACTGCAAGCCCGTGGCCTATTTGGCGATCATGAGCCCCATGCAACGTTCGAAGAGATGGCCAAAGACTATATTGCCGAGATGCTGACCGTACAGTCCACGGGCCCCTTCATCCTGGGTGGGTTTTCGGGGGGGGGGATTACCGCCTATGAAATCTCGCGGCAATTGATGGACAGGGGACATGAGATTGCCGAGTTGATTTTCCTCGATACACCTTTACCCTACAACGAACCGCTGAGCTCCGTGGATAGGATGTCCATTCACTGGCAACGCTTCAAAACTCAGGGCATCTCCTATTTCACGGAATGGGCAAAAAATCGTTATCACTGGGAATTGGAAAAGTATCGCGAGCGCTTTGAAAGCCCCGATCATCATTCTCAACCCCCTGATGAATTCAAATCGGGTGTTATGGAGGTAGCCTTTTATCAGGCCCTTGCCCGCTATCAGATCCAACCGTTGAAAGTGAAGGCTACCCTGTTTCGGCCCAAACTACCCGTGGAGTACTATTTGAGTGGTGACCGCATGGCTCGACATGATCGCCAGATCATCATGGCGGACAATGGTTGGCCTCGTTACATTCAGGATCTCCAAGTCTTTGAAGTTCCTGGCGATCATGACAGCATGGTGCTGGAACCCAATGTGCGTATCTTGGCCGCCAAATTAAGGCAATGCATTGATGCGGCAGACCCATTGCGGCGACGTACCGCTCGCGATTTGCGCCCACACAATAGTCGCTAAGGCGAGCGGAAACTTGATTTATCCCAACCCGAAGCGTAAGTGAGGTACGAATTCGTTGGTCCCTCGCTGACGCATCGGGTTAGGTTGGTAAAGTATTTCCTGCCGCTCACCTAACGGTAGGCCTTTAGCCAGCTCATGCCTGCAAAGCTAACTTTAAGCACCGCGTTCAAGGTTTGGAATTTCGGAGTATGCTAGTGTCGCCAGAACCAGACGTGTCCATTGGATCGGTTACTGTTGTCATCGTCAACTTCAGGGTCGCCGACTGCGTCATAGACTGTTTAAGGTCCTTAGAAGCGGAAGTGTTATGCCGTGGATCAACTCAGGTGGTGGTCGTCGACAACGACTCTCAAGACGGTTCGCTGGCCAAGATCTCTCAAGCCATCCAGGACAATCATTGGCAAGACTGGGCCCGGGCTGTCGCTTCGGAAACCAACGGCGGTTATGCTTACGGCAACAACTATGCGATTCGCCTCACCGAGCAATGGAATCGTGCCACCGAATTCTACTGGCTTCTGAACCCAGACAGTACAGCCAAAGCAGACTCGCTTAGGCACTTGGTTGACTTCATGTCCGCACATCCCCGAGTTGGAATTTGCGGTAGCTCGATAGAGCTGGAGGATGGGACACCCTGGCCAATTTGCTTTCGCTTTCCCAACGTGCTGAGTGAGTTTGAACGCGGTATTCGTTTAGGTCTTGTAACTAAGCTACTTTCCAGATGGAAAGTTCCCAGAGAAATGCGTGGGGTACAGGAACAGGTCGACTGGCTTCCAGGCGCGAGCACATTAATACGCAAGCAGACGCTGGACGATGTTGGGTTGCTCGATGAGAAGTACTTTTTGTACTATGAGGAGACTGACTTTTGTCTAAACGCACATCATCTCGGTTGGGAATGCTGGTACGTTCCCGAGAGTCGAATTATGCATATCGGCGGTGCGAGTACTGGAGTTAGTGGAAGCGATCGCGTCCAAGAGGGTAAGCATGAACGCGTACCACAATATATCTTCGACTCTCGCTACCGTTACTTTGCTAAGAACCATGGTTATCTGTATGCGTCTCTGGCTGACGCAGCTTGGATGACTGGTTACACGATCTGGAGACTGCGCAGGCTAATTCTGCGAGAGCCAAATTGCGAACCAAAACTCCTGTGGTTGGATTCCTTACGAAACTCAATTCCCTTCCGCTGGCTAAATGTCAAAAGAGCTCACCGCACCGGCAGGGGCTCCAGCAAGGGGACCCCATCTGGCATCGGGTAGGGTTGGAATCCAGTAGTCGGTATAGGCGGACTGGCAAAGCTAGACAGCGTGACCTGTGGGGCTGGCACGATCGTTGGCATCGCGGTCTCTATGGGTTGCACCGATGTTGGAGTTTGTTCGGATAGGGGAGTGCTGGCAGACTCCGCAACGACACAACATTGCGGAGTGTTCGACGCCAACACTCGCCATTGTGGGCGAGTGTATCCGTAATGTGCGATATCAACTCCCTTGGGTGGCACATTTTGATCACACGGAAACGGATCGCTCATGACGGTCGGAGAGCACAGATCTGGCAAGCCGCAGCGCCCTTCGGGTGACGTCGATTTGCAGCCGGATAGTGCAGCCTGATAGGCGATGATGATCAGCGCGATCGAGGTTCTGAGGCAATATTCTCGTGATTCTCGCGAATTTAGATGGCTGGCTAACATAAATCGAGACCTCATATGTATTTGGCTGTGATGGACGACAACTAAGGGCTAGGAGACTGACTGACAGGTAACGTGCGTCTTTGGCGAGCGTCTGAATTGCTAGGCTGAGCGTCTGGGGGGGTAACAAGTCCTGAAGTTACCAAGCTAGAAACCAGCTCCACCTCCAGCTCCGAATCCGCCCACTTGGTCAAAATAAACTAATCGTTGAGCGGTCGTTGTGATGAGCAATATCAAGCCGCTGATTCGCTCCATGGGTGCAAGCTTCTTGGCCAAATGGTTGTCATAAGCCACTAAGCTATCCTCGGCGACGAACAACCGATCTCCAGGGAGCAACTGATAGTTTGTTTTCACGTCTCCACGCTTCGAAATAGCCAACCAGTCGACAGGCAGAATCTGTTCCCCTCCCTGCTCATTGCGCCCTGGCCTAGCTATCCACATTTGTTTTGACGAAATCGCACTGAAGCCTTCGACGTTGCTAATCGCATCGAGCACGGTTTCATTGCCCGTAAAGGGAAAGCGGTTAACTTGGTCGCCGAGACCAGCTCCTTCGGATATCACATAGTAGAACTTGCTGTTATACCCGAAGACATCAATGGCAATTTTGGGATTGTCTAGAAGCACGGAGAGGTGTTGCTCGACCGTTTGAGTCGCTTCCTGCACGGTCATACCCGCCACGCGTACCTGACCGTATACGCCTAGGTTAACTCGGCCGTCCGGGCCGACTAAGTGCTCGCCAGCAATCTGTTGCTGCATTGCAAGTTCGACGATGTCTGCAGAAATTTGCGGCTTAGCGTAAACACTGCCGACTTCGCGACGGATAGATTCGCGTACCGCGTCAATGGTCTGACCACTCGCCTCAATCGAGCCAAACAGAGGCCCTAATGGCAATTTGCCGGAGGGGTCTATGCGGCTGGTTGCGTCATACAAAGTTTCGCCAGACGAATCCAATACTTGTACAAGCAAACTGTCGAGTGGCTGCAACTTATAGGGTTGACGTGGCAAAATGCGGATAGCTTCAATGGTCAAAATGTCCGGAGGCTCCACGATGTAGTCCGGAATCGACGCCTTGCACAACTCGCTCGGGACGCCAATCGGTTGGCTTATGCATCGCACCGGTTCAGACCGGGTGGATAAACCGTGGCAGCCAGTACAAAGCAGCCCCAGAAATAGCAAACTGAATCCATTCGTTCGCCTTGACATTTCAATCCCATCCTTGGGTCAATGTGTTGGACATGGTGGTCACGATTGCGGCAACTCAAGCTTCCCTGCAAAAACGCATGTAGTTCCCACTTCGGAAAGCTTCGGCTTAGAATGATTGTCAGTTTGCGGTTTTCTACCTATCAGCTCCCAGTAACATCAGGTGGAGCTGGGGTAATGCTGGAATTAACGGTCGTAGCGAACTTAGTCAGAGCCTCGCGGTTGACTTTGGGCGAAACCAAAGACCTGTACCGGACGTTGGGTCGATAAAGAACTGCTAGTTAACGGAACATAAGCCAGAGATCGCTTCTCTCAATAGTCCCTCGATAAATAATTAGCGGAGACATACTCATGAGTAGCTTGCAGAATTTACGTTTCGCTTTGATTTGCATTGTCTGCTGGGGAGGGATTTCCTGTTCGAGTGCCCTTTCCCAGACGCGAAGAACCCAGGATCGCCAATATCGACCAACGCGAGACACAATGTCACCCTACATTGGATTGTTGCAAGGCAACAACGGGGCCATTCCAAACTACTACACCCTTGTTCGCCCACGGATAGAGCAGCGGGCCTTCAACCGACAATTACAGGCCACATCCCGCGTTCAATCATTGGAAATTCAAAGGCTAACGGGTGGTGCAGAGTCCGAGCCGCGCGCACTGCAGACTGGTAAGAATGCGGGATTTGAACAGTATTCGCATTATTTTCCCACAATGGGGATGACAGGACGACGGCCTTAATTCCTTTGATTGGTGGGCCCGGTCGCAATGAAGACCGCGGGGGATAGTTATTGTGAGGTATTTATACGCCCCTCCTAAAGAATTGCTATTTACAGTCTTTACTCCAGTTTAAAAGTAGTCAAAATGTACTGTGGTATCAAGCCAAGCAGTCGAGCTATTCGGCCCTTAGTAATACCCGTTAGACAGAGAAGTATGCATGTCAAAAGCAGGAAGTCCTCAATTTGACGGGGACGGAGTCTATCTATAGGAGGGTCGATCTGCACTTCTTCCGGTGGCCCCCCCACTCCTTATGCGGGCTGTTGATTTAGTCCCAACCCGAAGTGTGAGCGAGTGGTTCCGTGCCCCTCGCTTACGCTTCGGGTTGTGAGAAAGCCACACGCTTCGGGTTCTGAGAAAGCCATTGCCCGTTAGAAGTTCCGCTAAATCAACAGTCCGTAAGGTGGCAAGAATAGTTCCTGAATCACCCTTTGAGCTGGCGGTCAGCTTTCAAAGTAATTGCTCCCCTAGCACGTCCCAAGTTTTCCCGATGATTGCAGCGAAAACGAGTCTAAGTGCATTCTCTCAAAGTTATTGGCCGTCTACCGATGTCCATCAAACGGCGTGTTGGTGGGTGCTTCGCACTAAGAGTCGCCAAGAAAAGGCGGTGGCCAAGACTTTATCAGCCTGGGAAATCGACCATTTCTTACCTTTGGTCAATGCCCAGCGTTTCGTCGGAAACCGAAAGTTGAACATCGAATTGCCCCTGTTTCCTGGTTATGTGTTTCTGCATGGCACTCGCGACGACACCTTCCAAATCGATCGAACCAAGCGACTAGCCTGCGTATTGCCCGTAGAGAACCAGCAGGAATTGCATCGTCAATTGGATAATCTGCGAAAAGCGCTCTACGTAGAGGCAAGTTTTGATCCCTATCCCTTTTTATCGCATGGCGTTTGGGCGGAGGTTAAATCTGGACCATACAAGGGGATTCAGGGGAAAGTCGATCGTGAAACTTCGCCAAACAAACTAATCTTGCAGGTTGACTTGCTGCGGACAGCAATGGCTTTGCAACTCGACGGATCCTTGTTGGCAATTCTGTGATGAATCGCCTTTCCGTTGCGGAATTTGAAGCTGTGCTGCTATTCCAATGATCATCAACCCCGAGCTAGACACAGTAGTGGTTGAGCGCTCAACCAGACCACCCCAGTGGCTTTGGTCGATTGCTATTGATCCAGTGACGATGTCGGAGGCGGTGGCTCGGCTAAGGTCTTGGGTTTCGCAACGCGAACCGATCTGCCGCTTTGTGGTCACACCCAATGTTGATCATGTCGTCCAACTGTATCGTAAACCCGAATTACAACCTATCTACAATAGCGCCAGCCTAATCTTGGCTGACGGCTGGCCTTTAGTCACCATGTCGCGATTCTACGGCAAAGCATTGCCAGAACGCGTGGCTGGATCGGATTTACTCCCCGCTTTGTGCGAGGACTTTCATAGACGATGTTCACCATTGAGGCTGTATTTGGTAGGTGGCCGCCCCGGAGTGCCGGAGCGTGCGGCGTCAAATATTCACCAACGGTGGCCCACTGTCAGTGTGGTTGGGTGCAGCAGCCCACCTTTCGGCTTTGAACGCGATCCGAGCTTCAACCGCCATTTATGCCAACAAATTAACGCTGCGGGAACTGATGTGTTAGTCATAGGCCTAGGCTTCCCTAAACAGGAACTGTGGTTAAATCAAAATCGTGAGCTGCTCACGGTGCCAACTGCCTTGGCGGTGGGAGGGACCATCGACTTTCTGGCTGGCGAGCAGAAGCGTGCTCCCCGCTGGATACAGTCGCTCAGGTTAGAGTGGCTGCATCGAATGGCCACCAATCCACGACGATTAGCCAAGCGTTATGCGCTCGATGCGCTCTATTTCCCTTGGATCTGTGCAGCCGAGAAATTGCGACCGACTAGAGTGGATGTATCTCGCAAATTTGAGTTACCGAGTTCGATTGAGCGTTGACACTTTCGTTTCCGAACAAAATCCAAATGGCGCGCAAGATTTACCGAAACGGGTTGCTGCCGTGTTGATTGGACGCAACGAAGGGCAGCGCTTGCAGTTATGCTTGGAATCTGTATTGCCGTCGGTAGCAGTAGTTGTCTACGTAGATTCCGGGTCGCAGGATGGCAGTCTAGCCATGGCTCAAGCGGCAGGAGCGGCGATCGTTGAATTGGACATGTCGCAACCATTCAGCGCCGCGCGCGCGCGGAATATCGGGGTAGCGGAATTGTCGAGCCTGGGAGCTGCGGTGGACTATGTGCAGTTTCTTGATGGAGATTGTCGGCTTCAGGAAGGTTGGCTCGCGGCGGGTTTTCAATTTCTAGAAGCACATGCCGATTATGCGGTTGTGTGTGGCCGCCGAAGAGAACTTTTTCCTCAGGCCTCGATTTACAATCAACTGTGTGATCTCGAGTGGGACACACCCTTTGGCGACGCACTAAGCTGTGGGGGAGACGCCTTGGTTCGTTTGAGTGCGTTCAATCAAGTCGGCGGATTTAACGCGAAAGTGATTGCTGGCGAGGAGCCAGAGTTGTGCGTACGTCTGCGGAGTGTGGGCTGGAAGATCAGGCGTTTGGACGCTGAGATGACGTGGCACGACGCAGCGATGAATCGTTTCAGCCAGTGGTGGAGGCGAGCCAAGCGAGCAGGCTATGCCTATGCCCAAGGTGCTGCATTGCGTGGTGCCCCTCCCCAGCGGCACTGGGTGCCGAGACGGTTCGCATTTGGCTATGGGCCCTGATAGTACCGTTCATCACTCTGTTGCTGGTTGTGCTCGTTGGAATTTCAGGATATCTAGTGCTGTCACTGTATGTCCTGTTGTGGGGCAAAACGTTTCTCAATGCTCTGGGACCGCAGCGGACAATGCGTATGGCAGCCCTGTGGGCAACGTCCTGCGTGCTTGGTAAGTTTCCGCAAATTTCGGGGCAGCTGCTTTTCTGTGCTCGTCAACTGGCTGGAAAACAAATTTCCCCCATCGAATACAAGACAGCCGGGGCGTAAGTTAAGAGATGCGCGTCGCCTACTTGATCAACCAGTACCCTAAGGTCAGTCATAGCTTCATTCGCCGTGAGATTCAAGCGCTGGAACGCTTGGGGGTCCAGGTTTTGCGAGTCTCAGTCCGCAAGCCTGAGCACTGTCCGGACACAGCCGATCAATCCGAAGCATTGCTTACACAGTTTTTGTTTTCGCCGCGCGCGATGTTAACCGCCTTCCTTAGCTGCCTGGCCACAAGACCAGCGAAAATGTTGCAAGCACTGCGCGAAACCTATTCGCTATCGCGCCGCGGCGATCGGGGACTACTGGCTCATGTAGCCTATTTCTTGGAAGCCTGCCAACTGACGCGACTGTTGAAGCAACACAGGATCACGCATGTACACGCTCACTTTGGTACCAATCCAACGGCCGTGGCCCTTATCACGAAACGACTGGCAGGCATTACTTATAGTTTTACAGTCCACGGTCCAGAAGAGTTTGACCGACCACTGGCACTTAAATTGACTCGCAAGATCGAAGCGGCCGAGTTTGTAGTGGCCATCAGTTCCTTTGGTCGTTCCCAGCTGATGCGTTGGTGTTCCCACCAGCAATGGTCTAAGCTGCAGGTCATCCGCTGCGGATTGGATGCTTCGTTTTGGTCGACCCCTGTGGAACCCGGGCCTGGCGAATCGCAAACGCTGTTGTGTGTGGGTCGGTTGTGCGAGCAGAAAGGTCAATTGTTGCTCATTGACGCCGTCGCGCAATTAAAACTACAAGGAATGGACGTGCAGCTGGTCTTGGCGGGGGACGGTGAGCTGCGTGTCGAAATGGAAGCGAAGATTGCTGCACTAGGTCTTGAAAAAGTCGTCGAAATCACCGGGTGGTTGAGTGGAGATCAAGTCAAGCAGCGGTTGCGGCAGTGTCGGGCTCTGGTGTTGCCCAGTTTTGCAGAGGGCTTGCCCGTGGTGATCATGGAGGCGTTTGCACTGCAGCGTCCTGTCGTAAGCACCTACATTGCCGGAATCCCAGAGCTTGTCCAAGATCAAGTGAACGGCTGGCTCATCCCTGCTGGCTCACTAGAACACCTAGTGGAAGCCCTTCTCGCCGTTTTGAACTCGCCACCTGAGCAGCTCGAAAAATTGGGCAGCCAAGCCAGAGAAACGGTGAAGGCGAAACACGACGTGAATGACGGAGCGGGCCTTTTGCAACGCAGTTTCTCAAGTGTACTGTCAAGCGAGTAGCGAAGAGTCTTGCGATCCATTAGCCGCACGGCGTTAGCCACGGTTACCACAAAGGCTGGGGTGTTAAAAGTTTGGTATTGCAGAGAGAATTAGTTTGCGCGAGCTTGCTTCCGTCGGGCTTGCCCCGAATGTCGCAAGGTTAAGGGCTTAAGCCTGGTTTTTGCCTGGTTTCTTCGAACTGATATTTACATGAAAGGCTTCCTTGCCACAGATTGGGTTTAGTTGAACAACCCCAAAACGAGCAAGGAA
>JBGSJT010000086.1:0-13519 GCA_041741715.1 Pirellulaceae bacterium | reverse complement strand
ATGCAAGACTCCCTTGTTATGAGCGGCTGAGAGTCCCGAGCAAAGTTGCTGTGCGATCTGAATGCCCTTGTCATTTGGCAAACGTCCAATTCGATGCAGCAGAGTTTTCAAATCTTCGCCGTCGATGTATTCCATGGAGATAAAGTGCTGCCCATCGACTTCGCCAATGTCGTAGACGCGACAGACATTCGGGTGCGAGATCTGCCGCGCGAGTTTTACTTCGTTGTGAAAATACTCCAGCCGCTTGGCGTCCTTGGCAAGTTCCGTTGGTAGAAACTTGAGCGCGACCGTCTGCCCCAGGCGGAGATCATCCGCGCGATAGACTTCACCCATGCCGCCTCGTCCCAGCAGCGACACGATGCGGTACCGACCGGCGATCCGTGTCCCTGGCAAGAATCGTCCGTGATGTGACGAGGAGGAATCGGATAGCCCAGAATCGCGTCCGCTGCCATCAGTAGTTGCCGTGATGTCGAGACGTGCGGCTGGCCGCTCAAGGTAGCTGTCGGGATCGTCGTGAGCCGCGAGCAAAGCGTCGACCAAGCGTCGCAGCTTCACATCCCCTTCGCATTTTTCAGCAACGAACGCGGAACGATCAGCTGCTGATTCGATTTCAATTGCGAGCAGGAAAATATCTTTGGCAAACACAAACGAGCCATTTCGTTGTTATCGGAAGTGAGACGAGAAACTAGCTGACTTTCGGCCGACAAACATAGGATCTATGATCCGGGACCAAAATTAGTACGCCGATGGGATGTTGCGATGCCCTCTGTTGGTCGATGTTCGGTAACCGTACGCCGCAACCAGTGCTACGGCACCGAGTACCATTAGTCCGTTGGGAAAATAGAATAGGGTAACATCCGATGTGATAGGTTGAACGAGCATGTTCGAGATGGTGAAGTAAACCACCATGAATAGGAGCCCAAAGCGAGAGGCCATGTAGGTAGGGATTGCGCCGACGAATATCGCGGGGAGCCAACCAGTGAGTGTCGCGCTATTCTCGACAACCGCAAAATGGGCTAGAAGAAAAGCGAGCAAAATCATTGCAATCCACTGGAATCTAAAGATCATGTGTAGCATCAAAAGCAATACGAGACCCACTATGGCATAGAAAATCGCGAATTCATGACTATGAATTGACGTAAAGACCAAGTGGTCGAATCCACCTAGTGAATAACGCTTGATTGGCTGGTATACGCCAGATAGACGTGCTAGGTTGGACAGGACTGATAAGCAAGCGGCTAGGCAGCATCCAACCAAGACATCCCGACCAACAAGCGGGTCACGGATCCGCAGTCGCATCAGTCGCGTCCAGGACACCAGCAGTTGTGGCCAGTGTCGACGAACGAAGGGTTCGAGAGCGAAATACATTAAAATCACATTGAAAGTGTATCCGGCGGCTTCCTGTATTCCTGCCAGCAATAGGCCGAATTCGTCCTGGTGCTGAACGTGACTGGCCTGGAAAATCCACTTGACAAACATTAGCGAAAAACACCACGTCGCCAACGGCTTCGCTGCTTTCAGATCGCCACGCCCCAGTATCACGTTGCGAATCGCCAGAACGACTCCGACGGCGAGTGCTAGAAATTGAAGGAATATTCTTACGGGTAGGAATGTACGAACACTGGCAACAGAATTGCTCCTCTCCAATCCAAGTTGACTACGAGAGAAAAATCTCACTTCGACGAGTCGTCCTTGGTATGCAGCGGCTTGAAGATGAATCTCTGATGCTGTTCCTGGCCAAACGCCGTCCCATGCCTGCGTTTGATCGGCTGCAACCAGGCTTGGCATCGACCAGTCTGCATCACGTAATGCCGCAATGTCGAATCCAAGCACGTCTGGATCAAGGCGTCCCTGCCAATCGATTGTCCCGGGCCTCGCAGTAGTCACCGCCCTCTGCAAGGGTACCGCTCGAAATTCGCGTAGATAACCCCGAGGGTCCAATCTAACCCCACGCATTCCTGGTTCGGTCCAGTTAGGTCCTCCGAATGCGACGCGCCCTCCATAGAAACTTGAACCCTGAAATATTTCATTTTGAAACAGACGGGTTGGTGACTCTCGGTACCAAAACTTGATTCCGGGCCGAGCGTCTGTTGCCTTAACGACCCAGCGTTGTGAGATCGATGATTCGCTTGGATACTTCCGCAGTACTTCCCAAGATTGATCTTGGAACCCGTACGCAGAATCTGCCATTTGGTCGTCATAGCCAAAATGCGATATTACTTGACGCGCTCGCTCGGCAAGTACTTCCGGGGGTTTTTTGAGATCCAGCTGATTGATTAATTGTGTCTTCGACGATGCGAAGTAGGTGAACGCGAGGCCGATGAAGATAATTCCTAACAAGGTGCCTGCAACCCTAGGTGATAGAGCTCCTGTGGGTCCGGAGGCAGCGACAAGCTCGGGTGACGGCGTTTCACCTGCTGCAAGTGCCGCCGCCAGAGGATTGCCGCCGGGAAGAGCTGCCGATATCTGGGCTGCTGATTTCGGACGATTCAGCGGGTCAGGTTCTAACACAGATAAGATCACGCGTTCAACGGCGGGATCGAGCTCATCAACGTGGCGCGACGGTGGCGTCACCGATGACGATTCCTGGTGGAGTCGTCTTAACTCCGGCAGCGAGCTAACATTGTAGGCCGACTTTCCCGAAAATAACTCATACAGAATCAGGCCCAGTGAATAGATATCACTCTGTACGCTGGTTTGCCCGCGCAGAAGTTGCTCGGGCGCCATATAGGCCGGGGTTCCCGACATGCCAATCACGTTCTCGCCATCGACCGACATCGTTGCCAAACCAAAGTCCGTGATTCGCACTTGGCCTTGGCCGTCGAGCATGATGTTGGCTGGCTTCAGATCGCGGTGCAGGACTCCCTTGTTGTGAGCGGCTGAGAGTCCCGAGCAAAGCTGCTGCGCGATCTGAACGCCTTTGTCTTTTGGCAAGCGTCCAATTCGATGTAACAGCGTTTTCAAATCTTCGCCGTCGATGTATTCCATAGAAATAAAGTGCTGCCCATCGACTTCGCCAATGTCGTAGACGCGACAGACATTCGGGTGCGAGATCTGCCGCGCGAGTTTTACTTCGTTGTGAAAATACTCCAGCCGCTTGGCGTCCTTGGCAAGTTCCGGTGGCAGAAACTTGAGCGCGACCGTCTGCCCCAGGCGGAGATCGTCTGCGCGATAGACTTCACCCATGCCGCCGCGTCCCAGCAGCGACACGATGCGGTACCTTTCGGCGACCCGAGTCCCTGGAAGGAATCGGCCATGATGTGACGAGGAGGAATCGGACAGCCCAGAATCATTTCCGCCGGCTAAGGTTGTTGCACCAATGTCAAAACTAGCCGCCGGCCGCTCGAGGTAACTGTCTGGATCGTCGTGAGCAGCCAGTAGCTCTTCAACCAAGCGTTGCAGCTTAGGGTCGCCCACGCATTCCTTCGCGATAAAAGCGCTGCGTTCGTCAAGCGATACCAGCTCGAGTGCTCGAAGGAATACGTCTTTGGCGTTTGGCATTACTAGCGAAGATTTCCGGTGAAATTGAAGAAGACGTGATATCAACTGTGTCGTTCAAGGCCATTTATTTTAATCTCGCTCAACAATGGCTGCATGCTTGATTGGCGGTCAATTTCAACGCTGCTCGACCTTCTGGTAAATCGATTCTTTGCCAAGATTTGGCCATGGGAAGGGAACGCCAGCGACTTTCACTGACTGAACGGTTACCCCAATCGACCTTTCGTCGGCGCGGCGAAATACGACTTCTGCGGAATAGTTCATTTCGGTGACGTTCATTTGCTCCGCCATTTGCTTGAGAGTTTCATCCTTTGGAATCGCCTTCCCCTCAATGACATGCACTACGCGATCGTCGCCTTCCCAGTAGACCTTGCCTTCGAACGCAACGCCCCCGCGGTCGAAATACCACTTGTGAAGCTGCAGGCTTGACGGTTTCATCCCCCATATCTCGTGGAAAACTTCGCGCTTCTCGCCTTCTTTGATGACCCAACCGGTAGTTGTCAAAAAGGTGTCGTTGAGTGCCTTTGCCGTAGTAACGCGTAATGTAGCCATGTCGCCCTTCTTCCCAATTCCGGGAATGTCTTCGCGAAGCGGTTCCAGTGCCTCCCCAGTTCCAACGAGCCAATCCAGCTTGTCCAGCGACATCACTGGTGTGCGTGCCATGTCCTTGGATTTGTCCTGGGCTGGGCTTTCAGCTGACAGGACTAAACTCAACATCGTCACGCATGCAATTCGCAATTTCATCGCAGTTTCCCTTTAAGAAAGTGAGCATTTTTCCAGACTCGAACGGAGTCAGGACGCCAAGATTTGACTGAGATCCGATCACAGATCGAGTGTGAACATGAACCTCTGCTGTCTAATGCGACGTTGCGAAGAAAACTGTCTCAGCGTAAGGGAGATTTTTTGGAGTTCAGAACAAAAGAAGGTGTCCGAATACCAATACTACTCGCAACGTAAGGCTTTCCTCGTAGCGGGCGGATGACTTAATTGTTTAACCCGCAGCCGTAGATTTTGAAGTTGCGCTTTTTAAACCGCGAAGCGGTGGCATGTTTTAGCCTGGTGCAAACCCCAGGGAAAATGTCGCCCGCCGACCTCCGGCTTGCCAGCGATCGACCGCATTCGCGGTTGATCGCTGGCAAGCCGAAAAAGCAGGGGGATGTTTCGAAGACCTGGGATTTGCATCCCAGGCTATCGAATTCCGTGCCTTCGGCACTAAAAAGCGCAACTTCATAAGCCGTAGGCGAGGCGAGCGTCCTAAAAGCCTCGCCTACGGTTGCGGGTTAAACAAAAACGCGCGGTTATTCCGCTACGTCTAACCTTGTGGCTAGTTGGCCTTCAATCCAGCGTCGGCACCCGACCGCAACGTATCGAGCATCGACCGGAGCTCGTTTACAACCAGCTCTTCTTTTGCGAGGTGAACACTGTGGTTGCACTTCAAATCAATACATGTTGCGGTGGGAGAAAGTCCCTGCAAGAAATCTTGCACCTCTCTCCACTCGCTGGGAGGGCCCATGCCGGGACCATCGGCAGAAATCACAGTCAAGGGAATGGCACGCTCAGGTTTTAGTAGGCTATTGGTTTCTTCAAAACCATCGACCAAGCCCACCACGTGATTTAGCAGGCTTGGAAAATAGGTTCCTCTCAGCCTGGTGCCTCGAATCCGCTCGGCGTACTCGATCGGGAAAAGGTGCGTGTCAGGTCCGGTCAGGCCCAACAGTCTTTGCATACCCAACCTTCCACTAAATGCGAACGGATATGCATAAAGTGGAACGGGTTTAACCTCTGCCGGTGTCAAATGATCCTGAGCCAGGGCATCAACGAGCATTAATCCGAGCACTGAATCGGGATACAAAGCTTGAAACAACCGAGCGTTGATTCCACCCATGGAAGCACCCACCAGCACGTAGGGGGGCTCAATTGCTTTCGCGTCCAAGATTTTTTTGAGGTCTTCGACGTTTTGGCTCGGAGTCCGACTACCAGTGAAAACGCCCGAACTGTAACCATGGCCGCGACGGTCGGTGACAATGAGCTGCGCAAATGACTCGCACTCTTCGATGAAACTCAGCCACTCAGCCACCCCATCACCGACACCTGCATCGATTACCACTGCAGGTTGTCCTGGCGACCGTTTACCTCGAACCAAGACATGGAAATCGACATTGTCGACTCGGACAATTTCGCCTACCGGAGGATATTTTGCCAAGAATACCTGAGTGGCAATCTGGTCCCATACAAACCCCGTCACCGCACAGAGGAGTAGGGCCAGCAATAAGCCCCGCAAGAGTCGTCGCCAGAACCTTTTTTTGGGGAGCCGTGGGGTCGTGCCAACCATCTGCTCGTCGATTTCCGCTGATATTTTGCTTTCCTCTGGCATTTTCAAATCTTGTGTCAAGTGAGGCATAAGGACTTATCCCAACGACTTGTATTCAGGAAAAGTAACGCCAGAAAATAGTTGGCGTCCAGTAAGCCCTCATGTTGTGGTTGATTTGCAGCAAACATACGAATCACATCATTCGGCTTGATCGTCCGCAGCCGGTTGATTGATTCGCGATTCCGTTTTGGCGTGGCGTAAGTCAACGGCAGGATGATCCAGAAAACTATCCGGATCATCATTCGCCGCCAGTAAGGCATCAAGTTGGCGGCGAAGCGACGCTTGGCCATCGCAGGCACTCGCGATGTATTCGGCCCGTTCCTCCACTGAATCGATTTCGCTGGCGTGGAGAAATATCTCTTTTGCGTTCATAGTTGGTTACTCTCCACTATCTTGCGGCTGTTCGATGCGAAGATTCTCTCGCAAAAACGACAGCCACATTCTATTTGACCTTTCGCAGAATATGCTCGACGTCCGGTCCTGTAGACGGCAGAGAGAATCCTCCGATCTTAATGTTCCGAACCGTAATGCTCCTCGTCGAGTCATCGATCCGCTTGAAAATGGCTTCAGCCGTGTACGCAGTTTACTAAGCCCCAGCTTCTCGATGAGCTTTTGGAATTCGGCATTGTCGTTTGTTGCCAGAACCTTTGAGGTCAGAGCATCGCCTTTGATGTGGTGTGTCAGTATGTCGCCTTCCGTCGTCATTTCACCTTCGACCATCAGGCCTCCGGCATCAAAGAACCAGCGGTGAACGTTGTTGCTCGCGGTGCTCGGTCCCCACAGATCTCGAAATTCCTCAGCGGTTTTACCATTTTTGTGAATCACTCCAGAACTGGCCAGGAACTTACCGCCCAGTGTTCGCTCGACGGTGATGTGCATCCGGGACATTTCCCCCTTTTTCCCAATGCCCGGAATATCATGCTCAAGCGGCTCCTCATCCGAGACCCATTTGCCGATCATCCAGTCGAACTGGGCCAACGGATCGGGCTGATCAGCAACCGGTTCTTGTCCGATACAAATAGTGGTACAGAATAGGATAGAAACGAGCGAAGACAGAATCAGACGGCGAACCATAGCGAATCCTCCAGACAGCAAGGGATTTCAAGTGACTATGAAAACCAATGCGACGTGGCGCCTCAAACCGTCTCAAAGAAATCCGGATTTTGTTCATTTAACCTACTCGCCAATCGATATTCCCTTTGCTACTACGCAAAAAGCGGCATCTGAATCGAAAGTGACAGCCGTAGAAGGTCGGTTGAAACATCAATCATAGGACTTCGGCTCTCGTTGGTTAAGGAGGACTGCGGAGGTGACTATTGAACCATACCGCTGCGAGCGGTGGAACAGCGCAACATGTGAGTCACAATGCAGTTGAAAAGGGGATCAATACGTTTTCGGCAGGCGGTGGACGAAATCCAAAGCGTTGAATTGAGCGATTGCCAAAGACAAATCGATCAACACGGAACCGAAAAAGCAGACGGTGGCCCCGATCAACGCGGCAAACAGAATGAGACTGCAGAGTTCACCGACATTGACGCCTCGCGACTTCATGGAAGGATCGATAGTGAGTCGTACGCGGAGACTTGCGTTGGTGACCGTGCTTGATTCGCGAAGTAAGCCTGCGCCGTCCGACGAACCGCTCGAACTCGCCTCGTGGGATCGGTAGGACAACGGCTGAAGACCTGCGGCACTTAGGTCAGTGCCGGCTTGCATGACGGTGGTCATATTCATATTGATATATCCAGTGTTTTGGGGCTCGGATTCTCGGATTGGGAATTCTGGGTTCTACGGACAATGCGACAACCGAGTGCAAACTGTCTCAGGTCCCGCGGATTTTTTTTAAACACCCTTCCGCCGGCGGACTTGCCCGCTCTGCTCAAGTTTTGGATCCCAATCGCCAATCGCCGCGCTCGAATGCGAAGTAGAACGCATCTAGCGCCATTCCCAGAACGACGAGCATCTCACTCCATTCGCAAAGAAGAACGTTGTAACGATACGTGAGCGGCGCTGAAACGATGATCGTCATTGCAAAATTTCTTTTCAACTTTCACAGTCGTTTCCTAACTATGGAAGCGGTCTAATCACGGTCCGATCACGCCGAATCGACGTGTACGCTCCGTATGAAGCGGCAGCCAATACACAACCAACGGCAACGACTCCTTGATCAAAGTAAAACGCTTCAGTGTTCGTGGTGATTGGCATTTGCAGAACCGACCAAACCAAGTTCTGCCAGGCCCAGGCAAGAATCCCATACTTGAACAATACACCCGTGGCCAAGGTCGTACTTAAAATCAGCACCGGCAGCTCCCATGGTTCCATGCCTACTTGAGTGAAGATCATCGCGGTTCCCAGGCCAATGAGTAATGCGACAGTCGCGACCTTGTTCCTCGTCAGCCGATGGACGAACCACATGGCGAAGAGAATACTAAGTCCAGCCGTCACCAAATGGATGCAGAATCCCGACAGTTCACTTACAAAGCACAATGAGTCGGACAGCACTTGAAAGTATCCTATGACTACGATTGTGACGTCGAAGTGCGCAACTATAACCCATGCGAAGTAATAGTTGATGATTCCGACCAACGTCCCAAACATCAAATCACGGCCGATCCGTGGGTCGCTCCATCGACCACGCAGCAGTCGTGTTGAGGACACGAGTAGTTCGGGCCAGTCGCGACGAACTAGAGGCTCAACGGCTAAGTAAATGAGTCCGGCAACTCCACCGCGAAAAGACGCCATTCCCATAGCGGTTTGAATTAGGGATATCTCCGCCTGTCCGGTCACATGGCTTGCATTGAACATCCATGCAATTAATTCCAAAGTAAACACTGCAATTCCGATACGCACTGCACCTTCTTTGTCTCCTCGGCCCGTTCTCAAGTGGAAGAAAGAAGTCAATATGGCCGCAACACTTACCACACCAAACAAAACCAGTGACAATACTTCGCTCCCACGGTAACGCTCCGAGAGGAGTTTCGGATTTGCAGCGCCTGGCGAGATAACATCAAAAAACACAGGGCGACCACGGTAGGCCGCTGCAACTACCTTCAGTGGCTCTTCGGAGTTAGGCCATTTCCCCTCCCAGGCGGCCAATGCATCAAATGGCGTTGAAGGCGTCGTGATCCATTCACCGTCCGCATTCTCCAGCTGAGTTAAATCGAATGATGTAATGGACTCTGGAAACCACATCGACCAGGTTGGATTGCTTGTGGCCGGTTTAGCAAACAACTGTTTAGCCGGCACGGCTTGAAATCGCCGCAAGTAGCCCGCTGTGTCCAGTCGGACTCCTACCATTCCACTGGTAGTCCAAGGTGGTGTCGTTTCCTCCACACGCGTGCGGACCGAGTCTCGATCTCGAATCCGATATTCATGCGACACTAAGGGTTTTGGACTTTGACGATACCAATACTGGACCGCGTGCCACGGTGAATCCCGAAACATGGTCAAGCGTCTCTTCGCTGACTTGCCAGATACAGAGTTAACCACATAGCGAAATTCGAAATCGTCCCCTCGAAAGCCTGCGGCCGAGTCCATCGGCGGCTGGTCGTATCCCAAATGCTGAATTATCTCCTTCGCCCGTTCACGAAGGTATTCCGGAGGTTTTTCAAGCAACGTCAAATTCACGAGGTGCGTCATGCCCGAGAAATAGAAGACGCCGCCCAGCAAAGCGACGATCATCGCTAAACAACTTGCGACGATTTGAGGACTAAGTGTGCCGGTGCCTCCCGAAGCTGCCACGAGTTCCGGCGAAGGTGTTTCACCGGCGGCGAGTGCCGCCGCCAACGGGTCACCACCCGGAAGCGAGGCGGCAAGCAGCGACACACTCATCGGTCGGTCCGCTGGATCGGGCTCCAGACAGCGACGTATTGCGCGATCGACGGCGGGATCCATATCACTCGGCCAGTTGGTTCCCGATGTTGGTTGCGAAGTCTCTTCGTGGAAGCGCCGAAGGTCAGCGATGGACGAAGCACTATGAATCGATTTACCGGTAAACACTTCGTGTAAGATCAGTCCCAACGCGTAGACGTCGCTTTGGATGCTGGTCTGACCTCGGAGCAGTTGTTCCGGGGCCATGTAGGCCGGTGTGCCCGACATACCAACAATGTTGCCGTCGTTCGCCGAGCCTGTCGCCAAACCAAAGTCGGTAATTCGCACTTGGCCCTGACCATCGATCATGATGTTGGCCGGCTTTAGATCGCGATGCAAAACACCCTTGGCATGTGCGGCGGCCAGGCCGGCACAGAGTTGCTGAGCGATCTGCACGCCCTTGTCGACGGGCACGCGACCGATTCGGTGAAGTAAAACTTTCAAATCTTCGCCGTCGATGTACTCCATCGAGATGAAGTGCTGGCCGTCCACTTCGCCGATGTCGTAAACTCGGCAGACATTGGGATGGGAAATCTGTCGCGCGAGACGCACTTCATTATCAAAATACTCACGCCGCTTCGCGTCCTTGGCGAGTTCCGGTGGCAGAAACTTGAGCGCCACCGTTTGTCCCAGCCGCAGATCATCGGCGCGATAGACTTCCCCCATGCCGCCGCGACCCAGCATCGAGACAATACGATATCTGCCTGCTATTTTGGTTCCGGGTAAGAAGCGCCCATGATGCGAGGTTGAATCGGCGACACTCGGATCGCGATTCGGACCATCGCTTGTCACACTTATACCGAATCGTGCCGCCGGGCGTTCTAAATAGCTGTCTGGATCATTGTGAGCCGCAAGCAGTGCATCCACTATACGTCGCAACTTCGAGTCACCCTCGCATTTTTCGGCAACAAACGCAGAACGTTCGGCTGTCGATTCGATTTCAATTGCGAGTAGGAAAATGTCTTTGGCGAGCACGAAAGTTTCGTTTCTTCGGAGTCCAGATTTAATGCTAAAACGCAATACTGTAACAGTTCAGGTCCTAGAGCGAGGAGGACAATTGGCTCTTCCAACTTTTCCCTCCGGGGAAGCCCTCACACCTGAAGTCGATCCGACATACTTTCCGTTCACTGGTTTGATACGACGATTGACTAGTCGTCGCTATTGTCCACCGATCCGCCTTTTACTTCATCCTTCAATGCGCATTGCAGCCACGCTCGGGAGAACTTCCAAACTCGATAGGCATTGGCCCGCGAAAGATTGAGCGCATTGCCGGCTTCTTCGACGGACAAACCGGCGAAATAGCGAAGTTTGACCAACTCTGCTCCCACGCTATCCTCTTCGGCTAGGCGATCAAGTGCTTCATGAACAGCGAGCACCTCGTGCGGCTTGGCGGTCACCGATATTTCACAATCCTCTAAGTCAACACGATTTCGCCCGCCACCATGCTTGTGGCGCGATTTCCTGCGAGCATTCTCGACCAGAATTCGCCGCATCGACTCTGCAGCAGCCGCGAAGAAATGCCCGCGATTGTCCCAATTTGGACCGCCGTCCGGGCCGACCAGCCGCATGTAGGCTTCGTGGACAAGAGCCGTTGCGTTGAGCGTTTGACCGGCTTGTTCACGTGTCATTTTTTGATTGGCGAGTCGTCGCAATTCTTCGTATACCAACGGCAGCAACTCACGAGCAGCTTCGGGGTCGCCCTCGGCAGCAGCCGACATAATGGTCGTAATGTCTTTCATTTGACTAGAGGCTTCTATGTTGGCGAGTGAGTTGGTCATCAATCTGGATTCCATTGAAGCACATGAACAAACTGTGTCAACGATTCGGAGGTGACGACCTAAATCCCTAGCATGCGAACGATATCGAACGTGCTGAATTGCAACATCGAAGAATAGAGGTTCGAGGCCACTGTGCCCATGACAGTCAAAGTAGTTGCACATATTACGAGCAGCACCACGATCGTCACCGTGTCGCTTAGACCGTTTTGGTGTTTCTCTGCGGACGAAGGAGTCGTCGCCCTGGCAGCCAGTGCCAGATTCGGGGCAGCGAGCGTCCGCAAATCGCGCGGTTGAATTGGAATAATGCAGGGACGGTCGCTGGAATTATCGCACTGTTTGGCCGCCTCAGTCATACCCCAGATAACGCTGGAATCAACGACGTTATGGACGATAGCGGTAGTCATTGGAATCGATCCTTGTTTCAGTTTGCTGCGGCTTGATTAAGGCTGACAATTGGCAATGCGACAATTGGGGCCAAACCGTCTCAAATTCTTTTATGAATTTTGGAGTGACCAGAGGCTTCCCGTTCGGCATAGAAGTTTTGCAAAGAGATTGGTGGGGCAACGGCAGAAATCGGCCGGACTGGGAGTGAGTCGCCCCGATCGAAGCCTGAGCCAAGTCCACCGGAGCCACGCAGCTTCGATCCGGAACCTCTTCCCGTGAGACGAATCTGTGTCCGAGAACTGTCCGAGAATGGCTGGTATTCGTCCGAAAACGCTGTAAAATCTGGACTGTTGGCGATCGAAATTCGTTTTAAGCTAGTCGTCAGAAATCGTTTCTGAATAAGCACTTACGTTCATCAGTCACCCTTTGCTCCTACGGACATCGTATTGGTCTACGGAACCGAAGGTTAGAGGTTCGAATCCTCTTGGGTGTATTTCCCACCATTTCCTGAGCCATCAGAACACATCAAGACCCTGGTTTTTTTGTTTTCCGCTGTTTGCTGCTGGTTTGGGAATGTGCCCTGATGTGCCTGAATTTGTGCCCGAGTTGGAAGGTAGCGTTACATCGAGCTTGGTTGCTGTCACGAAGTCGCTTTCAGTAACCTGCAGGTAGTGATCTCTGCAACCGCTCCAGAATGCCCAAACCACTCGTTTAGTGCATGTTTGGTAAAGAGTCCGGTTTGCTCCAGTTCTGTTCTGCGGGAGGCGCGCAGCGCCATGAACGGTTTTTGCCAAGGAGGTCACTCCGGCTGCCTAGACGATCCGCTTGAACTGGGTTCTAAGATTCGATTCTGAGCATCGGTAACGCGTGATGACGTGAGCGTCGGCGGAAGTCTCAAGCCCAGGTGACACCATTGCGAATAGTATCTCCAGTTCGGCTCGCAGCTCAGGCCAGAGAGGAACAATGCGTTCTGACTTACCGTAGCGTTCCGTCTTCGATCGCTTCCGTTCATACGGTCATTCCGAGTTCCCGACAGCTCGCTTCAGCTCAAGCAATTTGACTACACAATCACTTGCATGCACATCATTCGGTGGATTCACTGCTGCGGTGACGATCAATTTGTACGGCAGTCGGACGGCATCTGCCAACAGTTTCTGAACCAGCTAGTGCTTTCGGCCCATGCGCACAAACCCTGACCAATTCGGCGCTCCGGCGTATTCAACCGGTGCCGTCTCGCAGTTCCCGTCTGCCGCTCCGTCCAGTCAAACCTTCGACGCAGTGGCTAGAGGACATGTTGGAGACTTCCGCCAGGACAATTAGACCTGCGACGATTCAATGTGTCAAACGCAACTAAGAACCAGCCAGTTTAGCAGTGTGTCTGGGTGTGGTAGCGATTTGCTGATCGCAGATTGAGGGGCGGCTGATTAGAGTAGAAGGGGTGTTTTCAGTTTAGAATAATCGCCTCGCTGTGAAGTATTCACCTTCGCCAGCGAGACTTGACTCACGGGACATCCTCCCGCTTGCCCACTACCAATCCTGATCTTTCGTTAGAAGCTTCGCAAGTCACGAAGTTCAATTCTTTGTCCTGCCAGTGCTTGTGGCAGCCGTGCAATCGTAATTT
>JBGSJT010000085.1:0-6552 GCA_041741715.1 Pirellulaceae bacterium | reverse complement strand
GCAGTTAGGTTTCACCAGCGGGCAGACTATTTCGTGGGAGGGTCGATGCGAGCCCTGGCGAGTCATCGGGGAGGGAAAACACTGAGTATTTCGCCCTCCCCGCCAGCTCGCTGGGGCTCGCCGACGACCCTCCCGCGAATCAAAACAACCTGCTGTAGCAACCGATGCGCGCGGGAGGGTAAAATTCCCGCTTCCCAAAATTAAGTGTGGACAAAGCACTAGTTCAAATCTTGATGCGCAATAGCTCACACGCTTCGACATAGCCGGGGGCGGGGGTGCCAAATTCGCTTGCCGAGACGCGAGCTAGTGCAACGAGCGGTTCCAACTCACCGAATGTCAGCCGATCGTCACCATCGTTTGCGAAGGCCGTACTAATCCCCAAATCGCTCGCCAGACCTGCGCCCAAGCTGCCGACCAACACTCCGCTCCCGACATTCGCTAGAAACTGCCGACGATCGTTGCAGTGCATCTTACTTCTCCCGCAAAGAATTTGGTGACTAAGCTTCGTTCGGGAAATAACTGTCGTAGCCACGTTCGCCAGAACGTCGACTCCCGGCGGTCTGGCGACCGCAGCTACGTTTAAGATCCGACACTTATTTCCCGAACGTTACTTATCTGTCTGAATAGCCCCCTTCAATCTAACGCGTTCTACGATGTACAGCAAGAAAAATGTTCGGCATTGAATCGAGTTGCTAGCAGATGAGTTCATGCCCAGATGATTGAACGCAATCAGGAGCGGACAGTGGGAGTTCTTTCAAACGAAGTCACATGAAGCAAATAAAGATCGTGAGTGCGATCGCTTTCGGGTTCGATCAAGACCATAAAGTGTTTTCCAACCGCCAGGTTTTCGGGATGACGGACTTCGTAGCTCCGGCCGTCACTCATTTTTACTAGGAACGGAACGAACGGGGTCGCGGTCAAAAGTTTTGTCAATTGTTCTTTCATTTTCCCAGTACTCGCAGTAACGCGGTGCCAACGTTTAAGAATTAATTATTAATTGTAACTTGTCACGTCTCCCCTGACGCAGAACTTTTTTCGCTTGAGTTAGAAGATTCAATTAGAGCAGCGCGGCTAGTTCAGCGAGGATCATAGCGGTAGCACCCCAGATTGTGGCACCAGGAGCTTGCATCGTGGGGGCCGACCAAGTAGCTAGACCGCGACTGAACTCCTGGCGACTAGCTACTGGATCGCAGGTAAGTGCAGATAGGGGGACATGCAGAACGCGCGACACTTCTCTAACGCAAGGTTGGTAATCGTACAGTCGCTCGCTGATGGCAACAAAGCTGCGCACGAAGTAATCGCTGTGATAAACATACAGCGGTAACAACTCGCCCAAGATTTGATCGGGCTCGAGCTCGCAACCCAGCTCTTCGAAAAACTCTCGCTCCGCAGCTTGGCGATGCGATTCGCCCGCTTCCAGCCGACCGCCAGGGAGCGATACTTGTCCAGGGTGGTCGGGCAAATGATCGGGACGAACGGTCACGGGAATGGTCCACTGGCCATCACGTGGCTCCAGCAGCACAAGCACGGCCGCTTGTCGCGCCGTTGGAGCAGGGGGGCCGAAGTGACGACCATAGGCGAGCGCGGGACTAAAGGCCCCCCGGGCCGCTTGTCGGGGAGCGAGCAAGGCCGGCTCTTCTAAAGCGGTCTGTAGCTGATTTCTTAGTTGTTGGTAGTCGCGCAGCAAAGCGTTCCTTTTCAATCCAAATCGCGAGGTTTGCAGAAATCCATCAATTCGGCTCCACCCTTGGAAAAGACTTTGCTCCAAGTGTTCGTATCGAACTGAAAGATTGCAAGGGCCCCAGTTGGAAACTCAAGGTCTTGCGCGGCTAGGTGGCAGACGAGCGCAGCCATCCCGGGATTGTGACCGACGACCAAAGCGCTGTGCCAAGTATCATGCAGACTTTGGACCTCACTCATGATCTGTTGAGGCGACGCCAAATACAATGCGGGGCTGGTGAGTAATTCTGCGCCAGACGACCACTGCTCTTGCAACAGGGCGACGGTCTCTTGCACTCGGACCGCAGAACTGGCCAAGATCACATCGACGTTAGGGCCACACTCCAAAAGTTTACGAGCGATAGCCGGAGCAGCGGCGCGGCCCCGTGCGTTGAGCGGTCGATCGTGATCGGACAGACCCGGCTGCTTCCAGTCGCTCTTGGCATGCCGCATTAGTAACAAAGTTTTCATGAGTGGTGTGGTCTTGATGGTGGTTGAGTGCATTAAGGACGCGCAGTGTCGGGGGACGAGTGTTTGCCCGCTGTGAGTTCATTGGTCGTTACCGAAATCGCGATGTAAATCTACCAGTGCGTCGACGAGCGCGGCGGTGGTATGAGTTGTGGCTTGGGCGGCGGCGGGCCATCCTAGACGTGACAGTTCACGAGTAGTGTTGTCGCTCAAACTAAGCGGGCGTAAGAAGTGGCGATAGTCAGCGAACAATTCGAAACAGGCTTCAGCGATGAGACTACTGGTGATCGTCACGTACTGAATACGTTCGGAAGTGAGCCCACTGACGATGGCAGGATCGATCGCGTTCACGTGTTGCGTTTCATAACATAAGGCCTCGTGAACTTGCGCGCCGCGCTGCTGTAGTTCGCGGGTTAGAGTTTCACGGCTGCGATTCGTGGTGGTGACAATCCAGACTTGGCCATCGAGCGCGGGTGGGAGCGAATCGAGCAAACCTGCGGCACTGAATTCGTGAGCAGGGCCGGGTACGACGTCCGCGCGTAGTCCGTAGGTTTTTAATCGCGCTGCCGTGGCTGGACCAACTGCGGCCAGACATAGTCCGGCCAGCGCGCGGGAGTCACGGGCATGATAGTGCAATCTCTCACAGAAACCATCGACGCCATTGCTGCTGGAAAAAGTGATACCCAACGCACGACCTGACTGGATCTGTTCGATAGCCGCATCGAGCGAACCAAAGTCGTCTGGAGGGAGAATATCGATCACGGGTTGCTGAAAGACTTCGGCCCCCAATTCTTGGAGAGTTTGAACTAACTCAGAGGCTTGGCCACCGGCGCGTGTCACCAGCACACTGCAACCGTGCAGGGGGCGGGCGGTAAACCAATCGAAATCATTTCCCAAAGCGGCTACCTCACCTACGATAACGATCACCGGTGGTCGCACGTGACGATCCGCATGGAGGTGCGCTGCCACTTCGGCCAGAGAGCAGCGGAGGGTGCTTTGATCGCTCCAGGTACAGCGGCGAATAATAGCTGCAGGGGTGGCGCCCAACTTGCCCGCAGCAATTAGATTCTTGGTCCACTCATCGGCGGTGGTTACCCCCATGTAGAGCACGAGTGTGCCGGGAAAACGCGCCAGCGCCTCCCAATCGATGTGCTGTGGTACGCCACCGGATTGCTGCTGGCCGGTGACGAAGGCGACCGCCGAGGCGTGTTGGCGATGGGTGATGGGGATCCCTACGTAGCTGGCCGCAGCTAGGGCGGCGGTGATACCGGGGACGACTTCGAAGGGGATCGCGGCGGCGGCGAGCACCTCCAGCTCTTCGGCGGTGCGTGCAAAGACAGCCGGGTCGCCCCCCTTAAGACGGACCACAGTGAGTCCCTGTTGGGCCAAGTGGACGATTTTGGCGTTTATATCGGCTTGAGTCCAAATGGGAGTCTCCCCGTGCTTGCCGACGCACAGGCACTCGGCTCCGGGTGCCAGGAGCAACAATTGTGGATTGGCCAACGCGTCATACAGGACAACATCGGCCATTTCCAAGCAGGCGCGGCCGCGCAGGGTGATTAAACCGGGGTCGCCGGGGCCCGCTCCCACCAAATAGACCTTGCCAACACCCGACTGAGGGGAACTGGAATTCATCGTTTTCGTCAAATTTCAGGGGTAAAAGGTCTCTGGACAAAAGCGGGGCTATGCGGCATGATAAGGGATTGTTCGCAAGTTGTACGGCCGGAGCAGGTTCCGGACGCTTTCCATGCATAGCTTAGTGTAAGAGATAGTTTCGATGCCAAACACCAAGGGAGCCAAAAAGCGATTGCGTCAAAGCGTCGTTCGCCGTGATCGCAATCGCGCTCAGAAGACGCGACTCCGCCATTCGCTCCGCAAATTCCGCGAGGCCATTGCCGCCAAGAAAATGGATGAGGCGAACGCTTTGTCGCGCGCTACCGCAATTCTTCTAGATAAAGCGGCTTCCAAAAAAATCATTCACGCCAACAAAGCCGCGCGATTGAAGAGCCGCATGAGCCACTTGATTGTCAGTTCCAAGCAAGCCACGGCCGCCTAGCTCTCCAGCTTGCAGGCACCAGCCGCGTGCCACTCGCGCCGATGGCCGAACTGCGATAGACGTCGACCAACATTAGCCATCGATTTTCGGTGGCTTTTTTTAATGCTTTGCGCTCGTTTACGTATGGCGTTTCCTTATGTCTCGCCCACTTTGCTACTTGCGCTCCTTTCAACTCGCCCTCCATTCAACTCGTATTGAGGATTGATTCATGCCACGAGGAAAGACCTACGCCAACGCTGCGCAAGCTATCGGTGATACGCCGATGATTCAAATCAACCGCTTGGTTCCCGAAGGGGGCGCGACGGTATTCGCTAAGTGCGAGTTCTTCCAACCGCTCAATAGTGTCAAGGATCGGATTGGCGTGGCCATGATCGAAGCTGGTGAGCGCGATGGCAAGATCATTGCGGGTACGCATATCATCGAACCGACCAGTGGCAATACTGGAATCGCGCTGGCCTTCGTGTGCGCGGCCAAGGGGTACAAGTTGACCTTGACCATGCCAGAGTCGATGTCGGTCGAGCGACGTTCCCTACTCCGCGGTATGGGGGCCAATCTTGTGCTAACTCCCGCCGCTGAAGGTATGAAGGGTGCCATCTCCAAGGCGCACGAATTGGTGACACAAGACCCCGCCGGCTTCATGCCGCAACAGTTTGAAAACCCAGCCAATCCTGCGATCCATGAAAAAACAACTGGCCCCGAAATTTGGGAAGACAGTGGCCACAACATCGATGCCATCGTGGCGGGAGTCGGTACTGGTGGCACTATCACCGGCGTCGCACGCTACCTCAAGAGCGTCAATCCAAACTTCAAAGCGATTGCGGTCGAGCCCAAACATAGCCCGGTGATTAGCGGCGGGCAGCCAGGCAAACATCGCATCCAAGGAATCGGGGCTGGTTTTATTCCTGGCAATTTGGACACGTCGATCATTGATGAAGTGATCACCGTCGATGACGACGATGCTTTTGAATGGGGAAAGCGATTGGCCAAACAGGAAGGGATCGTGGCCGGGATCCGCAGCGGAGCCAACATGTGGGCCGCCGCACAAGTTGCCGCGCGACCTGAATTCAAAGGGAAGCGAATCGTCACCATCATGTGCAGCTTGGGCGAACGCTACCTCTCCACCCCACTGTTCGCCGAGGCGTAGTGGACGATGGAGTGATTGAGTGATGGAGTCTGGGAGTAGGATAGGGCTGAAGGCCCGGCAGATTATCTAGCCCAGGCTGCAGGCCTGGGGGGCGTAGCATGATGGAACGGAATAGGGCTGAAGGCCCGGCAGATTATCGCTCCAATCGCCCGACGTATCCATGTTCTCATATGTCATTTGCCGTTTCTCTTATCTCGTTTGGCAGCGCGAATTGGTTGCTGGGATCGCGTTTGTTTTTGGGATTAGCTCGACAACGGTGAGCTGCCTTGCTCCAGCGTCGAGTCTAATTCCCAACATTGGGATTGATCACTCCTCCCCCCACGGGAAAACCCCCTCCTCCAACGTTCGGATTAATCCAACCTTGCCCCACCGGGAATCCGCGACCCCACGCAGTTCCGTAATTGTAAAATGGAGTCGTGTTGTAGCGCTGGTAATACGGTCGACCGTAGTTGGTGCGGTAAATGGGAGGATAGACTACATAGGGGCGATTGTAACCTCGCAATGGTGTTCTCCCTAAAGCTTCTTTATCGTCGCCACTAGCCTCTTGGCTCGGATCCGCTGAGCTGGCCGACTGCTGATCGTTACTCGTCGCGGCGGTTTGGTCGGTGGACGCGCTGGGTGGCCCCCCCCAACTCCGACTGGTCGCACACGGAGCGACGACGAGTAGCATTCCGATAAGTGTAATTTTGAACGCGCGCATTGTATTGCTCCGATTGGAAACGAAACGCTTGGTGGGAACGGCAACTGTGAACAGTGCAATTGTTGCGCCCATAAGTCGGTCGATGCCAAGTTACACCGACCAATTCGACACTTCTCGCTGAACGCCAACGCGAACAGGCTCGTTCCCAGGTTGAGCCTGGGAACCAGATGGTGGCGAGAATGTTAGTCACTTCAAACCTAAGTTTCCCGATGGCACCAACCTTTTTTCAACTAAAACGTAGGGCAAGTGTGGTAAAATTGTAGATAGCCAACACACTCGCACCATGCCCTCTCACGCCTGTCAACCTCCCTTATGAGCTGTCGAGTATCCAAATTGCCGCGACATCGTGACTCGTGCGCACCCTCCCGGACTAGCCGTCGAGCGTTCCTCTCACACACTGTTAAAATTCTCCGCTTGTGGGTGATGCTAATCGCGGTTGGCACATTGTCTCGCGCCACCGCAGAG
>JBGSJT010000084.1:0-11313 GCA_041741715.1 Pirellulaceae bacterium | reverse complement strand
ATGGCCGAAAAGCTCTTTGAAGCAGGCTGTGATGATGGAACGCCCAGCAGTGGCAATGGCTTTGCCAAGGTGCGGTTTCATCGTGAGGCCAAGTCGCTGGAGGATGCTATCGCGTCGGCTGTTGACCATATCCGCCACGCAGGATTGAGCGTTAGCACGGTCGAAATTGACGATGATGCCCTGCAATCGCTGGCTGTGGGCGCAAGCTAAACCGTTGGTTTTGGCTGAAGCAAACTGCCCGACTAGGACTTGAACCTAGAATAAAAGAATCAGAATCTTTCGTGTTGCCAATTACACTATCGGGCAAAAGGTTGTCCCACTTTGCAGCGACTGCGGACAAGTTAGACTTCCATTGTAGCAGTTGCAAAACATTTGTCTCCAAGTTTCCAGCGCCGACTTAGCATCGAACGGGAAATAAGTTTTGTAGCTACGTTCGCCAGAACGTCGACTCCCTGCCGTCTGGCGACGGCAACTACGCTTAAGACTCCCTGCCGTCTGGCGACGGCAACTACGCTTAAGTCGCGACAATTGTTTTCCGCACGATGCTAACCGATGTTCAACGCGCGATCGATCTGACCAGCGATCAACTTCAGACGATCCGCATCGCCTCCATCTACTTCAGCGGCGACCCAGCCCTCAAAGCGAATGTCGTCCAGCGCCTGGCGGACTTCGGCCCACGGGAGATCGTCTTCCAGAATGTCTTTGAAACCGTCAGCGGTCCGCGAGAAACCTTTGATATCGAGCTTGACGACGCGACGACCCAACTGGCGAATCCATTCGGCAGGATTGCCGTACTTCCAGTGATTGCCGATGTCAAACTGCATCCCAACCCAGGGCGAATCGAACTCGTCGACGTACTTCACGAACTGCTCGGCAGACTGAGCGTTGGAGCCATCGTGCTCATATAAGAACTGATTCCAAACGTTTTCAATGGCGATCACGACCCCCAATTCGGCGCACAGCGGAAGAGCTTTTTCGATATTGTCGACCGATCGCTTCCAGACTTCCTCGGGTGAACCATCTTCACCTTTGCCCACGACCAACAGTACAGTGTGACCACCCACGGCATGCGTTTGACGAATGGCGGTTTGAAGATCCGCCAGGGCTTGCGCGCGAACGGTGCTATCAGGGCTGGAGTGTCGAATTTTCCAATGCGTCGAACAGACGGAGCCATCGACGACCAAGCCCGACGCTGCGATCGCTTGCTTGGTCTGCTCGACGTCGATGCCGGGAGCGTTTAATTCAATGCCATCGTAGCCTGCCTCTTTGACCGCCTTGAATTTCGCAGTCAAATCACCAGGGACTTTGACCATGCCAATCTTTAGCGTCTTCAGCAGGCGGCGCGGCGATGTTGAGTGTTTAACAACTGCTTCGGAACCGTGCGCGAGAGTCGCTGTTGCGAATGTGCTCGCGGCGGCAGTGGCAGCTAAGAAATGCCGACGTGTAACGGAGGTGCTCAGAGGGGAGGTCATGGTGAGTTCCTATGGATTGAATGGATTAAGTACTACACACAACTTTTTTGGACCCCCGCGAGCTTGCTCGCGGGTGAACCAGTTTTTAAGGTTAGCTTCGTTCTCGGAAATTAGTTTTTTTTCTTACCGTAGCTGGAGTCGCCAGACTTCAGCTCTTGCAGACTGAAGTCTGGCGACTCCAGCTACGATGGGTAGAAGTTTAGCATCGTTCGGGAAATAAGTGTCGTAGTTACGTTCGCCAGAACGTAGACTCCCTGCGGTCTGGCGACCGCAGCTACGGGTAAGCCCCGACACTTATTTCCCGAACGATGCTTAATCGCCGGTCGCCTTCCCTTCCTCGCCATTCCAAAAACTTCAACAACTATCAATCCTTGTTCATCAATCATCAATCAATATCCTATTAACATCGATCGGAAAATGACTGTCGCGACTTTAACGGTCAACGTTCTGGCGAACGTAGCTACGACAGTTACTTCCCCAACGATGCTGTGGCAATCGGGGCGATGGGCATCGGCTGACGGGACCAGTTATTCTAACAAATCATCGCCAGGAGGTGGCAGCTTGCCGTTCTTGTAGTACTTGGTAATGTCGAGTCCGCCCCGCTGCTCCTCTTCCATGAGCTTGATCCGCAACTCCATGCGTTCAATCCGCCGCTGCAGTTGTGGTACCAGCGATGGAAGCGGATCGATTGGCTCCAAACGTGGCACACTCGGATATCCCAAGTGACGTTGCATGGCAGCGAACAGGAACAACGGATCCTTGCGACGATTGGAATTGGCAATCTTCCCTTCGGCTAAGCCGAATAAGATCGGGGCTTCTTGGGGAGTCTCTTCAAACCGTTGTCGCCGATCGAAATAGAGTTGACTGCGAGCAAAGATCATGTCGGCCAAATCGACCAATCCCAACTGGCGACGTAAAATCAACAGCCACTCTTGCCACTCGGGCGGAAACGCCGGATCTTCACTCATCGCCTTTAGCCCGCGATCGTAGTTAAGCCGGTTGCAGCAGAGACTCTCGAACTGAAAAAAGAAGAGTCCTTGCGGGTTGAATTGTTCTTGGCTGCGAAACTGCGACTCGGCGGCCAAAATACGCAAGGCGGTGCGATAGTCGAAACGACCGCGATCGGCTTCGGCTTCCGCGATCAAGAATGTTTGATAGGGGACAAAGTAGTGTTTAAGAAGGGCCATCCCGCCATGCATCTGGCCGGAGTGCTTCAACTCGGCCAACAAAAAATCGATCGCCATCGGCATCTTGGTTGAGGCGAGTAGTTCATTTTTGACTTGCTCCATCAATTCTTGAAGCGGGATGTTTTGGCCAATCCGTTCGAGCAAGATGCGGAAAAAGTAGGCTTGTTCCACATACTCTTCGCGAGGCAACATCAGTGGTGTTCTTCCTTGGTCTGTTTACGCAAGAAATCGATCGCGCGGCGTCGCGCCGATGAATCGAGAAACGTGAGCAAATGCCCTTGGTTCTCCACCGCATGGTACTCCGACTCAACGCCCAACTCAATGAGTCGATCATACAGCTTGCGACTACTGGAGGGTGGGACCAAGAGATCGGTCGTTCCATGGAAGAAAAAAACCGGCGGAGTGCTGCTAGTGACATGCGTCAGCGGCGAGGCGTCCGCATAAACCTCGGGGAGCGCTTGTCGCGTGCCACCGAACACATGCACGAGCGCCAGGCTATCAGCGGGAATGAATTCAAAATCGCACGGTGCTCCTCCAGCCACCACGCAGCGAATCTTCGGAGCGTTGGGGGTGGGCTGCGTGGCCATCCAAGCAGACAAGTGCGCGCCAGCCGAGTAACCCCACAAACAGAGTCGATCGCGGTCCGCCTTCCAACTCACTGCCTGCTCAGATGCCCAGCCCAAAGCTGCCCGACAATCGGCGATTTGATCGTCCATGCGATGTTTAGGGGCCAGTCGGTAGTTGATCGACAAAGCCACAAAGCCAGCTTGCGCCATCTCCCGCGCATGGTCGATCAAATTCCATTTGTCACCCGCAGACCAAGCACCGCCATGAATCATGACTACCAGCGGATAGACGTTGTCATCATCCGGACGGTACAGATCGGCGCGCACCGCTTCCCCCTCCACGCGTCGGTACTCGATGCCGCGCTCCACGCGAATGGGGCGACGAATTTCGCTAGACAGGTCTTCGGCTGTGGAGTTGTCTGACCACGCACCGATGACAATGACAATGGTGACGAACAGTAAAAACAGAGGCTTCGTTGCGGACCGCAGCCGGCTCATGGCACGTATTCTTTATTGATAAAACTTGAAATCGCCACATTGAACCGCATCATCAGCTCGACGCGCCAGCGAGTTGGTCGCTGACTGGCGGTTTAACAAAAGCGAAGTCCAACAAAACGGGCGAGCCACTCGCTGGCGCATCGAGCTGGCATTGCCGGGCGGCAAAGCGGTTCAATTCCAGGGCAACCATACAAGACGAAACCGCCGGAGTCTCTATAATACACACTTACGACCCACATACTAACCGTTCGCGTTTCGCTGACAGAATTCCAATATGTCGAAAAAGTTTAGTTCGGTCCAGGCTGCCGTTGACGCCATCCGGCGGGGCGAAGTTGTGATTGTGCTCGATGCCGAAGATCGCGAGAACGAGGGGGACTATATCTGCGCGGCCGAAAGCGTGACTCCCGAAACGATCAATTTTATGCTGAGTGGTCGCGGACAACTTTGCTGTCCAATCCTCCCGAGTACCAGCGAGCGTTTGCAGTTGCGTCCAATCGTTGAAAACAATAACGCTCCCTTACGGACAGCCTTCCTGACCCCCGTCGACCACGAGGGGAGCAAAACTGGGATAACGGCGGCAGAACGGGCCGAGACCATTCGCCGCTTGGCTAGCGAGACATCCAAGCCAAGCGACTTTGTCCGACCAGGTCACGTCTATCCGCTGCTCGCCATGGAAGGGGGAGTGCTGCGACGGGCTGGACATACCGAAGCCGCCGTTGATTTGCCCAGGATGGCCGGACTGGCTCCTGCTGGAGTGTTGACCGAAATCCTGGATGACACCGGCGATCGTGCCACTCGGGATGAACTCATGCGATTGGCCGAGGAACACCAGCTAGAAATTATTACTATCGAAGAATTGATTGCGCACCGACGCGTCAATGAAAAATTGGTGACTCGCGCAGCACAAGCCAAGTTGCCAACGAAATTGGGGGCGTTTGACATCGCAGTCTACAACGTCCAATTCGAGACCCAAGAACCACTGGCTATTTTCCTGGGCGATCTACTTGAACCAAGCGGGCCAGCACCCTTGGTCCGCATGCACAGCAGTTGCTTTACAGGCGATTTAATTCAATCGCTGCGCTGTGATTGCGGGGATCAACTGGAGATGGCTCTCAAGATGATCTCTGCTGAGGGACGTGGTGTGTTGGTCTATCTACCCCAAGAAGGTCGCGGCATTGGTCTCACGCAAAAAATCCGCGCCTATGCATTGCAGGAGCAAGGGATGGACACGGTGGAAGCCAATCACGCGCTGGGCTTCAAGGCGGATATTCGCGATTACGGAATCGGTATCCAGATTCTAAAAGATCTAGGGCTAACAGAGATCCGATTGTTGACCAACAACCCGAAGAAGACTGAAGCCTTTAATTTGCGTGGCTTCGATTTAAAGGTGGTCGAGCAAGTGCCGATTGTGTCTGAAGTCAATCCGCACAACGCCGCCTACCTAGCGACCAAGCGCGAAAAGCTCGGGCATCGACTGCCACGCGAGTGAATATGGTTGGTCAGCGCAAATTTCGGCTTCAATATCAGCTCGACGCGCCAGCGAGTGGGTCGCTTGTCTAGCGGTTCACAGATAGCCAAGTGCTCCGTCTACCGTAAGATACTGGGTTGGGAGAGTAGAGCGATTGTCCCAATCGCTAGAGAAAGCTTGATAAACGCTTGAGAAACGATTGGGACAATCGTTCTACTCTGAGCGCTGCCAACTCAGCTTTTTAATCTAGATGACGCATTAGTGTTAAGTTTGAGGCGCATCGCTGGGGGAGGAAGAAGGTTCTAACTCCAACTTCTCCTTGGGCGGTTCATCGATGGGAGTTTTCGCAGGTGGAATCTCTTCCAATTCGATCTTCTGCACACGCTGCCCGCCACTTGATTCAGTGCCACTTGATTCAGTGCCAGTTGCGGGGCGCGGTTCGCCAAACGTCACTTTTTCACTCGATGTGCCGCTAGCGGGAGTGATCACCGACGAGCCGGTGACCGGCATCCATGAACTCTGTCCGAGACTGAGTGGCACGGCATACGGATCGTAGTAGGTTTGAATGACCGGGGACTGCACCACGCGTGGCACCATGCGGCGGACCGTGTAAGGCTCGAAACGAGCTACTTGACGCGGGACTTTGACGGTCGTCGTTACCGCTTCGGTTTCGTAGTACTGCACGGGAAACTCTTGCGTGGTAGTTTCCAATTTGTAGCTGGTGCGTTGGACAGTCTTGGGACGCACCATTTCTTGCTCAACCCACTCTGTTTTATCGACTGGAATCTTGCGGTCGATGTGTCGCGTCACCGGACGCTGCACAGCGTAGGGAACCTTGCGCATTTCTTGGACAGGTTCGTAACGGGTGACGTTATAGGGAATCTGCTGTTGAACTACTTCGCTCTGCATCTTAGTCACTTGCACCGGGACTTGAGCTTGTTGCACCTGTGGCATCATCACAGTCTGCGGCACGGCGACCTCGACTGGGTTGGGTTGGTATTGCAATTGGGCGTAGGATGTACCAGGAGAGGTGTAGGGGACCCAGCCCAAACCGCCACGACGATAGGCACCTTGCCCCGTGGGATCTACATTGTAGCCACCGGGTAGATAACGTAGACCATAGCGCGTATCACCGGGCTGCACATATTGCTGCGCGTAGTACTGCCCTTGATCGACGACCGCTGTTTGATAAGTTGTGACTGGGGAATAGGTCGTATACTGCTGAGTTTGATACTGGGTCTCGGTGACGGGTCGTTGCACGACGTAGTTTTGCGTTTGATATTGAGTTTCAGTGACTGGTCGATAGCTGGTCCGCGTCTCTTCGCGTTCTGCGGTCTCGGTCACATAAGTTGTTTCGTTGTAGCTTTGGTCGACGTATTCGCGAGTGGTGACGGGGCGCAGGACAGTGTAACGTTCTTCCACCGTACTGGTTTCGACGACCGGCTTACTCACGGTGACTTGACGCGATTCCATGCGGGTCTTCGGAACGGCGCGGTTGGTGACCACTTGCTGCTCGATGTATTCGGTGTCGTACACGACACGAAAGCCTTGCTCCTCTTGGACTTCCATGACGGTTTGCGACTGAACCGAATAGGCTGGACAACAGTTTTGCCCACGAGCTGCGATGGGGACCGCGCAGATCGAAGTGGCGAGCAACAGTTGACTTGATTTTTTCACGAGTCTGTTCAGCAAGTTATTTGTCATTTCTTAAATCCAACATCCAGCGCTGTGGTGGCAATTAGGTCTCGGGACGTCTCACTCCGCATCCATGCACCTAGTGGTCGGCAAAGTTAGGACTTAGGGTTGTCCGTAGTGGACGAGGTTACGCGTCCCTGACATCCACCCAATCAGTCGGACTCGTAACCTCGTCCACTACCCTGAAACTAAATCTTGACAGACCACTAGTTTGGCTTTGCTCTCTCCGGGATTGAATGGTACGCAATTCGACGGAGAAAACAAGTATTTTTCACAGGCCAAAGTCGACAATTGGACTTCGCACATCATGCAACTATTGTAATTTGCGCGGGCTTGGTAGTCTGCGGGAAACCCAGGGCCGACCAGAGATTCCGACAGAGGCGCAGCGCACCGACCTGCTGCAATTTAGGGTTTTTGATTGAGCTTTCCAAGGTTTTCTGGCGAGCAATTGCGGCGAAACCGAGAAAACCGACGACTGGATATCGGTTGTAGCGACTGCAGAGACTATGCCGGTCCATAGCGCGAGGAGTCGTTGCTCTGGATCAAGCAATGAGACTAAGCATCGAGCCGGAAATAAGTTTGCTGGACTGCTCGGATATTCGGCTAACCACCAAAACTAATTCCCCGGCGAGCAAGCTCGCGGGGGACCAGTATCAACTTTCGAGCTCGACCGAAGAAAGCAGCCGGAAAGTGTTATAGCTCGTCGCCAGCTTCTAAAGAATTAGGCCGCCCGGCGCATGTCTTGACTTGCGTGACGTTCTTCGTATTGGCGAATGCATGCTATGGCTGAAGTGGATTTGAGCAAGTCGCCGCAGGGGCTAAAGAACTTAATCTCGTCCTCTTCGATGAACCACACGACCTCATAGCCTTCGCACTTGAATTTGCGGCCACAGAAAAGTCCATTGCGAATCAAAATGGCCTCACCGATCGAGTCGGTTTGCTGAGCGCCAAATTGGCTAAGTTGTTCGGCGATAACCAAGCGGATTTTCTCGACTGGGGTGAAAGCGTTCATGTTTACAATTATTCCCGCGAGGTTGCTCGGTTTTGGCCAGACATCCATGCATGGTCCTCCAACACTTTCGTCCATTCAGGTAGAACTCTTCAGCACATAAGTTGCATCCCGCAAAAGCTTCGCAGTCTGCCTGTTTTTTCATTTCTCATTTCTCATTTCTCATTTTCCATTTTCCATTTTCCATTTGTCTTAGTCGCTGACCGCTCCGTCGGTCAGTTGCTTTCCCTCGATCCCAGGCTCCGCCTGGGCTGTGCGACAAATAGCAGTTTCAGTTGATTTCTTTCAGAATCAATAGTGTGTTTTTGTTCTTGCACGATGTGGAGACGGATCTTGTTATTCGTCGCGGAGCGACGTGCGATAAAAAAAATTGCGGAAGTAATGACGGGCCGAAGCTGCCCCAGGGCGGCGTCAACGCTCGCTCCACTCGCGTTGACTTGCCCTGGGCTAGGAAATCGGCTGGACCTTCGGCCCGAAGAGAGTTGCCGCTCTGGCTCCACTTTGACTGGACGAACGCCTGCGGAGAGGTTACGCTAGAGGACCTCGCCACTAAGCAGGTTTGATGGGGCAGCAGCCGACATTAATTCTGTCATTCGCTGAGAGCCAAACAAGTTTTTTCGGAGACAAGCATGGACCGAAGAGCATTTCTTACCAACACAACAGCCGCTGCGGCCACGGCAACCCTGACCAGTGGCCTGCACCCGAGCGTCTTTGGAAACGAAAACGCTGCGTCAGTGGTACCGCCACCAGGAGGTGCGGAGCATGTGATCTTCATTTGGCTCGGGGGGGGGATGGCACAGATCGACACCTTCGACCCCAAGCAACGCGGTAGTTCGGCGGAGCGCAAGCCGGGGAGTGACTACGCTGCCATCGATACGGCGGTACCGGGTGTCCAAGTCTGTCAGCACTTGTCGCGCATGGCGTCGCGGATGGATCGCGTTACCGCTTTGCGGACCGTCCATCATGAGATGATCGATGAGCACGCGGCGGCTGTCTATTGGGTCCACGTCGGTCGCCCGGTCAATGGTACGATCCAGTACCCGGCCATCGGCGCTGCCGTCGCTCATCAACGCGGCGCGCTGGATGACAATGCCCCAGCCTATGCGGTGATTGGCTATCCCAACATGTCGCGCAGCCCTGGTTTTTTAGGGGCAAAATATGGTTACATGTATCTGACCGATTTGCACAGCGGTCCACGCGGTTTGACTCGTCCCGACTATGTTACCCATGAGCGCCAGTTGCGGCGCATGGCGATGCTCGACTCGGTTCGCCACACAACACTCGACGCTATCCCCGATTCACGCTTGTTGCGGGCCTATGACGAGGCTCTCAGTGAGAATCAACGCTTGGCGGGTCCAGGCTTCATGCGCGTTTTCGATTTGGACAAAGAGCCAAGTTCGCTGCGCGAGACGTATGGTGGTGAATTCGGTCAGCGTTGTTTGCTCGCACGGCGTTTGACCGAACAGGGAGTGCGATTTGTCGAAGTCTCGCACAATTTGAACTTCGTCAATGGCACCGGTTGGGACACGCACAAAGACGGACAACAAAATCAGTGGACATTGATCGAGGAACTGGATCAAGCCACCGCCGCGCTCATCGATGACCTGGAGGCTCGCGGACGGCTCGACAAAACCTTGATCGTGATCGGCACCGAGTTCGGCAGGCCACCAGAGTTTGACGGAGCAGGCGGTCGCGGACATCAGTCCCGAGCCTTTTCGCTGGTCTTGGCTGGCGGTGGCCTGAAGCACTGCGGTGCTTTGGGGCTGACCGACGAAATGTCCAAGTCGGTTGTCGAGCGGCCGATCTCAATTCCCGATTTCCATGCCACAATTCATCACGCATTGGGTATCGACTACCGCGTGGAATTGTATGATGGTAATCGCCCTATCCCCATCACCGACAACGGCACACCGATCGCGGAGCTGTTCAGCTAGAGTAGCGGGCCACTTTGAGCTGATATTTGGTATGGACCACGTCCTTGCTAGCTGGACCGAGATTCTCGCAATCAACGTTCATATACCTTCTAAATACTTGGAGAACATCATGTTTAGAACCTTGATCCTACTCAGCCTAGCTGGGCTACTCCCACTTTCGGCCTCTGCGCAGAATGCCAATCGACTCCCCAAGGAGTCGTCGGACATGCAGCGAATCTTCAATGGCAAAGACCTCAAGGATTGGGACGGCGACACCCGTTTGTGGACAGTCAAAGATGGCGTGATTCGGGGTGAGACGACCGAAGAGCAAAAGGCCAACGGCAATACCTTTCTAATTTGGAAAGGTGGTACTACTAAGGACTTCGATTTGCGACTTTCGTTCCGTTGCAACGCGACCAATAACTCCGGCATCCAGTATCGATCGCAGCGCATTCCTAAGGCAGATGCGAAAAATGAATGGGTCATGCGCGGCTATCAGCATGAACTGCGGAACGAAGTTGAATTCCCCAGCGTCTCTGGGTTCATCTATGGTGAACAGCTAGCTGGACGGGGACGCATTTGTTTGGTGGGTGAGAAGGCCACGATCGAGAACGGCGAAAAGACCGTCAGCGAAACACTCATCACGAACGACGACTTCAAAAAGCTGTTTAAGCTCGATGACTGGAATGAAGTTGTGATTATCGCTCGCAATCGTCGCATTCGACACTTCATGAATGGCCAGCTCATCCTAGATTTCACCGACTCTCCCGAGTTGGCCTTGAAGGACGGGGAGCTCGGAGTGCAATTGCACGCCGGCAAACCGATGTGGGTCGAATTTAAGGATATCCGCATCAAAGAACTCGAGCCTCGTCAGAAAAAATAGCATGCGCATCGGATTGTTTATCCCCTGCTACATCGACCAATTCTTCCCCCAAGTGGGATTGGCCACGGTAGAAGTATTGCAACGCTTTCCAGGAATCGAGCTCGATTTTCCGTCAGCCCAAACCTGTTGCGGTCAGCCGATGGCCAACACCGGCTGTTTGGACGATACGCGACCGCTGGCCGAGCGATTTGTCGAGATTTTCAGCGATTACGATCACGTCGTCTGCCCGTCGGGGAGTTGCGTGTCGATGGTTCGCAACCACTACGAATCATTCTTTCATGCCGACGAGCGATTCGAGCGGATGAAGTCGCGTGTGTGGGAACTATGCGAGTTCTTAGTGGATGTGATGCACGTCGATTCACTCCCCCACCCATTTCCACACCGCGTCGGATTGCACAGCAGTTGCCACGGCCTACGCGAATTGCGACTGGGAGCTTGTTCGGAGCGGATGGGCGAGCAGCCCGATAAAGTGCGGCAACTGTTGGCCATGGTCCCCGAGCTGGAGTTGGTCGAACTGGAGCGTGGGGACGAATGCTGCGGATTTGGCGGGACCTTTGCAGTCGCCGAGGAGGGAGTGTCGGTGATGATGGGGGCGGATCGCGTGGCCGATCATCTCCGCGCT
>JBGSJT010000083.1:0-9531 GCA_041741715.1 Pirellulaceae bacterium | reverse complement strand
CCGGAGAAGCCTCCGTCGTCGTAGCGATCGTAAACGATCTCCCAGCCTTCACACTTCTGGCTACGAATGTATGCTTCGGCTGCTTCACGCTGGGCATCGAGCGAATTGAACTGTTGATCGAGTCCTTCTTCTGTGGACTTGCGAGTGTAGATCGCGCAACGAATGGTTTTCGGGCGGGGTGGGGTTTTGTTACTCATGCTCGTCTCCCAAGTCGAAAGAATAGAAATCCATTGCAGTGCGAGCCGCTTACTTCTTTTGCGATTGCGGTCAGCGATTTGTAGCGTCGGCCCTCATATTCAAAGCCTTCCTGCAAGACGATCACGCGGATCATCTTCCCTTTGTATTGCCGCTCGACGATGTTGCCTGGCGGCGGTAATCGTGGGTCCCAGTCCACAAACGAATCGGGCTCAGGAAGAACCAACTTGACGCCCTCGGTGCTGTTCTTCCTTGGAGCTGTCACACGCGTCTCAGCGCCTATTGCCAACTCCTGGGCCTTCTTCAACGCGGCTCTGGATAGCCCGCCTTCTTCGTTTGCTTGAAGCCGCCAAGCGATGCGCCGGATCAAGTACTGCTTGTTGCGGCTCCGGCATTCTTCTTCGAAGACTTGTTCGTAGCGCTGAACCAATTGGCTAACCGTTTTGTCCTGCAGCTCGGCGATTTCGAGTAATACGTTTGGGCTCATTGATCACCTCCTTGCTGAGTTGGTGCCTTTGAATCCACTTGGCCCTGGCTGTGATCGTCCGCTTGCATGCTTTCGCCCTCTGATGGCTGCTCAGCGGAATACGCCTTGCTGTCGGGCATGTGGGACTCAATTGCCTTGGCTGCCAACGGGCTCCTTTTGACCCGAATCACACCTCTGGCCAACAGTGCTGCGATGTCTCTGTGTCTTGCTTCGTTGCTCACGAATTACCTCCGTTCTGAGTGTCTTGGGCGTCGCCAAAACCCAGCGTTTTGGAGACGCGAGACACAGAGAGGGGTTTGTCGGAAACGAAAGCAAGCGGCTCGGGTAAAGAGTCTCCGAGATTGCCCAAAACAAGTTCGTCCTGCGCCGAGCTCTCGCTTGATTCGGCATCGAATTCGCGGTCTGCAGCGACACACCGTTGGATACCGCGCAGCAGGATCTCCGCGATTGATCGAAAGCGAACCGACGCCGGATCAGCCGGCAGATTGCCGTCATCGGGAAGAGTATCGAAAGAAAAAGCGTCGATGATTCCGTCTCCATATTTAGACCTTCGAGGGAACCGAAATGGCATCCCTCCCAGATCTATCTATGCAAAATGGCCGAACGACGTCTCATTACCTGAGATAGAAAGTGGCCAGTCGCGACCACTCAGTGAGTCAGATTCGCTGAAAAAGAATGGCTAAAGTGAGTTAGGCCAGCGAACTTGGAAATTTAGCTTTCGAGCCGATGCGTGGGGACTGGTCGGCCAGGTCTGAAGCACTGGAGTGCGAGGATTTCCGATTCAGCGTTGATATTCTTGGCTTCGTCAGCCAAGCAGGATCGTACCAAAGTCTCAAGTTCTTCGGGCGATACCGCAACTCTAGCGTTGACAACAAGTTCGACTTCATAGCCTTTCCAATTGGACGGCAGAGAGAGCACCGGTCGATCTGAATTGCTGACCAAATTCGAAACAGCGTACACGCCCTCTGCCATACCGATGACCTTCAGGTGCGCAACCTCCGCGTCGGCCGATACGAGCTCCTTGTGCAAACGTCCCAATAGCTGCAACAAGAAGAGGTCGAGGTCAACTGGCTCGCTGGCGGACAACTTCGCTTGGCAATTGAGCCAGCCAAGCTCAGCTTCGCCTTCAGCATAGATGTCGTAATCAACGTCCATGACTCGCTGGCCGAATATCCCTTGTTGATCCAAGAACTCGCACAACGCTTCAAATCCTACACCACTCTTCGCTGACAATCGGATCACCGGAATGTTGGCGTATTGCTCAGTCAAAAGCCGAGTCAACTCGCTAATTTCTCCCTCCGTCAGTTCATCAATTCGATTGAGGATCACAAAGTCGGCTTCCTCGATCTGCTTGCGGAATATGTACTCTGCTTTCGGCGAGAAGCCGCGCTGACCTTCACTGCCGAGGATCTTGCTACCGTGACTCGGCTTGATGATGACACCGTAAGGAGCGATGTCGAATGGTTGGTCGTAGATCTGCTCCAAGGGTCGAATCACTGTCGCAACGAGATCCGTACAGCTACCTACTGGCTCAGCCAACACAATGTCGGGGCGCTGGTCCGCACTTAGAGCTTCCACGGTTCCAGTCAGAGCATTGAAATTGCAACAGAAACATGAGCCAGCAACCTCTCCCACGTTGAAGCCTTGTGATCGCAGCATCAATGTGTCAACCAAATCGGCAGCCTGGTCGTTGGTGACAATCGCGACGTTCTTTCCCTCCGCGCGGAAATGCGATGCCAGTCGAGCAATTGTCGTTGTTTTACCGGCTCCAAGAAAACCGCCGATCATGATGAAACGAGGTGCCGTTGTCATAAAATACGCATGCCTTTGTCAGAGAGATACCGTCGCAACCATCCAACATTCTGGCGAGTATTTGATCGACAATCAAGGCTAATCGCGCAAATCGATCTTGCAGCAGCCGAAATCTAGCGACTTGGCGACAGACCGGCTCTTAAGAAATTCCTTGTTGACTGCGTAGTAGATGAACTTCCCCTCGCGCTCGGTTGTGACAATATCTGCATGATAAAGGACTCGGAGGTGATGCGAAACGTTGGCCATCTCCAGCTCGAGCAAGACAACCAAATCCGACACGCTCATTGGCCCCGTTTGTAGCGCTCGCGCGATTTGCAAGCGAACGGGGTCAGCCAGAGCCTTGAGGTAGGTCGCACAAAGTGCAGGATCTGCTGCGGAATCACCTTCGGTAGACATACTAAATCGGACTCGAAAAAAAAGGACTGCAGGCACAACCGTTTCATTATCCGCTCTTGGTCCACTTGCTGCAACGCGAGATTTACTCGCAATCACGGCCAAAAAGCAATCATTTCATATTGTTGGTGGTTGACAGGCATGCCGGACAGTCGCACAATCAAACGACCGTTTGAGCCTTGGGCCCGGGAGGAGTGAAAATGAGAGCAGATTATTCGCGACGAGTCGCGTTTACGTTGATTGAATTGCTCGTTGTGATTGCCATTATTGGCATCCTTGTAGGGCTCCTGCTCCCCGCGGTCCAGGCAGCACGTGAAGCGGCAAGGCGAATGCAGTGCAGCAACAACATTCGTCAACTCGGACTAGCGGCTCACAACCATGAGTCGGCATTGAAAGTGCTTCCACCAGCCTATCGGGCTCAGTCGATTGGCGGTGCGCCTGCGTACTTCGATCTATGGGGCACATTGGCATTGCTTACTCCCTACTTGGAGCAGACCAATGTTTACAACGCCATCGATTTAAGGCAAACGATGTTTCAGCTCACTGCCCCTTGGGGAATTCAATCACCAGTGGCGGTCAAGACGTTTGTACCTACGTTCATGTGCCCCAGTGATAGCGGTACCGCAGTCGCCAGCAACGCATACGGGATCGTTGGTGACCTGGCACCAAGCAACTACGCATTCTGCCTTGGGACGGGAACGACCCGTGGAAAGACTGGTTGGTTGGGATCACCGTGGGATGCCGACGGAGTGTTCTTCGCAGCCGCAAAGGTCCGCCTTACAGACATCAAGGATGGGACGAGCAACACGATTGGCGCATCGGAACGACTATTGGGCGAAGGCCCCGAGTCGACGACTGTTGCGTCCCGGGCTGAGATTCGTCCTCAGCGTATGTATGTCAACCCTGGTGCTGAAACGAACGAAGCCAATTGCAATGCGTCGTTACGTGTGAACTTCAATCAACGTCGGGGTTACACGTGGGTTGCCGGCGAGCCTCGCTGCTCCAGCTACAACCACTACTATCCACCGAACGATCGAGCCCACCCAGATTGTGTCGCGAACTTCACGGGCACCGATCCACTGACACGCAGCTCTGGCCATGGTCTGAGCACGGCTCGCAGCAATCACAATGGCGGCGTGATGGCATGGTTCTGCGACGGTAGTACGCACTTCATCACGGACTCGATTGACATGGTTGTTTGGCGAAGTCTTGCAACTCGAAGCGGCGGAGAGGTTGTTCAGCATGACTTCTAAAACAGAATTACTTGGTTCGCGAAAGCTGGGACTGACGGAGGGTGAATTATCAACTTATCAACGCGATGGGGTGCTCTTGATCCGCAAAGCGTTCGACGAGTGTGAGGTTCGCGAGCTGGGCGATGAAGCTGATCGAATTCTAGTGACGCAGGAGCATCTGCTGAATGAGAATAACTTACGAACACGTTACACGCCGCATCACGAAACCGGGCTGCCCGTCTTTGAGAAGTTTGATCCGTTCGTAGACTTGTCGTCCGTTGCTCGAAGAATGGTGCAGGACGAACGTATCCTCCAGCCATTGAGTGCCATCTATGGCGAGCCTGCTTGCCTCTTCAAGGACAAGCTGATCTATAAGCCGCCGGGCGCAACAGGAGCAACGCTTCACCAAGATTGGATTAGCTGGCCTGGTTTCCCTGAATCTTTCATAACAGTACTCGTCGCCATTGACCCGTTTACTGCGACTAGCGGCGCGACAGAATTCTATCTGGGCGAGCACAAACGAGGCTACTTGTCGCCACGAGATACCCAGCACCATGTTCTTAAGGCGAGTCAGTTTGAGGTCCGGCCTAAACCTTTGGAAATGGAGCCAGGCGATATGGCAATTTTCTCATGTTTCGTACCCCACGGTTCTGCGCCCAACCTTAGTAGCAGCCATAGGCGCGGATACTTTATTAGTTACAACGCGTTGTCCGACGGTGGACACCAATACCATTCGCACTATGCCGAGTTCCATCAGTGGATTCGAGCCAGATTCCCAGAACCTCGACGCAGCGAGTTGTATTTCGCATGACTCCGTCGTCATCAACCATTGAACCACCTAGCCGTATCGAGCGGCATGGCGACGCCGGAGTTCTCCATGAAGCTCACGGGATAGCGATTCAAACCGATTCTGCTCGTCCGTTCAATAGCTGGTACGCGGACTTCATCGTGGTCCTGATCGGCGCTATCGCGATGGCGGCAACCTATCCCGGCCGCACGCATGGGTTGGGCATGGTCACAGAACCGTTGTTGAAGGATTTTCAACTTTCGACCGACGATGGTCGTGTACTTTTTGCAACGATCAATTTATGGGCTACGCTCATTGGTTCCGTATTCTGCATTCCGATCGGCTGGCTGTTTGATCGCTTTGATCGGCGTTGGGTTCTGGCTGCCAATCTCACGCTACTGGGCCTGGTCGTCATTGGAATGAGTCAAGTTACGAGCCTTTGGTCTTTGGCATTCGCTATTACTCTGACTCGGGGCCTGGGGCAGAGTGCTCTCTCGGTCGTGAGCATCACGATCGTAGCAAAGTCCTTTTCCGCTCAACGCCTGGGACTTGCAATGGCCTGGTACGCGGTTCTATCTGCACCGTTCCATCTTGCTTTAATCCAGGGTGTTGGTTGGGCATTCACGCTTGAGGATGTTTCGTGGCGAACCATCTGGGCCGGCATTGGTGTATCGCTTGTTGCCCTTTCCTGTAGCGCATTGCTGCTTCGACAATCCTGCGCGTCAGCGGTAGGAGAGAATTTGTCACGCGATGGTGTTGGCTTCACGCTCGGACAGGCGCTTCGAACACCGGCATTCTGGACATTCAGTTTGACAATCTCAATGTGGGGCATGATCTATGCCGGCGTCGCACTTTTCAACGAAGACATCTTTCGCGAGCGTGGCTTCGAGCGAAGCTTGTACTTTAATGTTCTAGCCGAAGTGACGATTGTCGCTATTTGTGCGAAGTTCTTTTTTGGCAGGTTGGTGAACTACATACCCCTGAATCGATTGCTCGCAGCATGCCTCCTTGTAACATCGCTGTCTTTGGTTGGCTTGACGCAGGCAACCGAAGTTTGGCACGCCTATGCGTACGGCGTGGGTTTAGGAATAGCCTCCGGAGCAGTCGCATTACTATTCTTCGCAACCTGGGGAAGACTGTACGGGAATCGCGAACTGGGCCGAATACAAGGAGTTGCTCAGATGCTGACGGTATTTGCCTCAGCGGCAGGGCCGGTGATTTTCTCCGCAAGTAAGCGAGCTACCACATCCTATACGTTCGTTTTCATCGTGCTCGCTGGGCTGATGTTCGCGATGGCAATCGTCGCGATGTTCACTGCTTTGCCTCGGCCAAATACTGATCTTGCTTCATCTTCAGAACACTAAAGGAAATTACACTATGAACACCAACATAGCGCTGCCAACGGTAGTCCCCATCGTTCGCTTTCACATATCGCTCAATGTGACTGACCTGGAACGATCCGTTCGATTTTACGAGATTCTCTTTGATCGGCCACCGGCGAAGCAGCGCGATGATTACGCCAAGTTTGAAACTGACGAACCACCGCTCGTGCTCTCACTTGAGCCTAACGGAAAATCGGGAGGCGGCACTCTTAACCATTTGGGCATTCGGCTTGGAAACGCTCGTCAGCTCGTGGCCGCTCAAGAGCGACTAGAAAAACGAGGCGTGCGGTCTCAGCGTGAAGAAGGTGTCGAATGCTGCTATGCGAAGCAAACCAAGTTCTGGGTTCACGACCCAGACAACACTCTTTGGGAGTTCTACACGCTCGATGACGATTCACTTGATCGTCGAGGCGTGGGGCAGAGTCTGGAAGTGATGACCGGCAGCACGTTGCCGGAAGATGCCGTCGTGTGGGAGCACCGCCTGGGAACGCCAATTCCCGTTCGTATTGATGCCTGCGATGATTCGGTTGACGAGGTTCGCTTGCGAGGCTCCTTTAATTTACCCACGTCGTCCAAAGACAGAGAACGGCTCATCACCGAAGCCGCTCGGGTACTTAAACCGGGTGGCCGCTTGCTGCTGCGAATGTTGACGGGAGAAAAAGAGCATGCAAGTCCCGCGCTGTCTGGTCCTGGCTCGGTCGTCAAGTTCGTGCCAGCCAAAGATGACCTCATGCAGCTTGCAGCAACCTCTGCATTCTCAGGACTGCGATTACTCAAATACGACGATCCACCGTGTTTCGTACACGACGGAATTGCCATGCGCGAGACCCATATCGAGTCGTTTAAGGCTTGAAGCCTGTCGGTCACAAAGTTATGTGTTCAAAGATTCGCCCAGTCTAGGTTTGACTTCGCAGACGATAGCCGATTCCTTGCTCGGTCAGCAAATGCTCTGGACGACTAGGGTTCTTTTCCAGCTTCTTGCGAAGGTTGGCCATGAAAACGCGAACGTAGTGCGGCTCGTTAGCTGAACCAGGCCCCCAGACTTCCTTCAACAGGTATTGGTGCGTCAATACCCGATCTCGATTGCGAACCAGCAGCGCGAGAAGGTCGAACTCTAGCTTAGTGAGCTTGACCTCACTCTCTTCGACAAAAACCTTCCGCGCAGCGAGGTCGCCGTGTATGTGTCCGAAACGAAAGGTGTGGTCTTCGCCATCTCCTGACGGACGAGCTGCTCGACGCAAGGCACTGCGAATACGAGCAAGCAATTCACCGACGCCAAACGGCTTCGTCAGATAGTCATCAGCACCAGCGTCCAACGCTTCGATCTTGCTTTTCTCTTCCCCACGAAGGCCCCAGCGAGCAGCAATTGAGTGTTGCTAGAATGTGTCTAAAGAACGTAGAGCCAGAAAGATTTAGGATCTCAATCGAGCGAGCAACTCCCCGGCAAATGGAGAATATCGCAAAGTCAATCGCCGCAATCACCGAGATTAGGCCTGATTTCGCAAGGTCAGTCGTTGCGAATCTAGATAAGAAGGCGTTCCTTGTGAACTCAAAAATTGCTTGGCAAAAGCAAAGCGATGAATTACTTCATTTGTTGCTGACTTTATATGATCACGAGGCTGACTTCGAGCCTTGCAAAGGCTGGATTGTCGAAATGGAGGATCTAATCGAAGGGCCATTGCTGCCTGAGCTCGCCCTTCTTTCTCCGGGGACTGCAATTCGCTTCTTCGAGTTGCAGAAGCCCATCAAGTTGACTAGTCGGTTTCACGTTCGATGGAATACTACGTCCCTAGCTATTTGGCGAATCGCATGTTGTGATAAAGAGAAAGCGGCAAGAATAGTAAGCACTCATTTCGAGGAGCTGCTACTTGCTCTATACGGGTTAACTTTAGACGAACCGAAATACATCGTGCGATTCTTTCGAGTACTCTTTGAAGTCGAAGAATCGATTTATCACGGCTTCATTGAACGGATTGATTTGCATCATGCTTTGGCTCAAGAGACAATTGCGAAACTAAGAAACAACCAGCCCAGGGAACGTTTGTCGTTTCAAAAGCTGGCTAGATTGGGATTGCGACAGACTGGGAAAATTAAATTCATCTCGAGGCAGTTATTGGATTCGCTCCAGAAGTAAATGACCTCAAAGCATGAAACTTATCCAGCTATCTTAGTGGACACAAAACCGTTGATCAAAGCTCAGCGCCACGGGGTGGAGAAAGATCAATTCTACATACTTCGACTAGCTCGGCGATCTGTTCATCGCTGAAACGCTGGCGAAGGTACGTGATGAGGTCTTCCTGGCGATGCTGCCCGAAGACCATGCGATACAGAACCAGAGAACGTTGAAGGTGGATTTGCTGCAAGACCTCTCGGCTGTGGGGAAGCCGGGGGACGTATCGTTCGATCTTGGCGTCGCCGTCTGGGGAGATCCAAAATGGATAGAGGTCATTCTGACCATCCGGCCGTGACTTCCTCGCTTCTTCGAACATCGCAGACCATGGATCACTGAAGTATGAATCAGTTGCATGGCCACGGAATTGTTGTGCGATGTTCTTTCTTAACGCGTGACCTTTGTAGCGATGGATCCGCCAGCGACGAGGATGTTGGTTGAAGAAGCAGCAACGAGATCTCGCCAAAGCGGCTGAAAGTGCGGCCACAATAGATCATCCATGATTACCACTACGCCTTCGATGCTTTGATGATGGACTGATACAGATCCTTGGCCGTTTCGCGTTGACGAGCGTCGCCTGCATTAAGCTCAATCCAAGTCTGAATTCGACTGGCGTAGCGAACCCCATCTTCGTCTTGCTCGTTGGCAAAGAACGCTGCATCGTCTTGCGTCTCGATCAGTACGATATCCGCGAAGCTGGGGACGCTCTCGGGCGTCAACGAAATCAGCGATTCAGCCAACTTCAAGTCGCTCACGGCCACCTTCATTGGCCCGCCTTGTGCGATGGTACAATAGCGTGTCGCCGAGGATTCGCCGGTTAGCGCCCAAGCAAGTTTTGTTGAGTTGGATAGTCCGCTTAAATTCAATGTGCCTTTTGAACGGCGATAGAAGCGACTTCGGCCAGACGGATTCAAACGCCAATTCTTACCCAGTTGATCCAGCATCCGAATGGGATCGGCAAGGCGGATAGTGTTTCCATCTTTGAGCACGAGCAACTCTTCAGCGTATGCTGAGATCGTTTTGGAAACTTGAGAAAGCGAAGGGCCCTTTAGCTGCGCATGCTTCGCGATTGC
>JBGSJT010000082.1:0-38185 GCA_041741715.1 Pirellulaceae bacterium | reverse complement strand
CGACTTTGTTGGTCTTGACCGGGGGGTGGTTTCGCAATGTGGATGTGCGCCGAGCTGGTTGCAATGGTGTAAGATGCTAAGTGCTTCGGAACCATGCTAGACCTTGGCGGGAGAATTTACGATGCGTTTGATATGCAAGCTTCGCGTACTTGAATTGTTGGCTAGGCAGGGGAGCCAACATTCAATAACAATTCTAGCAACGCTCGCCAGACCATGGCTCTCCGCCGTCTGGCGACAGCAGCTACATCTAATTGTTGCCTCGCTCCTTTCCACCATTCCCAATGCGTTGGGGCTACTAGCGACATCTCTTAACGCGCAAGAGGTAGTCCGAGTTGCGTCCGTCGATCGACAACCGTTCGAAGCGGCCACATTGCGGTTGGAACAAGCATTGCAGTTGGCCGGGAGTCCGTTGAGCGAAGATGACAGCCAGCGCTTGCGAACTCTGCAGGATAATACTAACGACTCGAAAGTTGTCGGGGGTATCCAAGAGGTGCTGGATAAACATGTACTGCTGATCGTCAACATCAATCCGGAAAGCCGAGTGAAGGTGAATGCTGGTCCTGCACAGGCGCAGCTCGATCAACGCGGTTGGACCAATTTTCTAGTAAAGGTAATCAACGAAGCGGGTGTCACCGCACCGCTCGTCTGCACCAGCCCGCAAGCCGAACCGATGCTCCGCAGAAGTAGTTCGGCGTCCAAGCCTGAATTGAAAATCACTCCCGCTGATAGCGCGCGACGTTGGCTCGAAATCGCGACTGTCGACTCACAACCCATGACAAAAACATTGTCGGGACTGCCGTTGGAGTATCGCATCATCCAACTCTATAGTCGCGATAGTGGACAACGCGAGGCTACGTTGTCCATGCACGTGGGACAGGGGACGCAGGATCTGGGCTTTCGTAGCGACGTGCCGATTCTGTTTGAATGCAGGCCAGCGATCGACATTCCACTGGTCATTCACGATCACGATGGACAAGCGACCACCTGCAGCTTGTTGATTAAGGACCAACAACAACGTGTCTATCCCAATCCGTCGCGACGCTTAGCACCCGATTTCTTTTTCCACGAACAGGTCTACCGCGCTGACGGCGAGTCGATCAGCTTGTCACCTGGTCACTACAAAATCGTCGCCTATCGCGGACCAGAATATCACGCACAAGAGATCGAACTGACGGTCGCCACCGATGTTCCACCTCAGCCGCTCAAGATTGATCTCAAACGCTGGATTCACATGGCCCGTCACGGCTGGTTTTCGGGCGATCATCATGTGCATGCGGCTGGCTGTGCGCACTACGAAAATCCAACCGAGGGCGTAACTCCGCAGGACATGGTGCGGCATTTGGTGGGGGAAGATTTGAATGTCGGTTGCGTGCTCAGTTGGGGCCCTTGCTGGTATTTTCAGAAGCAATTCTTTGATGGCAAGGTATCGGAACTGTCGCGGCCTGGCAATTTAATGCGGTACGATGTCGAAGTAAGTGGATTTCCTTCAGCGCACGCGGGGCATTTGTGTTTGCTAAATTTGACCGAAGATGACTACCCAGGGACACATTCGATTGAAGAGTGGCCGACCTGGACTATGCCGGTGCTGCAGTGGGGCAAGCAGCAAGGGGGAGTGGTCGGCTATAGCCACAGCGGTTGGGGATTGGCCCTCCCCGACTATCTACCTGATGGCACGCGCGGCGCACTGCCACGCACTTGGGGCGGTACCAATGATGCACGTCGTGGTCGTGCCGCTGATCGACTTCCCGACTATGCCATGCCTCCGTTCGATGGCATTGGTGCCAACGAATTCATTGTGACCACGGCGCATGGGACGTGCGATTTCATCAGCGCTGTCGATACGCCGGTGATTTGGGAATTGAACATTTGGTACCACACCTTGAATTGCGGCTTCCGTTCGCGGATTAGTGGCGAGACAGATTTTCCGTGCATCTACGGTGAACGCGTCGGATTGGGACGTAGCTACGTGCAGGTTCCAGAGCGCTCCTCAGCGGACGGATTGCAATATGAAGAATGGGTACAAGGTCTGAAAGCTGGGCGCAGCTATGTCAGCGACGGACTGTCTCACGTGCTGCAATTCTCCGTGGGCGATCAGCAGCTTGGTGCTGTCGGCGACGATGACCAGCCGAGTCAATGGAACGTGGCTGAGAGTGGCCAGCAAAGGGTTCGTTGCCGAGTCGCCGCGCTGTTGCCTGAAGTACCTGATGAACTGGGACAAGCCATTTCCGCGCGGCGACTAGATGAAAAGCCCTATTGGCATTTGGAGCGCGCCCGTGAGGCTAATTCGCGCAGGGTCCCCGTGGAAGTGATCGTCAATGGACAAGCGGTAGCGCGGAAGTTGATCGTGGCCGATGGCGAGCCACAGGATCTAGAATTCGATATCGCATTGCCTCATTCTTCATGGGTGGCGATTCGCATTCTCCCTTCGATGCACAGCAATCCGATTTTCGTGGAAGTGGCTGGAGAGCCGATTCGCGCCAGTCGTCGCAGCGCTGCTTGGTGCCGCGACGCGGTCGACGTTTGCTGGAGTCAGAAGCGCACTAAGATTCGCCAGCAAGAACTGCAGGCAGCCAAGCAAGCCTACGACGCCGCGCGTGAAATCTATTCCGACATACTCTCAGAAGCTGTCAGCGATTGACAGCCTGTTCCCGAAAGAACTCTGAATTATTGACACTTCTCGCTTATCACCATCACGAGTATCGAAGGCGCGTCGATTTGGAACAGGAGCAAATGGAGAGAACGGAGAATGGCTCTTTCGGGACCCTGAGTTCCTCACGTCCCCTAGCCCGCTTGCCGGGCAGGAGGGAGAGTTTTGTACGTTAGCATCGCGACCGGGCGGCGATCACACCACCCTATAAAGACGTGTGTCCCCATGCCGCTTGCCATGCCCATTGGATGCAGCGATTGACAAAATGATGGAGGCAAAATGATTCCAGTTCTTCATTATTTTGCCTCCATTATTCTGCCAAATCGAGCACTGGGAGCGAGTACTGGTCACAGCTCGGACGCCGGCTCTCCGTTACCTTTGTTGGCTCCTGTTGTCATTTCGTCCTCAATCCGCCGACTGTGCGCGCAGCACGCTAACACGATGGCTTAAGAGCGGCAAGGCTGTCCCGACGGCACCCGTGACCGCCCCGATAGGAACTGCAAACGGACCCAGAGGTTACTAGCGAAAGGGTTTTTCGGCAAAAAAATCTGCGGCAAAAAGATGAAGCACTCGGCGTCTGTGGCGCTTAGGGATCGAAGCCAGGCCAGTTGTCGAGAACTTGGATGGCGTGTTGATAGCCTGCGTCGATGATGGCGTCGAGTGATTTCCAGTCCATCATGCCGAAGCGGCTCAGGTCTGGATTAAAGAACAAGTCGGCTTGTAGGCGCATTTGTCGCGTGCGGTAATCGCTGTTGATCGTCGTCGAATGCAAAATCATCGACATCAACGAAGGGACGTTGGTAGTCAGACGATTGAAAACACGGTTCTTGATGATCTCCCAATTGCTGGGCAATCGCTTAAAATCAATAACCCGGGGTTGGTCCAGATCGAAATCGACAGCCACGATGCGGCCGACTCCCATTTCACTCATGACATCGATGGGCAAATTATTGAAGATTGCGCCGTCGATCAACAAATTCTCCCCGTCAATCACCGGTGGGAAAATCCCTGGTAGTGAAACACTGGCACGAATGGCGTTGCCCAAGTGCCCCCGCGCATGGACCTTGGCTTCGGTCTTGGAAAGATTGGTCGAGACGCAAAAGAAGTTGATATTCAGATCGGCAATCTGCATGTCCGCGAAAACTTGCTCGAGCAACTTTTCGATCCGTTTGCCTTTGAAGAGCGAGATCAGCGGCAGGAAATTGTAGTCTGTCAATGGCATCGGAGTATTCATGAAATACTCGTGTCCCTTGCGATAGACTTCGTCGGCATCCCAGCCCATGGCGATGGCGGCGGCCACGATCGAGCCAAAGCTGGTTCCACCTACAACATCAACGGGCACGCCGCGCTCCGAGAGCGCCCTGAAGACCCCAGCGTGCGCCAAGCCCTTCGCCCCGCCCCCCGCCAATACCAACCCCACCGCGCGACCGCAGATGAACCGAGCCAGTCGCTGAGTATCAGCCTGGGCATCGAGCCTAGCGTGGTGACAAGTGCGAATTCGCCGCTCTAGTAACCACCGCGACGCGCCTGAGAATCCACCCTTCGAATCGCTGTCATGCAATAGTACTAAGTTGCGTTTGGCGGAGGTCAGTAGCGTATCCGCTTGTAATAACTCCCGCTCCAGCCCGCTTAAGTTGGGTTGGTCGTCGGCATGTCCGATTAAGTAAATCTCGTCCGCTTGTCGCAGACAGCGTTTGGTCCATTCGTTGGCGTCGCGATCTGCTTGATAGAGCATGGTGTCATGCAGCGCTTCCTGTTCATCCATCCACACCATTAGTCGATGGCCTTTATCAGCATGTGGTGGGTGGTAGGTGATGCGGGGTTCATGCAAAACTTCTCCCACCGTTTCGCCGCTAAGCAATAACGTCTTGCCGTGCTCTTGCAAACTCTGCTCCAAGCCGCGCGCGAACCCAACGATATCGACGCGCGGGCTAATCGGAACCAGTGCTATATTGACGATCTTGTATGCGTGTCGATCGGGCTTGAGTCGCTTTTGTAGACGGTCGATAATCAACCGAGTAGTTCTCATAGCCAGTTGCGGGTAGCTCGCGATTAATTCGACAAAGGCGGCCGGAGAGATTTTAGCCAGCACACTATCGCGCACGGCGACAATCGACGCGGTGCGCCGGTCACCGGTGAACAAAGACATCTCCCCCACAGTTTCGCCACGGGCAATTTCACCAATCACTCGCCGCGATCCGTTAGCCTCGTTCAATAGGACCTGGAGTCGCCCGCTGACCAAAATGTAGAGACCATCCCCTGCGTCCCCTTGCAAAAACAGCGTTTCGCTCCCTGCCAATAGTTTCCAATTCAAGTGTGGCAAAATCTCGGCGAAGGTCTCGTCACTCAGTTCGCCGAACAGGCTTGGGAGAATACTCCGCAATTGACTTTCGCGTAGTTCTCGGCGTCGCTGGCTGACAGAGTCAAACATAAAAGGGCTTCAAGTCGGGCGGGCTGGAACCACCTATTGTAACTACGAACCTAGCTTAGAGGTAGGAAAAAAAGAAGCGTACTGGTCTGTCAAGATTCAATTTAAGGGTAGTGGACGAGGCCCGCGAGTCCGTCTGATTGGGTGGATGCCAGGGACTCGTAACCTCGTCCACTACGGCCAACCCTAAGTCTTAACTTTGACGGACCACTACGGAGTGCTCACATCTCTATGGGCAGGGGAGTCTTGAGGGGCAGCCCCTCGCCTGGAGAAACGGTGGTAACACGCCTGAAAAAAGTGGTCGCACCAAATTCAGGTAGCAAATGGCGAAAATAATATTGAACATGCTAATAATGGGCCAAAGAATAAAGGTGAAAAGGTTAGAAAATGGAAGGTTAGAAGATTTGGAATGCAGTAGGTAAGGACCGGGCGATTTGTGATTCATGCTTGGGCTTCTGTCCCGACTTGGTCGCTATTCGGGCCCCCATGCATGGCATTTTCTAACCTACCATTTTCTAACCTTCAATCATCTTTCTGTCTCCATCTTTCTGTCTCAAAAACTTCCGATCCCATTGAGCCCGACAGCCGGAGAGCCTCTCTCTACAAAGCTACAGCTACAAACTGCGTGAAACAGGGCATTTCTTGCAGGCGGGTTGCCGGTTACACCTCACGATTTTTCATCTTCATCGACGCTGGCGTTCAGCGAGGAGTGTCCCCAAAATCCCTAATTTCCCCACCGTTTCGTCTGACAATACCCCCACCTAACCACACGCCCCCCGGTGTGGTGGTCAGTCGGCAGCGTATCCGACCGCTCTTATATTAAGAAAAAGTAATCATTTCGCGAGTGTTGCTGTTTTGTAATGAATAGATAATGATTTATTACGCAAGGGTTTGATTTGCCGCGAATGGTTGTGGCTCGTCGCGCGAAACGTTTCTTTTCTTAAAGGTTTCAAGGGGAAGTAAGATGCAACGTCGTACTGGTTTTACCTTAGTTGAATTGTTGGTGGTCATCGCCATTATTGGCATTCTGGTGGGGCTGCTGCTCCCGGCGGTTCAGGCAGCGCGGGAGGCAGCCCGGAGAATGCAGTGTAGCAACAACCTAAAACAGTTAGGCCTGTCGCTCCACAACTACGAATCGACATTTAAAAAACTGCCACCGGGTTGGATCGCCTCACCAGGAGTAATGCACACCGCCGGGACGGCTGGTACTGGCGTCAATGGGCAAGGGAATTGGGGCTGGCCAGCTTTTATCCTCCCCTTCATTGAGCAGAAGAATTTGTACGAAGCGCTCAACGTGGGTGAAGACATGCGCGTGGTGCTCGACGATCCAATTCGCTTGGCACTCATGCAGAAACCGCTGGCCACCTTCCGCTGCCCTTCCGATACCGCTCCCGATTTAAATGATCGACGGCGATTGGCGGGCTTCTCGGGTACCAATCGAAATGTGGCGACTTCGAATTACGTGGGCTGGAACTCGGGCTCGCGTGGCTGGATACCGGGCGACACCGCAGCACCGCAGCAGCGCAAGGGGATCATGGCGATGAATTCGGCCACTAAGTTCGGTGATATCGCCGATGGACTTAGTAATACATTGGCGATCGGCGAACGCATGTATAAAAACTTTCAACCACCCGCCTCCGCCTTTGTGATCCGCTGTGCGGCGGCCGTCGTGGTTGGCAACGAGTGGAACAACAACCGCAATAACTCGCGACGCAATCCTCGGTACGGAAACACCAACACGCTGGGGATGGGGGAAGGGCATATCAATAGCATTTTCACCGGTAGTCCGACCAATCCAGGTGGCAATGGCAATAGCATTTGCGCGCGAGGTGCGGCCAGTTATCATGTGGGTGGTGCCCAATTCGCCTTAGCGGATGGATCGGTGCACTTCGTGAGTGAAACGATTGATTGGCAGCCGAATCAAGCCTTGAACAGCACCTTCGAGTACTTGGGGGCGATGGCGGATGGCTTTGTCATTAGTGGAGGCATTGGACAGTAATGTTGGCAAACCACAAATCGCTAAACAACTGGTTGACGTGCTGGGGTTGCGTGATCGCCTGCTTGGCCGTCGGTTGTAGTGAAATGACAGTAGCTCCGGTGCGTGGGACGGTGACACTGGACGGCCAGCCGCTACCCAAGGCATCGGTTTTATTTCAACCTGAAGCGGGTGGTCGCCCATCCTCGGGCGTGACTGATGAAAACGGGAAATATCGCCTTTCCTACTCGATGCAAGAGGAGGGGGCGGAAGTTGGCCAGTGCGTGGTGAAGATCTCCACAGCGCTGGAGGCCGCCGACTATGGTAGTAAGCGGCCCAAAGAGTTAGTTCCTCCACGCTATGCCAAGCAGCCCGTAATCGTGGAAGTCTTGCCCCGCTCCAACTCGATCGATATCGAACTCACCACTGCTCCTTAGGTTCAATGTTAAAGCTGCTAGTACTGAAATTCGCCGACGAAAAGTGTGCGGCAAAAAGATAAAACGGGGATATTTCGTGTACGGCACATCCGTGCCAACTAGGTATCAACAACGATAATGTAGTTCCTCGTTCTTAACCGCCGGTGGCCTGCGTGATGTTAACATCGAGCGGGAAATAAGCGCGGAGGATGTCACCATCGCTGATGTCCTGAAATCAGCTGGCTACCGTACCGGCATCGTAGGCAAGTGGGGACTGGGCGAACCTGGGACCACGGGAGAACCCAATCAACAGGGTTTTGATGAATGGTTCGGCTACCTCAACAACGATCACTGCGACGACTATTTCACCGACTATTTGTGGCACAACGGAAAACGATTTCCATTGCACGAGAACTCCAACGAGTCGCGAAAGATTTACTCCACCAATTTGTTTACGGAGCGTGCGTTGGAATTCATTTGCGCCCATTATCAAGAGAAGTTTTTTCTGTACCTCCCTTACACGGCTCCTCATGTGCGATACGAAGTTCCCTATCTGGGTGTTTACGCCGACAGGCCCTGGAGCGATCAAGAAAAGATCTACGCCGCCATGGTGGGGCGACTGGATCGTGGAGTTGGACAGATCTTGGACTTGCTCGACGAACTTTCTGCCGCTTCTTCCCTCCCCACCTGCGACGGGTTGAGCATCCTGCCGACTCTATTGGGGAACAATCAAGACTTGAGTGAGCGCTTCCTGTATTGGGAGCAAAGCGCTGGCAAACTTCGCGCCGCCCGACGCGGTGATTGGAAATATCGCGACGGCCAGTTGTTTAATCTTGCCAATGATCCTCACGAAGATCATGACCTCGCCAGTCAACAGCCACAACTCGTGTCGCAATTCAAACACTACATCCAGTCCGCGCACCAGCCATGGTCCCCTTGAATTGAGTGCTTGCAGACTTTCGTGAGCCTTTTCTTCTGACGGGTGTCTAGTGGTCTGTCAAGATTTGATTTTAGGGTAGTGAACGAGGTTACGAGTCTGTCTGATTGGGTGGATGTTTGGGACTCGTAACCTCGTCCACTACGGGCAACCCTAAGTCTCATTTCAGAGCGGCCATTAGGATGCTGGACCAACTATTGAAAGTAGACCATTGAAAGCACGTGAACTAAATAACATGGGGGTTCCCAAGGGTGTGGCCATGCAAGCTGCATTGGATGCGGTTAAGCAAGCGGCGGGGGGAGGGCTCAAGCAAGCAGCCATGCGCGAACAAATCGCCGCCGTGGTCGCCGCACCGGAAAATTTCGCCAACGATCGACTGTGGAGTGGGCTCGCTTCATCGCTAGCTGGTGTATTTCAAGCCCAAGCGCGCTACGTAGGACGGGAGAACTCGGCACCTTGGCAGCAGTGGGGAGATGGACTGGAAGATGGTGCTGTCGAACAGATGGCCAACGCTTGCAAACTGCCGGTGACAGTGTCAGGTGCGCTCATGCCCGACGCGCATCAAGGTTATGGTTTGCCAATTGGTGGCGTACTAGCCACTGAGAATTGCGTGATCCCCTATGCGGTCGGTGTCGATATCGCATGCCGCATGAAGCTAACGGTACTCGACATGCCTGCTACGGCATTAGAACAAAAGACCGATCAACTGCGCGGTGCGATTCAGCGCGAAACACAATTCGGCGTGGGAGCTATGTTCCGCAAGCCGCGCCAACACGAGGTGATGGAGGCCGACTGGACTGTCTCCCCTATCACAGAAAAGAATCGTGACCGAGCGTGGAAGCAATTGGGGACCAGTGGCAGCGGCAATCACTTTGTTGAATTCGGCACACTAACACTCGCGCAAGATGATCTTGGTTTGAACGCTGGCATCTATCTGGCCTTGCTCAGTCACAGTGGATCGCGCGGTACGGGGGCGGCGGTCTGCGAATACTACAGCCGAGTTGCCAAGGAGTCGCATCCTGAGTTGCCGCGCGAACTGAGCACGCTCGCTTGGCTCGATCTCGATTCGCAAGCTGGCGCGGAGTATTGGGCAGCCATGAATCTGATGGGCGAATATGCGGCGGCCAATCACGCGTGTATTCATCGCGAAATTGCGCGGCATCTGGGTGTGGAAGTTCTGCTCGATATCGAGAACCATCACAACTTCGCTTGGAAGGAAGAGCATGCGGGTCGAGAGTTGATCGTGCATCGCAAGGGAGCGACGCCAGCGGGAGTGGGTGTGTTGGGTATTATCCCCGGCTCGATGGGGACACCCGGCTACGTCGTGCGCGGCAAAGGGGTTGAGGCATCGCTATTGAGCGCTTCGCACGGGGCAGGTCGCAAGATGAGTCGCACGGCAGCCAAGGCCAAATTCAACTGGCGCGATGTCAAGCAGTTTCTCGATCAGCGCGGCGTGATGTTGATGTCCGCCGGACTGGACGAAGTACCGATGGCCTATAAAGACATCGACCAAGTCATGGCTGCGCAGCGCGATTTGGTCGATGCGGTAGCGCGATTCGATCCCAAATTAGTCAAGATGGCCGAAGCCGGTGAACGCCCCGAGGATTAGGCTCTGTTTGACCTTTAGCCCAGCTCGCAAGATATGAACTCCTTGACTGGGCTTGCCATCGGGTCCATCAAGGAAAACGGTCACTTCCACCACCGAGTCACGAATAAATCCCTCACTGCGCATAGCTACCGTAGCCAGTTCAAGATCTTCTTCTCGGAGCAATAAGTCAACATCACGAGTATTGCGGACAGCCCCGTCGTCCTTAGTGGCAACCCAAGCCGCCACGGCATGACCACCAATGATGGCGTATGGGATGCCAGCACTCGCCAACGCGCGGCACGCGCGTTCCAAGCGTTGCCTTACCATTTCCACGGCCTGAAACATCCGGTCAAAAATTGGTGGCTCAAGTTCGCGAACCAGTGATTGGAGTTGGGTAGGTGTCATTCGACAATTATACATCGTCTGTCCCATTGAGATAGAGACACTTTCCGCTCGAAACAGCGCAAATCCGAGTCCAAAGTAGCGTGTTCCAAGCAGACTCGCAACAAAAAAATGGACGGCAAAAAAATGGATGTTCTCGACTGTCGCGTTAATTCACACACTTTTAGCTCAAGAGGCGGAAGATGGGTGCTCCCCCAATGCATCGGTTTTCTCCGAGGTGGGCCACCGTAACGATGTCCAGCAATTCGCTAGAAGACACAAAACGTTCTTCTAGTGCTCCATCTTTTTGCCGCCCATTTTTTGTCGCTCTTCCTCCTAGTTGTAACCGTAGAGAGCAGGGCAGGAACTTGGCAAAGTCCAAGTGGAATGACTTGCGAGGCAAGTTGCAAGCAAGTTACTGTGACAAAGCTCTTGGCGAGTTTAGACGGGATCGGTTAAGATGAGATATTAGAAAGTCCGACCTCGCTTCCATTCCTCACTAGCCGTCACCCTATGTCGTCCGTCCCGGTCCGCCCCAACCCAAATTCCGATCAGAAGGAAAAGCGCTCGGTCGCGGTGATCGATATTGGGGCCACTAGTATTCGCATGGCCATTGCCGATATCGACGGCGAGGGGAATGTGCATGTGCTGGAAAACCTTTCGCAAGCGGTGACGCTCGGCAAAGATACCTTCACGCAGCGTCGGATACGCAAGAGCACGATTGAGGATTGCGTACGCGTGCTCAAGAGCTATCGACGCCTGCTGCTCGAGTACGGTATCTCGCGACCGGACCAAATGCGCGTGATTGCCACCAGCGCGGTACGGGAAGCGATCAACCGTATGGCCTTTCTCGATCGCGTCTACATCGCCACTGGCATGGACACAGAACCGCTCGACGAAGCGGAGGTGAACCGCATCACCTATATGGGGATCCAACCTCAATTGCAAGCCGATCCCAAACTGGCGACTAGCAAGTGCGTGGTGGTGGAAGTCGGCGGTGGGAGCACCGAAGTACTAGTTGTGCAGTCCGGCAACGTGCTCTTCTCACACACTTATCGCCTCGGCTCATTGCGGCTGCTGGAAATGTTGGAGAAGTTCGATGCACCTCCGACCAAGCAGCGGGCGATTATGGAGAATCAGATCCAACGCTTTGTCGCCCAGATTCGCGAACATGTCGCGTTAGATTCGCCACTGGAGATGGTCGCCATTGGGGGCGACGTGCGCTTCGCCGCCGCCAATTTACTGGAGGCCTGGAACCCGGCCAATTTGGCTTACCTGTCGGTCGATCAGCTCAGCGCGTTCACTCGCAAGCTGTTGGTGATGAGCGACGATGAAGCTGTACAGAAGTACGGTGTCAGTTTTCAAGACGCAGAGACAATCGCTCCCGCGTTACTGAGCTACGTGCTGATTGCGCGAGGCTTCGATCAACAGAGCATTGCTATTTCCGATACCAATCTCCGCGATGGCCTGTTGCAGGACATGGCGATTCGCGATGTCTGGACCGCCAACTTTCGCAGTCAGATTATTCGTTCGGCCATCAGTCTCGGTCGTCGGTTTGATTTCAACGAAAAACATGCTCGGCACGTAGCCACGCTGTGTCGCAAGTTGTTTTCCGAGCTCCAAGCTGAACATCAGCTCGAGCCCAAGCTCGAATTGATCTTATATCTAGCTGCTTTGCTGCACGAAGTGGGGATGTACATCAACGCCCGCAGCAATCACAAACATGCCATGTATTTGATTCGCAACAGCGAACTATTTGGTCTCAGTCGCAAGGACGTGTTGTTGGTATCACTGATCGCCCGCTATCATCGCCGCAGTAGTCCACAACCGCAGCACGAGGGTTACTCGGCATTGGACCGCGCCGACCGTGTGGTGATTTCCAAGCTGGCCGCTATTTTGCGACTAGCCATTGCGCTCGACGATTCACGCAGCCAGCGGATTAGCGATATCCAGTGCCGCAGCGACGGCAAGCGACTGGTGATTACGGCCAAGGGAGTCGAGGACGTCTCGGTGGAACAACTGGCGCTGCGTCAAAGTGGTAATCTATTTGAGGAAACCTATGGTCTCCCCGTGCAGATCCGCGCCGCGCGACGCTAGCGCTAAAACCCTTAAGTTCCGTCCTGTCAGAATCGGATTATTCATGTACTCCCCTGCGGGGGAGTCGCGAGTAATGCGAGCGGAGGGGGCTGCCGAACATGACTTGCCGTGTGCTTAGGCCTTCCCCGCTCAAGGGAACTGGAGCGAATCTGATTTTCTGCGTATTCATTCCAATCAAATGGCCGAGCTGGTCGAAGGTAAATTGGAGATTTTACCGATGCCAACTTGGAAACATCCGCTCATCGTCAAGTATCTGACGGCAGCCGTAGAAACTTATGTGACTCAATATGGACTAGGAGGTGTCACGCTCTTTGCTCCTTTACCCGCACCTCTATTTCCTGGCACTATTCGAGAGCCAGATGTGCTATACGTTCGCCCCCAGAATGTACCCACTAATCCGTCTGGCTACCCCAGCCAGCTTGATTTAGTCATGGAAGTGGTCAGTGAAGGGACTGAGGTTCGCCAACGTGACTACGTTGACAAACGCGCCGACTATGCGCGAGCTGGAATTACCGAGTATTGGATTGTCGACCCCGAGCTGGTCCGAGTCACAGTGCTGAGCCTCACAGAAGGTGCTTATCAAGTACACTGCGAGCGTGGTGCTGGCGAGACAGCTCGTAGTGCCATGTTTGCCGATTTTGTCATCGAAGTCGATAATGTTTTTCGAACATCCTAAAGTCGCTGACCGCTCCGCCGGTCAGGCGCTCACACACTCTCTCTTTACACTCCTCTCAGTCGCTCCGTTAGGTTATCGGCGACCATCACGTGATTAGTTCCGTCGCGTGGTAACGGTGACCAGTGCAAACCGTTGTCCTCATCCGAATTAATGAGTAGTAGCTCAATGAAAGAACATTGTTTCACATTGATTCTTACACGTGATCCGAGCGACGATGAATCCGATGTATTGTACGGCAAGATTAACGATGGCACGATTTCTACGATTGCCGGAGTGCCGCAGATCTCGTTTCATCGCATATCGGAATCGCTGGAGTCCGCAATTCGTTCAGCCCTCAAGGACTTACAGTCGTCTGGCTTCACCGTCGCTAGAGTTGAAATCGAGCCTGGGTCCGTGCTTCAAGCGTCATAGGTCTTTTGGCGACGGACTCTCGCGCGACGTTGCTTTCACTCCGACGTCAAATTGATCTCGACGACGTTCTTGACCGCATCTTTTATCTCGACCAACAGCGTGGAGTCCTGGTTGTATCGTGCGGGAATGGTTTCCTTGCTCGCAGGAATTGATCTGCCATCTTTGTCCTGATAGGCATCAGACTTGGTTGAGATTCTTATTAAATATTCGCCTGGAAATATTGCTGCCGCACGCGAGGACGCGAGCACTACATATCGGCCGTCAACACCTGTCCGAGCACCAAATGGTCGTCCTCCGTTGCGAGGTATGTATACAATGCTTGCACCATCCACCGGCAGCCCATCCATCGTCACCAATCCCTCGACGCTGGGACTTTGTTTCGATTCTGATGTCGTCGTATTGCGAACTTCTTTTGAATCGCTCTGCGGCTTTTTCGGAGGCTCAATGTCGTACTTTGTATTTGGTTAGCCAGCCTCCACCCGTCAATACATAACGTCCGTATACTCCCAGAACTGGATCGCCTGCTCGCAGTTTATCAGCCACTTCCAGTGCTTGCTGCTCCGATCCATCAATCTCAAAACCCATTCGCACGTCCGTAATTCGTTTGCCCAAACCTATGAAGGCAAAAATGAATTTGCCACTAAGTTCGTCGATCAAATCCTCATTCAATCGCACTCTCGGGCCGTTGGGATCCTTGGCCATCCCCTCCACACCATCCTCAAAAACTCGTGGCGTACCCGACATTGCTTCAGCGACACGATTCAAATCATCCATGAGCTCTGACGGAACCATGTCCAGCCTATAGGCGACAAAAGCTTGTTCGTGTGACAGCCCTTCGGGTAGTCCGGGCGCAACATAAATCAGTGAGTCCATTGGCCAAGCGGAAGCAAAAAGTCTGGTGACATACTCCCGAGCCTCGTCACTCAATGCGCTGGCATTTAGATCTATGAGAGCCTTGCCCAGGTCCAGGTTTTTGGGAGCGACCTGTTGCACGACGATTTCTTCCAGCACGAAATGCAACGCCGATGCGATGTGTGAATTATCGTACCTCGGAATCGCGCTGAGCTTCATCTGAGGCTTGTTGCTTACTCCGGGCCGAGCATCCTCTTTTCCCGTTGCGTCCACCGATTCCTTCTGTGGACCACTCGTAATATTGAGATCGTTGGAAGAAGCCAGTTGTGCCGACGCAAGTCCCGTCCGCAAGCGGTTGAGTTCCGCATCGGAAAACATTCCAGCGATCATTACTTTTGAGCTAATGGGCGAGTTGATCATGGGCGTCGAGAGGATCTTATCACCAACGATGATCGCCAGCATCTGTAGATTTCTTCCAGCGGTCAGCTTCAGCATGCTCGCTCCCAGCGTCTGGTCGAATTTCATCTCCAATTCCGCATTTTGATTCTTAGACTTACCCCTGACATTCAGTTCAAGTATGTGGCCTGAAATCTCATCCCAAGAAATTGAAAAATCTGGATCAGACGAAACAAGCGCATACCTCTGCCCGAGGTCGTCAAGCCTCTCAATCGGCAAGTCGGACAGTGTCGATTCGCCGATTGGCAGCCAGCGTTCTTCTCCGGTTGGCTTTTCCGAGATCGGCAATCGAAACAGCTTCAACAATTCGTCGTTTGTAATCGACGGCACTTTGCCAGTCGATTCTGGATTGACCAGCAATGCGAATTGCAGTGGCGGCACGTGCGACGAGGTTGTCTCCGCTAGATCGTCAACCTGTTGTAGATTGGCTTCTCGGCGTTGTCGTTGAAGTAGGTTTTGAAGCTCCCTGATAACTTCGCTACTTTGTGGGTCGGAGAGGATTTTTGGTCCGAGACCAGGCTCGCCCTCATAGATCGCCAATAGCGGTACCGATTTTTGATTGAGCTCATCGAGCTTAGCTTGAATTGCGTCTGAGGGTTCGGTCCAATCAGCGAGCATGAATTTCACACCGCTTTCCGAAACTTGTCGCGTCAACTCCAGGCTTTCGATAGACTTTACGAGCTGTTGGCCGGTGAGATTCCATCTGGCAGTGAAGAGGAGCACAACCGTTTTCCCCGTACCACGCAACCTTTCCAACTCCGCTTCGCTATACGGCATCCATTCGATAAAATTCGGTGATATTGGGAGTTGCTGATAGTGTTTCGCGTGTGCCTGCCCCCCTGCATTTATCCCCGACTCGCTAATTTCTAATTTTGAACCCTCTGCTAATTTCATAATCGTTTTAGTGCCATCGGGATTGGTGATGGTAATGATTATTCCCAGACACACTCCAAACAGCATTCCCAAAAATCCGGTGGCGATAGCAGTTGCCTTACTCACCGGTCGCTTCCAAAATGTTTTGGTTGTCGACGCGGAGCCGGTCGAAGATGGCGGGCGAACTGCGGCCGGGACTATTTGTAGCTTGGCCGCGCGGTGGGCAAGCTGCTGAAGGTTGGCTCCGCTGGTAAAAGCCGCGAGTTGCTCAGCCACCATCCGAGGCTGCTGTGGGCGATTCTCCACGGGTTTGGCTAACATCGACGCCACCAATCGAACCAGGTCCAGCGGAGCATCCGGCAGGAAATCAGATAGTCTCGGTGGCGGCTGGGAAACGTGCGCGGTCATCTTGGCGAAGGCGGTCACGTGTTGATCGTCGGCAAATGGAGCGTGAGCAGTCAACAATTTGAAGAGCGTGCAGCCTAAGGCGTAGATGTCGGCTCGGACATCGACCGAGCGACTGTCGGCCACTTGCTCGGGCGCGATATAGTCGGCTGTCCCCATGGCTTGTCCTGTGCCAGTAATATCGAGTTGGTCGCCAGAACCGGCCTGCAGTCGTGCCAAGCCGAGATCCAGTAATTTAACTTCGCCAGTATTGCTGAGCATGATGTTCGATGGTTTAACATCGCGATGCACGAAGCCTTGCTCGCTGGTGTAAGCCAACGCCACAGCTACCAACCGCGCTAGCTCGCAAGCGTCGGCAATCGACAGCGGTCCAGTCCGGGCGATAAGCTCTCCCAGATCGAATCCGTCAATGAACTCGGTGACCAGTACCAGCGTTCCGTCGACATCCCGCGCATCGTGGGCAGTGACGATGTTGGGATGGCTGAGTTTACCCACAGCTCGCATTTCCGATTCGAAGCGCTCTCGCATGCGCGGATCGCCCAAGCGATGGCTGTTCAGGATCTTCAGTGCGACTTGTCGTCCCAATTTTGTATGCTGAGCTAGGAAGACACTCCCCATGCCGCCACGTCCCAGCGGGCGCACGATGATGTATTCACCGATCGACTGGGCCGGAATGTGATCAGGATCGACCGCTGGTACTTCCGTCTGGTGTCTGGTCAATGCCCCCAGTGCTTTAGCCAACGCCATTTGGCAAGCGGGTTCGGCTTCCAGTTGGATGAATTCATTGGGGCTGCGTAGGCTGGCGATCAGTGAGTCTTCGCTGTCGCCGACTGTCTCTAGTTCTGATTTGCAGCTATCGCAGTTGCGGATGTGGGCGAACAAGTCATCGCTTTGCTCTTCGGGCAACTGCCCCAACGACAGCGCTTTCAATTGATTGTTGGTCGGACAAGCGGTCGCGGTCATCAGCGTTTTCTCCTGATTGGCTGCTAATAAGTAATCACGCATGAGTTTCCAGTCATATCAAGCAACCGTGGCTGACGCCAAAACGGCTAGTTATGCGAAGAAACGTATGCATGGGCACTTATCAGTTCAGCATAAGGGATTTTTACAGTAGGTTTTCTTGCTACATTGATGAACGTGGAAGTCTGACACCATTTTCTAATTCCTGACTTCCAACTTGCGACTCGACTAAAATAAGCAACTATGGCCGAACCATCGCAGTCACTAACCCCACCCGAGCATCCGACGCTGTCGTCGATGTTCCTATCGCAAGTGCAGCGTATGGACGCCGAGGCCTGGAGTCGCTTGGTTAGCTTATTTGGGCCGATCGTGTATCGTTGGTGTCGCACTTCTGGCGTCGGAGAGCACGATGCTTCCGATGTGGTTCAAGAAGTCTTCGCCTCAGTGGCGCGTGGCATTCCCACTTTTCAGCGACAAAAGCCAGTTGGTAGCTTTCGTTCCTGGCTGGCCACGATCACCCGCAATTGTGTCAGAGACTATTTTCGCGCTCAAGCCTGTGTGGTGCAGGCTACTGGAGGTACTGGTGCGTTGCGACAGTTGCAGCGACAAGCCGACTCGATCGATTCCACTATCCACCCCAGCAACACACAATCCTCGATTGTGCGGCGCGTTCTGCGTGAAGTCGAAGCCGAGTTCGAACCAGCTACATGGCAAGCATTTTGGCTGACCGCCGTGGAGAATCGCTCGGCGTCTGACGTGGCCCACTCCACTGAGTTGACAAGTGCCAGTGTCTATCAAGCCAAATCTCGCGTGCTGCGTCGCCTCCGTGAACGAATGGCCGAGATTCCCGATTGATGCGCAAGCCGTGCTCCAGCGGGTATTTCTCATGTAAAGCGTTTGTCTGGAGGTGCTATAATGAACTAATTAGACTGTGCCTTTTTCGGCCTCAGTACCAGCTCGACGCGCCAGCGAGTGGGGCGGCGGTTTGGTCGTAGGTCGGTATGCAACGCGTCAATCTGGCGACCCACTCGCTGGCGCCTCGAGCTGATATTTAAGGGTTTAACGACTTCAATGGAGCGGAATCATGGATCGCGAAAAACTCGTCAATGCGATCGACGAAGGTCCGGTGCGAGTTCATATGAACGATGGAAGCTCATTCGAGCTGGTCGATTGGAAATCAGTTTTAGTGGATAGCACGACGGCGTATGTGTTGCAGCGGTCCGATGACGGAAAGCTGCGTGCTCAATGGTTGTCGCTAGTACGTATGGTCCGTGTCGAAAGAATCGAAGCGGCAGCATGACCGAGTACCCAAACGTTCTGCTGACACAGCGGGCTAATTTCTAGTTGGCTGGAATGCCCTGTCACCAAACAGACTCCGTACCATCTTTTTGCCGCAATCTTTTTGTCTTCGGTTTTAAGTTTCGTCAATGCTGAGCCGCGTAGAACGCGACGGTTAGTCGTCATTAACCGCTAAAATTTTGAGACTTCTCGCTGATCGCCAGTGAGGCCAGACGTAAGTCACCCTCCCACCGAAAGTTGCGTCTTTCAGACGCGACTTTCGGAAGGGAGGGTCGGAGCCCCAGCGACGGGGAGGGCAATCCCCCCTCTCCGCTCGCGTTACTCGCGACTCTCCCCAAGGGGCGAGTTGGGTAGTACTGGCGATCAGCGAGAAGTGTCAAAATTTTCCGACAAAAAAATGTGCGGCAAAAAGATGAAGCACTCGATGTGCACAGGCGCCTAATGGCTGTGCTCCAACGAGGCTCTCAAGGATCAGAGTGTTTTTGGCTTTCCGAATTTGCCTTCCAGATCTTCGTTAACAGTTTATGCATGCGTAGGTCATGGCGCTGCAGTTCGGCATTGGTGAACGGAAAAAAGTCATTGACGCCAAAGTAGGCTTCTGTTGTTTCTGCGAAATACTCCATGACTGTCGACATGGCATAAGCCTTTTCTGTTTTGCCGTTGCCACGCAGAACTGCATTGTAGATACCACTGGCGACCACCGCGTCGTAGGCCTGCTGAATTTCTTGGTGGTCGTAGCCGCAGACTTGGTCATGATAGGCGTGTGCTAGTTCATGCAGCACCATCATCGGCATGCGTTTGATTTCGCGCTCGAAAATCGCTGTGTTGGTAAATTCGATGCACTGATGCAGCTCTGGATGTCGCCCCTGATCTTTCAACCACCGAGCACCTGGATGATATTCTCCGGTCGGTCGCACTCCGTCGTATTCTGGTGACAACCAGATGGGGACGGTCATGGCGAACGCCAGTGGTTCTGCTGGCAGAACTTTCTTCACCTGACGCAGTTGTTCGGCGAGCAGTTCCAAGGCACGTTTAGTTTGATCCGGATGTTCAGCCAACAAAGCGTCGCTCACGCGCACGGACCAACCTTCAACGTTTTGCAATGGATAGCCAGCGACAATTACTTGCTGCTGGTTCGTCTGGGTTTCTTCGCCCCACGCTATGCTCCCGAGGGACGGGCAGACGAGTAACGAGAGGATTGAAATGAGTAAAGTGATCCGCAATTGCATCTATTTATCTAATATTTTTAAGGGAGCACCACCGTCGAGATCGTTGTGTGGCGAAAATGTAGGGGACGCCAGTAGCCTCAAGCGGCATCGGCTGCTCAGTCGCTAGCGAAAGCTCCACGGCGTTCGCGTATTCGGTATATTCTATACTTCAAGGAATTCCATACAGTGCCACTAGATTGCAAAAACACGCATTGATAGTTGCTACCCTCATTAAGCTTACAGCCCTTTCGCTGACTACAGATTTTCCAGAGGAGACAGCTTCGCCATTGTACGGTCGAGTGCTTCATCTTTTTGCCGCACATCTTTTTGTCGGAAAACACTTGCGGCCGAAAGCGAGTGACTGTCAACTTTAACCCAGCTTGGAAGTGCCTGGGATGAAAACGCGACCGAAAAAAAGATGTGTGGTAAAAAGATAATACGGGATGATTTCGCGGACCGCTTATCCCACAAAACAAGAAATCGGCAACAATAAAATCAGGACATGGTCGATTGTACCACAATCACCAGCACAACCCAGAAAACATCCCTTAGCTTCTATGGAGAAGAATTGATGAGCGACAGTATAAATCCTAACGATCGCAGAAGATTTCTTCAGGGAGTGGCGGGTGGCGCGGTGCTGGGACCGTCGATGCTGATGCTCGATCATTCCTCTGCAGCGGACACTCTCTCGGGAGCGACTGCAAACACCCCCCACATCGTGACTGGGCAGATCACGCGGACCTCGGGCGAACTGTTGGAGGATGGACGACTGTTGGAAATGCAGCGGCACATTCCGGTCGCAGGGCGTAGTCAAATACTGGTGTGTGGTGCAGGGCCAGCCGGAATCGGAGCAGCCATTGCCGCAGCCCGCGCTGGTGCGCAAACCCAACTGATCGAAGTCGCGGGTTGTCTGGGAGGAGTATGGACAGCAGGACTGCTCACCAAAATTCTCGATGGCAACAATAAGACCGGAATCATGCAAGAGCTGCTGACCGCTCTTCAAGCACGCGGCGATACGGTGGCCAAGCAGACTGGTGGCACCGTCTACGATCCCGAATTGTGTAAATTGATTTTGGAAGAAATGTGTGTCGAGGCGGGTGTGAAGATTCAACTCCACACGCGACTGGTAGGGGCCGTCAAGGACCAGCACAATCGATTGGTGGCGATTGTCACCGAATCGAAGTCGGGGCGCGAGGCATGGGCTGCCGACCGCTTCATAGATTGCTCGGGAGATGGTGATTTGGCCGCGCAGGCTGGCTGTAATTTCGATATCGGTATTGGCACCGACTGTGAGTGCCAACCCATGTCGATGCTGGCGCTGTTGACTGGCGTGAGTCCGCACGACATCCCTCAATTCATTCGCGAGAACGGCGTCGAAAACAAGGCGCGTTTCTTACAGTACATGCAGGCGGCTGGTATCAACCCATCTTACAACGCCCCTACGCTCAGGCATTTGCACAGTGGCATCTATTCGCTGATGACCAACCATGAATATGGTGTCTCAGCCATCGACGCGGGCCAGATCAGCGCCGCGACCTTGCGCGCCCGTAAGGAGATTCACGAAATTGTGCAGGGATTAAAGAGCATCGGCGACCCTTGGACCAATTTGTCCATCGTCGCCACCGCCGAACAAATTGGAGTCCGCGAAGGCCGCAGGATTCACGGTCGATATACGGTCACTGGTGAGGACATCATTAGTGGTCGTCGTCATTCGGATGCAGTCTGCCGCGCCTCGTTTCCTTTTGATGTACACAACCTATTCCCCGACGGAACCAATCCGGAGGAGGTCAAGCGCCTGCGTTCTGCGGGGGCCAAGCCTTACGACATACCGTTAGGTGCGTTGATTGCGGCCGACGTAGATGGATTGATGATGGCCGGTCGTTGCATTAGTGGAGATTTCATTGCCCATTCCAGCTATCGCGTGACTGGCAATGCCGTCCCCATGGGCGAAGCCGCTGGTCGCGCCTCCGCCACTTCCATCGCGCAGGGGGTCATGCCGCACGAACTAACTTGGATTTGAGGTTAGTCGAATCTAATGAAGAAGTCTCGAGTGTGCGGCAAAGGGTCACAGATCGCGATGTAGCGTTGCTCGACAAGCGTTTTGCGGAGATAATCGTGGAGTGAGGAACGGGCGGCAATCTATAGCGATTCACCGCTGTGTTTTACCTGATTCAGAGTTTTATACGCGACAGCAGACCAAGGCGAGCACTTTTGTGGGTGCTTTTGCCTGTGTTGGCGTTTGCACTGACAGGATTTGTTGCTGCCCCTCGGTCGACTCTCAAGCTCGGTGAGACTACAGAGCGATTTCCATGCGAAAACTGTCCTTGTGGTTGTTCCTCAGCCACGTTCTGCTGGGATCAGTGCTGCTGTCATGCTGACGCCGAAAAGCTTCAATGGGCCGAACGAAATGGCGTCTCCCCTCCAGAATTCTTGGTTCAGCGGGTTGCAATTGCGTCCAATCAACTTGTGTCTGCATTGCCCAAAGTGAGTTGTTGTCATTGCTCCGCAGGCCAGACCGGATCATGCGATACTTCCGGCCATGAACCGAGTACCGAGGAAACGCTCGCCAAATCTTCCAGAGGTACCAATATCGTATTGATGTGGAAGGCAGCTGAATGTCTCGGGCTGAAGTACCTCTGGACCGCGCTTGCTGCTGTTTACATCAATCCATCAGCGGATTTTCGATCGATTGTTCCCCCCTTAGTAAGCTGGCTCGCTCTCTCGAACGAGCACGCTCTCTCTCGTTCGGATGGCCCAGAGCCGCCCGTGCCGTAGCGGTTGATTCGTTTGCGCAGCAACTCGCTGCCTCATAGCAACGAACCCAGCGCGACTGTTGCGTGATGACCTGTTCCATGTGGGTCTCGTTTACGGTCGCGCCATCGATACCGCTTCCACTGTCCGAAAACGGCGACAGCTCGTTCCTCACACCAACGTGGTTTTCGTCACTTGGACGTGGAAGCGACTTCGAGGATTCAGTCCTTCGTATCCCGCAGAAACTCGATTTCTGTCGGACGCGCCCAGCTTGCGCGCCCGCACCGAGGAGATTTTCGTAACATTAACCAGAGACTAGATTACCCATGCCAACACAAATCCCCAAACCCTACGTTAAACCTGCATTCACACTTGTGGAATTGCTGGTCGTGATCGCGATCATAGGTATTCTCGTAGGGCTCTTACTGCCTGCTGTTCAATCGGCGCGCGAGGCCGCTCGTAGAATGAGTTGCAGCAACAACCTGAAGCAGATTACTTTGTCGCTGCACAACTATGAAAGCGCCTACAAACGCCTGCCAGCGAATTACACCACGGGCACAAGCATCTCCGGCAACTTTTCGGTTTTCGCGCAGCTCGCTCCATTCTATGAGCAAGCCAATATCGCCTCCTTGATCGACTTTGCCCGTCCACTAACCAACGGGTGCTGCCCCGGCACACTTGTTGCGCCGCATGACATTGCCGCCAAGACATCGATCGCGGTGTTGTCATGCCCGAGTGAAAGCAGCAATCGAATCTTTCCTGTGGCGACACTGTCGGGGCGTGGTCCAGTCGAATCTTATGCGGGCACCAATTACGCCATGAATAATGGCACTGGCGTTGGAACACTCTACGACACCCGCGTGCCGACTGACGGAATTCTGTGGATTGACGCCAAAGTTGGTTTCAATACCATCACAGATGGACTGAGCAACACAGCCGCTTTTGCCGAATCGCTGCTGGGACAGATCGAACAAAGACCCAGTGAACCGACCAGCGACGTTATGCGTCGACGAACGATGATGAATTTGACTTGCACATTCATAGACCGTTCGCGGCAACCGACCGTACCCGGTATGGTCGGCTATACGCTACCGGCGGACCCAAATCAATTCGAGGCGTATTCGCGCGCTAGTTCGCTATTTCGTGGTTGGTCCGGGCAGCGCGGCGCGGGTTGGATTAGTGGACGCGAATACTACACTGGCTACACTCACTACCATCCGCCACAGAGTGGAATTCCTGATATGCAGACGTGCGGTTGGGGAGTCTTTGGTGCCCGCAGCAGTCATAGCGGCGGAGTTCAGATGTCCCTGTGTGATGGCAGCGTCCGATTTGTCGCTGAGTCCATTGACCTGAAAACCTGGCGTTCGGTTGGTTCTAGGCATGATGGCCAAGTAATCGGAGGCTGGTGAACGCAGGCCAATTATTTTACTGTCGAAGTGGATGAGGCCCGCGAGTCCAGAGCTTCCGGACTCGCAGCCTCGTCCACTACGATGAACCCTAATTCCAATACTTGACAATACATTAGCGAGCAAACACACATGACGAATCTTTTTTTTGCATTAGCCGTCGTAGTTTCAACCGGAGTGGAAACATGGCCATCGTTTCTGGGCCCTCCAAGTGCCTCCGTGCAGCCCGCAGCATTGCCGCTAAATTGGAATCCGAAACAAGGGCTTCAGTGGACCGTTGCGATCCCAGGGCATGGTCAATCGAGTCCTGTGGTATGGGACGACAAGGTCTTTGTAACGAGCGTCGAAGGACCGCTGAAAGACACGTATCATGTCACCTGCTTCAACACCGAATCTGGCATCAAGGCATGGACTTACAGTTTTCCGAATAGCGTCCCAGTCAGCAACAGTTACTACGTAAGTCGTGCCGCACCGACGCCGGTTGTCGATGCGGAGCGAATCGTCGCATTTTTTGAAAGTGGTGACTGCTTAGCTTTGTCACACGACGGGAGCCTGCTGTGGCAGAGAAAGCTGGCTGAGGATGAAGGACCGTTTGTCGCCGAGTTTGGCTTAGGTGCTTCGCCCTGCCAATCAACCGACTCTGTTTTCTTATTGCTGGAGCACGACGGACCAAGTTGTCTGATGTCTCTAAACAAGTCGAATGGCGAGACGCGCTGGAAGGTCAATAGAAAATCAACGCGCAGTTGGAGCTCACCAGCCATGGTACAGGTCGCTGGTCGCCCACAAATTGTTGTCAGCTCAGGTGGCGAGGTTCAGGGCTATGAACTGCAAGCGGGCCAAGAACTTTGGTCGTTAGATGACATTGGCGGCAACACAGGCTGCACACCAATCGACTGCGGCCAGGGGCGATTTCTGGTTGGCGCTTCACCCGGTCGGAATGGCGAGGATGCTGGCTCGGCAGCCAAATCCAATTGCTTGGTCCAGGTCAGGCCAGACGGCGATGGGTTTGTCGCCAGCAAGCTGTGGATTGCTAAGGGCGCATTTCCGAGTTGGGCCTCACCGATCATGCACAAGGGACTGGCCTACTGGATCAATCGCTCTGGAGTTGTGTACTGTTTCGACGCCACGAATGGAGAAGCGGTTTATACTGAACGGACCAAGCAGTCGTGTTGGGCGACACCGTTCGCAATTGATGATCGAGTCTACTTGTTCGGCAAAGATGGTTTAACAACGATACTAAAGGCGGGTCCTACATTCGAAATCATCGCGGAAAACGAAACATGGCTTGCGGCAGATCTACCCACCGAGGCAGCGCTGCCGGAAGAGACCAGTGAAGAGCGAAGAGCAGGGGCAGCGATGTTCAGCCGCCCAACACTCTACGGCTACGCGGTGACCTCGACAGCGTTTTTTGTCCGCGTTGGCAACGCATTGATTTGCCTGCGCCGTTGACCATAGTTGTCTCGCCTACGAAGTGCACAACTTGAAATGCTTTTCGTACAAGTTCCAGAAACAAGCTTGGCATGATCTTCCACGAACTCACTTGGTAACGCCTGAGGTTCACGCCCTAACGGAAATCAAGGTTCTTAGCACTAGCGCGTGAACGGTTCCAAAATATCTTAAGTCATTTCCGATATTAGTTCGTTAACTTCAATCGTGGCAAAAGTTGTTGCGTAGTCAGACATGGCGTAGGGAATGACGAGATGACTGTGGTGTACGATCGCTCCACAGGTGTAGACTACGTTGGGGACATACCCTTCGCGTTCGATTTCATTGGGAGTAATCAATGGCTCCTGTAGTCGAGCGATAATCCTCGATGGATCTTCGAGGTCCAGCAGCATCGCACCAATGCAGTACTTGCGCATTGGACCAACGCCGTGCGTCAGTACCAACCAACCCGCTTCGGTTTCGATGGGTGACCCGCAGTTGCCCATTTGAACGAACTCCCATGGGTTGGCGGGTTTGATTATTAACTCCTTCGTATACCAAAAATAGAGCAGGTCGGAGTACATCAAAAACAGGTGTTCGCCATCCTGTCTGCCCAGCATGGCGTAGTGGCCGTTAATTTTTCTCGGGAATAGTGCCATGCCTTTGTTGGAAACTGCTGGACCGTTGAGAGTGTGCATCTTGAAACGCAGGAAGTCGGACGTTTCCAGCAGTTGTGGCAGCACCATTTTTCCGTCGTAGGCGCTGTAGGTCGCGTAATACTTGCTGCGGCCATCTTTCTCTTGGAAGTGAACAAAGCGTGCGTCCTCGATACCATTTGTTTCGGTCGGACTAAAAGGGAAAATCACACGTTCCGACAGTTCGTGGGCAGGCGTGTATTGAATCTCATAATTCGACTTTGCCAACGTCACGACTTGTTCCACCAGCGGTTCTAGTTCGCGAAGACGTGACCGATTTTCCCGCAGTGAAGCCTTCAACTGATTCTGAAGTTGCTCAAGCGTAAACTCTTGATCGAGTGAAGACAGAACTTCATAGGTAAACGGCGTCCCCAAGCCAAGCTCAATCAGTTTGCGTCGAAACAAGTTGTTCTCGTAACGCGAATCTGGAACGAAGTTAGGGGTCGTCACATATCGCACGGGTTCATCGATAGTGATAGCCAAGTCTTTATCAATCGTACCTGATCGAAAAACGATCGATGAAATATGCCCTTCGCCGACCGCTCTGAGACTCATTGCAAACCGTCGCGTACCATTGGCAAGGTTTTGTTGGTCGGGATGCCAGACCAGCGAAGGGTTGAAAAGCGCAGCCGATTCAAGGGCGTACTCCTGTGTGAAATAGGCTCCCAGCAGAAGACGTCGGCTGTCGCTAAGTGGACGGTCGGTAGGTAGGTAGCGTCGAAACTTTTGGTAACGTCGTTCGAAGAATTCCTGGGCATTTTGATGTCTACCATGAAACTCCTCGATGACTTGTTTCAACAGCGTATCGACTTCCGTCTCTGTAAGTGTAGAGACTCGAGCGATAATCCTTAGAATGCGATCATCGGTTGGCGGCTGGAAAGCCCGCAGAACCACCCGCTGCTTGTTGGGTGAAAGTACGATTCCGGTTCGTTTGATTTGCATGGGTTTGCATGGTTAAGTGACTAAGCGGCAAGTTGCTTGCCGCAGGTGTTGTGGGGAAATCAATTGTGTCTGCGATTCGCGCTACAAATCTTAATTACTATCCATTAGTGTACTGTCCATTAGTGTTCTGTCCGTACTGAAAACCCTCGTTCCCAGGCTCTGCCTGGGAACGCACTGCACCGGAGGCTCCGCCTCGTCTGCCAAGGTTCAACAGGCGGAGCCTGCAAGGCAGTGGGTTCCCAGCCACAGCCTGGGAACCAGAAAACAAAAACGGACGGAATAGGAGGTTTCTAGACTGCATGTGTGGCAAGTTGTTGCATTTCAGCCAGCGAAAGTAAAAACGCCAGGGTCGACTCAGCACCTTGGTTTTCGTTGACTTGGTTTGCCATCAATCCGTCATAGCAGCCGCCGGTTGAAGAATCGTAGAGCGGTTTCCCGAGATCATTTCGGCCGAGAAACCAGTCGAATGTAAGATGAGCTTGTTCGCACCATTGGACATCCTGTGTTGCCGCGAAGGCTTCAATCGATGCGGAAACCGTAGCGTGAGCTTCAATCGCTTGTTGATCATAAATTGCCGTCGGACCGTTCGCTCGACTGAAGCCGTTTGACCCGATGGGGCGGAAGCGGCCTTCGGGCGAAAGTTGTTTGTCGCACAGCCAGCGCAATGACTTCAATCCAATTTCGGCGGCCCGCTCGTCATTTGCCCAACGGCCTCTAGCGATCAGCGCATGTGGCAACTTGGCATTGTTGTACGACGCGACATCCTCGAACCAAGGCCACTCCTCGGTCGCGGTCGACGCATATAATTCAACAAGTCGCTTTGCAAGTCGTTCGCTCATCGTTGCGGCCTGGCGGTCGCCACTGAAGCGTCCCAGGTACTCTTGAATGCCTAGGATGGCTAGCGCCCAGGTTCGGGGCGATGTTGTATTTTCACAAGCGGGCAACGCCCGTTGAAATAATTCTCGAGCCCACGCGGCCAATCCCAATCGCCGAGATCTGCCAACGCAAGTCCCCAGGGCCCAGAGAGAGCGCCCCTGGGAATCATCGGAACCATCCTTTTCAAGCCATTGGCGATCAAAACTCATGAAATTGCGAAATCGTCCGGATTCCCGGTCGAATGCCACGTTCAAGAATGCAGCATACCGCGAAGCAAGTGCATGAACTTCGGGGGAGTCCTTGCCTAACTCTTCTATCAAAACCGTCAGTATCAGAGCTCGCGCGTTATCGTCGGTACAGTAGCCGTGACTGTGATCTGGAATCGAGTAGATCGCATGCTGCACAATGCCCGTGGAGTCACTCATGTGTTGCAGATGCTCCAAATGCATTTGTGGCAGAGCCAGTGGCTGTTCGTCAAGCGTGCGGACAGCCAGTCGTTTTATCTGTGCACTCTGTTCATCGAGCGCATGGTAGAACGACTTTAGATACAGTTGTGCGACATGATCCCAAGTCATGTCGCGTCCCAATGCATACGCCTGTTCACGCATCGCAAACCGTCGTTGGTCGTCGCCGAGTAAACCAATTACTTCCTTGGCAATTGCCTGTGAATCTGCAAAAGGTACCAGTGCCCCGCGCCCGTCCGCCAATAGTTCTTGAGCGTGCCAGTAGGGTGTCGAGATGACCGCCTGACCGCATCCAAAGGCATATGCCAAGGTGCCGGAAACCGCTTGTTGCTCATTTAAGTAAGGTGTGATGTACAGATCCGCAGCACCAATAAACTCGGTAAGCTCGCCGAGCTCAACAAAGCGATTATAAAAGCTAACGTGCTTGGTGATCTTTAATTCTTTGGCGATGCGTTCCAAACTGATCCGATAGCGCTCTCCCTGCTCGCGAATCAAGCTGGGGTGTGTCGCGCCGAGAATGAGATAGATGAAATTTGGAAAGGAACGAACGATTTCTGGAATCGCCTGTAAAACGTACTCTATGCCTTTGCCAGGAGAAAGTAAACCGAACGTAAGTGCCACCGGTCGCCCCGCAACATCAAATTGCTCCTTCAATCCTGCTTGATCAATGTCAGGTCGATCCGGAATACCATGCGCGATCAAATCTATTTGGTTGCTTGGCACGGAGTAATTGGTCATCAGTGTTTGACGACAACGCTGGGTCATAACCACCAGCCGCGTCGAGAGTCGAATTAACTGAGTCATCACTGCGCGTTGGGTCTGACTGGGGTCCGACAAGACCGTATGCAAGGTGGTTACCACGGGCATGCGCAAATCGCGCAACAAGGCTAGGATATGGCTTCCACAAGGTCCACCAAAAATGCCGAATTCATGCTGCAGCGATACAACGTCGACGTTGTTGAAGTTCAAGAAGTCAGCCGCTGCGCGGTAATCTCCCAACTCTTGTTCAACCACCTGAAATTTGACTTCGCTCTCATAATCGTACCCACTGATATCATCCATGGGTACGACGATACACTCACCGGCGGAGGCCTTGTCGACTGCGCCTCGCAGGTCATGTGTAAACGTTGCGATGCCACATTTACGCGGCAGGTAGTCCGCGACGAAGGCGATTTTGGAAAGTCTATTGCTCTTCATAATTGATGGCCGATCTGAGAAGTCATTGAGCCAAGTATCGTTTGTTTGGAAAACTCAGCCACAGCCAGGCATGTGTCCGCCGCGCCGTAGTATACTTGTAAAGTCTCTCCAAGATCGATCGTTGTGGTCGGGAAAACGACGTTCGGAACAAATCCGTTCAATTCGAAATCAGTTCTGGGTGTCATGATTGGTTCTGAGGTTCGGGCAAGCACGCGAAGTGGATCGTGTCGATCCAATAGAACTGCGCCAGCCGCGTATCGGCCAACTTTTCCGGTCAGCCGAGACAACTCGCTGCCGTGATAGAGTACTAGCCAACCCGCTTCGCCCAGACCAATTTCGCTTAGACCGTTTTCGATCAGAATCGGCGGGGTGCCGCTACCTACTCGGTCACCTTCCCAAGACTTGCATCCGTGCAACAGCGGTTGATGACCTCCCCAGTGAATTAAATCTGGTGAGCGAGCCATCCAGATTGAGGGCGGACTAAAATGCGAATGCGGATTAGGACGATGCAGAGCCAGAAAATCTCCTTCAAACGTTTGCGGAAATAGGATGACATCCTTGTTTTCACTCGGAAAAATAATGCCATGCCGCTCGAACGATACTAGATCGGTCGATGACATCAGCGCCGTGCACGCACCGAGTCGCGATACAGCGACATACGTGACCCAATAGACTTCGCCTATTTTTGTGATTCTAGCGTCTTCAATGCCAAACTCTTCGAATGGCCTTTCCGGCAATATCGACGCTACGACAGTCCAGCGGCCTCCAGTGCTGTTCGATTGACGTAGCACCTGAAAATGCGAAACGGACGTCAAACGAAGTGCGCCAGTTTTCTTCATTGCGACGACACGCGCATCGATTGCTTGCAAATCCACATCCTCAGTCCAATCAGACGTCGCTTCACCGTCGCAGGTCCAGCGAGGAATTGGGGTTTGACCTGCTCGTTTTTCGCTAGGTCGTTCAGCAACTCTCGCGAGCATTACTAGGTCGTTGCCGAGAGTTGCAACAGCCGGGTTAAATACGCCGATGACTTCCCATCCAGCTTGCGATGGTGACATGTCTGACGGTCGCAGCAACAATGACGCACGCAATCTGGTTGTCATGTGTTGAAGCCTCGTTTCGACGAAGATGGTTCGCTAGCCGCCGCCAGCAGTAGAGCCCTCTCTGATATCGAAAACAACTTCCTCAATTCCGCCGAACAGCGACACTTCAACGCTTGCTCTGTTAGTAGCTGAGATGCGGCAAATTCCCTCGCCATTCCGGCGTGGGCAGAGATTAACTTGGCTGCTGTAGCAAGGGACGGCTTTTCGTGAGCGGCAATCGTGAATAGATTCAGATCACGAGCCGACATTTCCAATGCAGTGTCCACACGGTCGCATAGTGGCTTTCCAATCAGTTTTTGCATAGTCCATTCATTTTTCGTGATGCAGCAAACTCAATTGACCTATGGCAGAAAAGGGGTAACTGAAAAACACCTACAAAGCTGTATTGCGGCAATTCTACAGTCAATTTATGGGATTGCTTTTGGGCTAGCAGAAATTGCGAGCGACTGAATTCGATAGGAACCCGACGTCGCATCCAATATGAGTTCGTGAGAAACTTCGACTGTTGCTTGCTTTAGATCGAACGCTTCTACAATCAGTTGGAACGTTGCAGCCTGAAGAATCGGCTGCGATGGACTGGTCGCATCGAGCGCAACCAGTCGCAACTCCGTATGGTCCAGATCCACGTGCCTCTGCAGGAAACCTCTGACTAATGGACAAGGCGTTACGAGAATCGGGCTGTGTCGCAAGAAAGCGTCGTATTTGGGTTTGCTTGAAAAGCCATAGATCGTCGTGATTTTGGAATCCAAAAACGTCTGAGCGTTAGTCGGACCGATCGGATTTCTAGCATGCAATAGAACAAAACGAGGTGTCTCGGTAAAATCATCCATCAGCTTCGCCTCCTTGGCAAAATCAGAGACCTATCATGAACGATCAATCGAATAAAAGCCTTCGAGCGATCTGTTTCAAAATGCGGTGAGCTGCAGTCAGCTGAGACGCCGAGAAAAAACGGGTGCTCGGCCTGAGAAATTAGGGGCGAAGTGCGTCGTAATGCATTGGTAAGTGTGGTCCAGCCGAGCCGGATTCTAGACTTAGCCGTTCCTCCGATCCTGGCCATAAGTATACAGCGGTATGGTGGCGACACAAGACCAAATTGAACGCCCCGATTTGTCTGGCCTGCGGATTTGTCCCGCTGCCGTGCATCGGTTGACTGCAGATGTAAGCAGCCGCAGGCAGGGCTGTACCGTAGACGAGGGAATTGACTTTTCTGAGCCCGAGTGCAAACTTCCGGCCATGTAGGTACTAGGCGGCAAGGATGCGTCGATACAGGGCCAGATAGGCGTCCGCCATCCGATCAACGGTGAATCGATCTGCTACGGCGCGGCGGACGGCGCGGCGATCGAGCTCGTTGATACGCTCGATTGCCTGGTTCGCTTCGTCGAGGCTGTCGACCAGAAAGCCAGTGACGCCATGCTCAATCAGCTCAGGCATCGAACCGCGCCGCGAGGCGATGACGGGCGTGCCGCAAGCCATCGCTTCGATAACAGACAGCCCAAACGGCTCTTCGAAATTGATGAGGTGCAAAAGCGCAAATGCGTCGCCGAGGGCCCTTAGCCGCTGCGTTCCTCCGACTGCACCGTGATAGCATACGGATACACCGTCAACGGCTGGCCGAACTTCCCGTTCATAATAGTCTGTGTCTTGCACTATGCCGTACATGTGGAGATGCCGCCCGTTAGTGCGCGCGGCGGTGATCGCCTCAGCAGCACCTTTGTCGGGATGGATGCGTCCGAAGAAGAGCAAGTCGTCACTGCCGTCCGCATTGAACGGAAAACCGTCGATAGGAATGCCGTGATGAATTGTCGCTGCGTACCGCAGGTTGGGATAGCGATCGGCATGGCTAATAGCGACGTAATGCACGACATCCTGGTATTCCGTGTACATCGGCAGGATGCGCTCGGACGAGAAGCCGTGGATCGTCGTCACGATCGGTGTATCGGTCAGTCGCGCGAAGGCATGGGCAGGGAAATCCGCCTGGTTGTGAATTAGATCGAACCGGCCAGCTTGTTCGAAGAGATGGGCTAAGTGGCGGAATTCCCAGACCTTCGCGTCGATCGATGCATCGTCGCCATACGGAGCTGGTACGACGCCCTCGAGCGTAGCGGCGGTGATGCTGTCTAACGTGGCGAAAAGCGTCACGTCGATTCCGCGCTCGACGAGCGCCTCGGTTAGCATACTGGTGACGAGTTCCCAGGGGCCGTAGGTTCGCGGCGGCGTGCGCCAGGCGATCGGGGCCAGCATGGCTATGCGCATCTCAGAGTTTCTCCTTCAGTCGCAGCACGAGGCCTTCGTCCGGGGCCAGCATTCCGTCCAGCGGGCGATGCGGCAGATTCGATGACCACAGTGTCGATATAAGAACCTCGGAGACGCAGGTATCCGTCGGCAGCGTCAGCGGTCGTGCGGAGTCGCCGAGATTCAGCGCGATCAGCAGGCACTCGTCAGCATGTTGTCGTTGGTATGCGAGCACGTCTTCCGCCGCGTCGACGAGCGTGATATCTCCGATAGCGAGTGCGTCGTGTGATCGCCGCAGCGCGAGCAAAGATCGGTAGAGAGACAGGAGCGAGCTGCCGCGACGATCCTGTGCCGCCACGTTGCGTGACTGCCAGTCTTGGTTGAGCGGAAGCCAGGGTTCAACCGTGCTGAACCCCGCATAGTTCGACCCATCCCACGGCATCGGCGTGCGCGAACGATCGCGACCAATCCCCAGGCCGGGCTGACGCAGATCCTGTGGGTCACGCACTCGCTCCGCCGCAATCTGCACCTCGCCAATACCGATTTCGTCCCCCTGGTACAGCGTTGGCGTGCCGCGAAGCGTCAGCAGAAGCATGGCTGCAACTCGTGCCTGCACCTCGCCGACACGCGCAGCTATGCGCGGCGCATCGTGGCTGCCGATCACCCAGTTGGGCCAGCCGAATCGCGGCAAAGAGGCCTCATACGCGGCAATCGTCCGTCGCAGCGTGGCAGCGTCCCAAGCGTTTTCGATGAGCTGGAAATTGAACGGCAGGTGCACCTGAGGTAGATCCGGCGTGCCATACCATCGGGCGAGGCGGTCGTTCGGCAAACAAATCTCGCCAATCAGAACGCGGTCGCCATAGCTATCGGCCAGCGCGCGGAACTCGGCAGAGATTGTATGCGCTTCCGGCTGGTCGGTCGAATGGAGCTGGATCAGCCGATCGCGCTGCGTGCGGTCGGGCGTCCAGTGCTCATTGATTGGATTGTCAGGTAGCGATTCCGCCTTGATGATGTGCCACAGCACGTCGATCCGGAATCCGTCGACGCCGCGGTCCGACCAATAACGCAGCACCGCCATCATCGCTTCCCGAACCTGGGGCTCGCGCCAATTTAGGTCGGGTTGCTCCTTAAGGAAAGCATGAAGGTAGTATTGGCCGGTAGTCTCGTCCCACTCCCAGGCCGAGCCACCGAAGTCGCTGATCCAATTGTTCGGTGGACTTCCATCCGGCGCTGGATCGCGCCAGATATACCAATCGCGCTTCGGATTCGCTCGCGATGACCGACTTTCGACGAACCATGGATGTTGGTCTGACGAATGATTGGGAACAAAATCGAGCACAAGCCTCAGCCCCCGCGCGTGAATCGCCCCAAGCAGTCGGTCGAACCCGGCGAGATCGCCGAAGATTGGATCGATGCCGCAGTAGTCAGCAATGTCGTAACCGAAATCTGCCATGGGGGAGGGATAAATCGGCGACAACCAGATTGCATCGATCCCCAGCTCAGCGAGATAGTCCAGTCGCGACTCGATTCCGGCCAGGTCACCCACGCCATCCGCATCGCTATCCTGAAACGATCGGGGGTAGATTTGATAGATCACTCCGCGCTCCCACCATGGAGCCTGTCTTTGTCCTTCGCACACCACAATGACCTATTTTAGTTCGTTAGAGTAACGAAGCAGCATCCACGATAAGGTTTACCAAATGGTCAATTCGCGAGGACACTCGGTCGCCTCACACCATGGCGCTGGCTTCCAGATTCATCATCCCACTCTACCATAGTGTCGTACAAATGATATTGCCAAACCGCTTGATAGCACCACGCTAACGACACATAAGTTGTCCCACTTCACGCCTTCGATCGCGCCTATCCCTAACTTCGACCCTGCTGCCAACTCTTTGCAATTTTGTGGGGGGCGTTGGCACATTTATTTTCTTTCCCGCAGCGTTAGTTAGAATTGACTACTCGTGCTAGGGTGGTGCATTGCTGTTTTTCAATCTTTGCGACATCGAAGACCATGTCTGCCTCCGAATCCACTTGCTGGACGATCATTCGTGCTGCTGCTGCGGGGAACCTAGCCGATCGCGAGGAACTTGCGCGTCGTTACTTGGGGGTTGTGCGAGCCTATCTCGCTGCGCGGTGGCGAGGGTCTACGATCATCGGTGAACTTGGCGACGCAGTTCAGGATGTGTTCGTCGAATGTTTCCGGCAAGGTGGTGCACTGGAAGCAGTGGATGCGGGGCGGGTTCCGAGCTTTCGGGCATTCCTGTATGGCGTCAGTCGCAATGTTGCGCGTCGATTCGAAAGTCGACAACCAAGTCACAGCCCATTGCCTGATGAGATCGACGCCAACGAAGTGAGTCAGTCTAGGCTGTTCGAGCGCGCATGGGCACAAGCGATCATGGCCGAAGCCGCCAAGTTGCAAAGCGAGTGGGCAACCGCATGCGGACCCGCAGGAGTTCGGCGAGTGGAATTGCTGCGGCTGAGGTTCGAAGAGAACTTGCCGATCCGCACTATTGCGGAGCGATGGGGAGTGGATCCCGCCGAGTTGCATCATGCTTATGCCACCGCGCGGAAAGAGTTCCGGGCCGCGCTGCTACGGGTCATTGCCTTCCACTCCCCTGGCTCCCCAGAGCAGCTAGAGCAGGAGGCGACGAGCTTGCTCAAAGCTCTTTCATGATTTTTTCGATTTTCCGCGCGCGAAAATCGTAGTTCGGCTGATCCTGGTTTATCGACGCTCGCGCATTCAATTCGACTTTGCAATGCAAAACCGGTGGACTAGCGCCCATTCCGCTCAGTTCGAATTGCTTAAGCGTGGAGCCTTCTCGCTTCCCCCCCCTGGAACACCCAGCGATGAATCCGTCACGCAATGTTCGCTTGTCAACGATTTGCAAAAGATTGCTGAAATTGACCTTCGCTAGCCTGTTGTGGCTGCTCTTCAGCCATCCAGCGTCGGCGGAAATTGTCATATTCGGCAGTGGCCTCAACCAATTCAGTATGGAGTTTGTGGCGATTGGCAACCCCGGTAATGCCGCCGATTTGACTGGGCAACCCCGTCCCGCAGGAGCAGTGGGCTACAACTATTCGATGGGCAAGTTTGAAGTGAGTGAGGATATGGTCACCAAGTTCAACGGATCGCAAAGCCTGCAAATCACCAAGGACACGCTTGGGCCTAACAAGCCTGTGACCAGAGTGAATTGGAACGAAGCGGCCCGCTTCGTGAACTGGCTGAACACCAGTAGCGGTGGTTTTGCGGCGTACACGTTCACTACACCAGGTACAAACGATAACATCGCCCTTTGGACTCCGGCGGATACGTTGGACTATGACCCAACGAATCAGTTTCGCAGCTTGCGATCTAATTATGTACTGCCGAGCTCGAACGAATGGTATAAGGCGGCCTATTACGATCCGTCCGCCGGCACTTATTACGTCTATGCAACGGGGAGCAATACGGTTCCTACGAATGTGACAGGGGGCACAGCGGCGAACACCGCTGTCTACTACACGCCCCCAACTACCAATCCACCTGCGGACATCACGAACGCAGTTGGCCTGAGTCCCTACGGGATCATGGGCATGGGGGTAATGTGGTTGAATGGGAGGAAACGGAGGTCGATTTGATAAACGACAATCCATCCTCTATGCGTGGAGTCTGCGGGGGCGGCTGGTTCTTGGACAGCAGCTTTATGAATTCGTCTACTCGCCTGGAATCCGGCCCAACAGACGAGGGCAACGGCCTTGGTTTTCGCGTCGTGAGTCTTACGGTGACCCACTCGCTGGCGCGTCGAGCTGATATTGAAAAACTAGATGTCGCACCAGCGAGCTTGCTGACCATTTTTTTTTGCAACCGTTCAAGCCTCAGAACGAAACAGTAGAAAGTAACCACCAATGAACACAAATCAACACTGATAAGTCTCTCCAATCGATCTGTGTCTATTTGCGTTCATCTGTGGTTAGAACCTTTCTTCTGGAAAAGTCGTGAACGGCTACATTTTTTTGATATTCTAAATCTTCCAAGCGCGAAAATTGCAGTTTGGCTGATCCTGGTTTATCGACGCGTCGATTCCGGAGTAACAGAACCTTGAACATTTCATTCGACCCGAACAACAACCGCGATGTCAACGATCCGAATGTGACGGCTGACCTGCCAATTTCGTCTCCGGCAGATTCATTGGACGCAGGGATGGCAGCGGGCTTTGGCAAACGCACCGAATCGCCGCGTTCGATTTTCGCTACTTGTGAAATGCGGCCGGTGCTGCTCAAAGAAGCCGACGGTGAGAGCTCGGCTATCTTGCGAACTAAGTCGGACTCCATTCCGGCGAAGGTCGACAGCGGCGACCGCTATCAACTGTCGGGCGAGATCGCTCGGGGTGGGATGGGGGCCGTGCTACGTGGCAGGGATGTCGACTTGGGGCGTGACCTGGCTGTGAAAGTGTTACTAGAAAAGTATGCCAATCGTCCTGAGGTGAGTCGACGTTTTGTCGAAGAAGCGCAGATCGGTTCTCAGTTGCAGCACCCCGGCATTGTTCCCGTGTATGACATCGGTCGCTTCGGAGATCGACCGTTCTTCACCATGAAGCTGGTCAAAGGTGCCACCCTGGCAGCCATCCTTGGCGAACGCACCGATCCTTTCGCCGACTGGACGCGTTTGTTGGGGATTGCGCTGCAAATTTCACAGACGTTAGCCTACGCGCACGCTAAAGGTGTCATCCACCGCGACTTGAAGCCCGCGAACATTATGGTCGGCGCTTTCGGAGAAGTGCAAGTGATGGATTGGGGTCTAGCGAAGGTGCTGGCCGAGGGAGGAGTCGCCGACGAAGCACGAGCCAGCCGCATCCACCAGCCCGAAGATGCGACCATGATTCGCACAGCCCGCAGTACCGGCACCGCCGGTGGCAGCCACGGTACAGAGACTGAAATGGGTTCACTATTGGGCACTCCAGCCTACATGCCGCCGGAGCAAGCCAACGGCGACACCCTGCACCTTGACCGTCGCAGCGACGTGTTTGGACTGGGGGCGATTCTGTGCGAGATTGTCACTGGCAAGCCACCGTACTTGGGCCGCTCGGGCGAAGAGGTCCGCCGCAAGGCAGCCATTGGCGACTTGGCCGACGCCACCGCTCGGCTAGACGCCTGCGGGGGAGACACCGAATTGATCGCCGTGATAAAACAATGTCTTGAACCCGAAGCCATCGACCGACCCAAAGATGCGCAGGGCGTAGCGGACGGACTGTCAGCTTACATCAACGGGGTACAGGAGCGGTCGCACACGGCCGAACGCGAGTTGGCTGTAGCTGTGGGCCGCGAAGCCGAGCAGCGAAAAAAGCGAACGGTGCAACTGGCTCTGGCAGGCATGGTCGGGTTACTGATGCTGTGTGGCGGAGCGTTCGCCTTCTGGCAAATGGAGCAGGCGCAAGCGGGTCGCGAGCGCAACGCCCGCAATGCCGAAGCCGTCTCCGCGCTGTTGGGGCAATGCGAAGAATCG